>DAHXNK010000075.1 GCA_027365415.1 Acidobacteriaceae bacterium
ACAACGTGCGCGGAACTGGAGACGGGCAGCAACTCGGCCAACCCCTGAACAATGGAGAGAAGAATGACTTGAAAAATGGACATGGCCCTATCCTACGCAAAAGCGCTCGACCACGGGATGAAGATTCAGTTACACTGGCGCATCGGGACATCGAACAACCATTTCGGCTAAAAAGATATTTATGAAAATTCTGGTTTGTCTCAAGCAGGTTCCGCAGAAGGACGCGCCACTCAAGCTGAATGAGAGTGGGACGTGGATTCGCGACGACATCTCCTACGAGGTGAATGAGCCGGATGCGTATGCGCTGGAAGAGGCGTTGCGCCAGAAGGAAAAGCATGGCGGCGAAGTGGTCGTCATTACAGCGGGGCCAACGCGCGCGCAGCAAGTATTGCGTGAGGCGCTGGCCAAGGGAGCCGATCGCGCCATTCATCTGGAAGACGACGGCTTTGTGGGCATGGATGCCGTCAACACGGCCCGCGCCCTGGCCGCTGCTCTGGAAGGCGAGAGCTTTGACATGATCTTTACCGGGCTGCAATCCGACGACTATGGCTTTGCACAGACCGGCGTGCTGCTGGCGGAGTTGCTGCACTGGCCGCACGCGACCATCATCATCGGCATTGAGAAGACGGAGAGCGGCGTGCGCCTGAAGCGCGAACTCGAAGCTGGACATTACCAGATGCTCGATATGCCGCTGCCCTGCGTGCTGACCATCCAGAGCGGCATCAACAAACTGCGCTACGCCACGCTGATTGGCATCAAGCAGGCAAAAAATAAGCCCGTCAAACGACTGACGCTGGCCGACGTGCAGGGCAAGCTGGGAAAAAACCTGCAAGTCGTTGAGCGCCTGTATGTTCCCGTCAAGCAAAAGAAGACCGAAATGCTGGAAGGCACGTCGGTAGAACTCGCCAAGAAGCTGGTGGAGAAACTCCGAAATGAGGTTCGCGTGTTTTAATGGAAATGGGAGGAAAGTCTGCGGGGAGAATCCCGCCTGCGACGCGCCCGAAAGATTTGCATGACCGCTGTCAAGCTGTAAAGGAGAACCGCAATGCCGAATATGTTGATACCCGTTGAAGAACGCAACCTGACACCTGACCAGGTGGTTGCGCTCGACAAGCGCCGCCAACGCGGCCTGATGTTGCAGGTGATGGGGACGCAGTTTGGGTTTGTCGCCATTTTGCTTACCGTCTGGGCTGGACAGGATTTCACCTATGGTCCCGGCTGGATTCATCCGATGGGCTACTACATGATTCTGGCGGGTGTGCTATCGCTGACCCTCTGGTTTACTGGCTCTGTGCTGCGTCGCGGTGTGCCGGAGTTCAACTAAACCTGTTGCCCTAACGTTAAGAATCAGGAACGCTGCATGGCAGAAATGATTCTGGTCATCGCGGAGCAGCACGCTGGACATCTGAACCGCGTCTCGCTGGAGACAGTGGCTGCCGCGCAAGCGATCGCCAAAGACATTGGCGGCACGGTTGAGATTGCCATTCTCGGCAGCGGCATCGGCAGCGTCGCGCAGGAACTGGCGGGCAGGCAAGCTGCAAAAATCTACGCGCTCGCCTCGCCGCAACTGGATGCCTACACGGCGGACGCTTATGTGTACACGCTGCGCGAATTTCTTGCTACACACTCCTACAAGCTGATCCTGCTGCCGCATACTTATCAGGTGCGCGATTTTGCGCCGAGTCTGGCGCTGGCACTGGGTACCACGGTGATCTCCGATGTCATCGGCTACAAACATGAGAATGGCAAGCTGATTTTTACGCGGCAGATGTTTCAAGGAAAGTTTGCCGCCGATGTTTCCTTTGCGGGCGAGGGGCCATATCTGGTCACGTTTCAGAACGCGGCTTTTCGTGGCGACTTGGCCGCCGCAGGAACCGCGCCGATTGAGACGCTGAATGTCACGATTCCTGATGGCGTGATCCGCGTCGCGGCGCATGAGATTTTTCAAGAGGCCAAACAGTCCGTCGATTTATCGCAGGCCGAGATTATCGTGGCCGTGGGTCGCGGCATCAAGGAACAAAAAAATATCGCGCTGGCGGAAGCGCTGGCCACGGCGCTCGGCGGTGAACTGGCGGCCTCGCGGCCCATCTGCGATGCGGGCTGGCTGCCGCTTGACCGACAGATTGGCAGCTCCGGCCAGACGGTTGCGCCCAAGCTGTACATTGCGCTGGGCATCAGCGGAGCGATTCAGCACATTGTCGGCATGAAGGGAGCGCGGTCGATCATCGCCATCAATAAAGATGCCGAAGCTCCGATCTTCGAGATTGCTGACATCGGCATTGTTGGTAATTTGTTCGACATTGTTCCCGCGCTGACCGAAGAGATTCAAAAAGCCAAAGCCGGTGTGTAGTACGAAGGAATCGAAGAATGACGCATCTTGAGCGTGCGCTATATCCCAGGTCTCAAAAGCGAGACCTAGGGCACCCGCACCCGACAGGGAGCGGAGATGTTTCCTTATGATCCACTTTCGCAAATCGCTCGAAGGCGTTGACCGACCGCAGATGGAAGCCGATGTGGTGATCGTTGGCGGCGGCCCGGCGGGGATGGCCTGCGCGCTGCGTCTGGCGCAGTTGATTGACGCGCACAATGCCGCGCATCCTGATGCGCCGATGAGCAAAGAAAACATCTATGTGCTGGAAAAGGCCCGCGAGGCAGGCCAGCACTGCCTCTCCGGCGCGCTGCTCGATCCACGCTCCATGAATGAATTGCTGCCGGGCTTTGAAAAGGAAGCGCCGCTCGATGGCCAGGTACACAAAGAATCCGTCTATCTGCTCACCCGTGCGGGCCAGCATAAATTTCCCATCACGCCGCCACCGATGCGCGACCACGGCAACTATGTGATCTCCATCAATAAATTTGTAAAGTGGATGGCGCAAAAGGTCGAAGAGGTGGGCATCACGATTTTTACTGGCTTTGCGGGCACGGATGTGCTGCTGGATGGCGAGCGCGTGCTGGGCGTGCGCACCGACGACAAAGGCGTAGACAAGAACGGCCAGCCGAAGAGCAATTTCGAGGCCGGGTATGATCTGCACTCCAAAGTGACGATCTTTTCCGAGGGAGCGCGTGGCTCCTGTACGCAGCAAATTGCGCAGAAATTTCAACTGGAGAATCCAGAACACGCGCAGGTCTACGGCGTGGGCATCAAGGAGTTATGGGAGATTCCCGCAGGGCGCATCGCACCGGGCGAGGTGCTCTACACGCTGGGATATCCGCTCACCACAAAAGAATTTGGCGGGGCCTGGATTTATGGCATCAGTAGCACAGAGATTTCCGTCGGCTTTGTGATGGGCCTGGATTACGCCGACCCGCGCACTGATCCACACCACGCCTTTCAATCGTTCAAGGAGCATGCTTTTCTGCGCGGCATTCTTGCCGATGGAAAGATGATTCGCTACGGCGCGAAGAGCCTGCCTTATGGCGGCTGGAATTGTCTGCCGCAGCTCTACGGCCACGGCTGGATGCTGGCTGGCGACTCGGCGGGATTTCTGAACTCGCAGCGATTGAAGGGCATTCATCTGGCCATCAAGAGCGGCATGTTGGCAGCCGAGACAGCCTTTGATGCGCTCCGCAGCGGCGATGCTTCGACCACGCAGCTTGCAGCGTACAAAACGCGCGTCGATGCCAGTTGGATGCGCGAGGAACTGTATCCAGTGCGCAACTTCCATCAGGCATTTGAGCATGGCCTGCTGCCTGGCATGGTCAAGGCGGGCATTCAGCAGGTTTTGGGCGGCGCAAATCTTGGCCCGGATTTCAAGTGCTCTCCCGGCTACAAAAACATGCAGCACCTCGGCACATGCAGCGTTTCCGATGATGCGCGCGCGCAGTTTCTTGGCCCGGCCAAAGGCGATGGCAAGCTCACCTTTGACAAGCTGACCGATGTCTACCACGCGGGCACGCGACATGAAGACGATCAACCCACGCATCTGGTGATTGCCGATCTCGATATCTGCAATCGCCGCTGCACGCAGGAGTTTGGCAATCCATGCCAGCATTTTTGTCCGGCATCGGTCTATGAAATGGTCGAGGAGGAGATGGTGGAAACGTCAGAGGGGAGCGGTTCTACCCAGCAAAAAGAGCTGCACATCCACTTCGCTAACTGCGTCCACTGCAAGACCTGCGATATCATGGATCCGTACCAGATTATTCATTGGACACCACCAGAGGGCGGCGGCGGCCCCAACTACGATGGCATGTAGTTCGGGTTCAGCAAGAGGCGCATCCATCCTGAATCTGAATCCCCGGAAGCACGCGATGCATCGAAACGGATGTGGGCGTAAAGTTCCATCCATAAAAATAACGAATCGTTCGGGACGGTTGGATCGCTGCTTCCGTCTACGTCCAACCCTAACCAAGGAGAGTGTGCATGGATTCCATCAGCCGTAGGTCATTTTTCGGTCAAGCCACAGCGGGACTGGCCGCATTAGCCGCATTAGGAACCGCTGTAAACGCAGAGGCGGCGCCTGCAAGCCTGCCCCCGTTTCTGTACACGCCTGTCGATTGGAAGATGGCAGAGTTTAATCAATTGCTCAAACATCCGGCGCGAGCCAAGCAGCTTTACGATGTGGTTGGAGTTAACAATGGAACGTTTCTGGCTCACATTAAAAATTCTCTGGACGGATTGCAGTTAGGGTTTGGCATTCCAGCGGATCAGATCAAAATTGTAAGCGCCACGCATGGCCCATCCAACCTGCTTAACTTTGATGACTACATTTGGGAGAAATACCAGATCGGCGCGGGATTGAAGATTGATGATCCTAAGACTGGCAAGCCTGCCACGCGAAATATATTTTATGAAAGCCTGCATGGCAATCCTCCCGTCTATGCCTCGAAAGACCCCAATAATCCGGCTTCTTTCTATCACGATACCAGCATCCAGGCGCTGCAACGGCGCGGCGTCCAGTTCTTAAGCTGCCATCTCGCAACCGAATCGCAAGCTCTGGCTATTATCCATATTCACAAGCTGACGCAGACGCAGCAGGAAGTCGTGAAGGAGTTGCAAAAACATATCCTGCCGGGTGTTCTGATTGTTCCCGCAATGGTGGCTGCCATTGCCATGCTGCAAAACGAGGGGAACTTCGCCTACACCACGATCTAGGTTGTACAAGCGCGGCAAGGAAGGCAATCCGATGCTGAATCGACGGAACATTCTGGGCGCGATTTTCGCAGTGACCATTGCTCTGGGATGCGGTCTGCCGCTTCGCGCGCAGGCCGTGCCGCCCTGGAGCCAGGGGGCCAACAATCCCGCAACCGAAAAGGGATACGCCTTCCAGGTCGGAGATGTTGATAACATTCCCGACCTACATGGTAATCCTGAGAATGCCAAACTGGTTCTCTTCATCGGTGGCAACCAATTTTTTGTTCTGCCTCGGTTGATCGCCGGATTTGTGACGTTGCATCCCGAACTGCGCGGACACATTTTTTACGAGACGCTGCCTCCGGGAATTCTGCGCCAGCAGATCGCCAACAACAACACGCTGACGCTGGGAAATTTCACGCTGCGCGTCCAGCCCGATGTGATGGAGGCTGGAGCGCGCGCGCTGCAAGCGATGGCGCAGCAGCAAACCGTGGAGACACCCGTAGCCTACGCCACCAACAATCTGGCCATTATGTCGCGGGCAGGGAACCCCAAGCATATCCGCTCCTTGCAGGATATGGGCCGCGCAGACGTGACGCTTTCCATGCCCAACCCGGCATGGGAAGGAGTTGCGCGCCAAATTGAAGCCTCGCTGCGCAAGGCCGGGGGCGATGCGCTGGAGCGCAGCGTGTATCAGACCAAGGTGCAGAGTGGCGCTACCTATCTGACGCACATCCATCATCGCGAAACTCCCATGCGCATTCTGGCAGGACAAGCCGATGCAGGCATCACTTGGGCATCCGAGGTGGCGTTCCAGGAAAAAATTGGGAATCCCATTACGGGCATCGCGATTCCGGCCAACCGGAATACAACTGCCATTTATGCAGCGGCAGTCCTGCGCCATGCTCCTCATCCAGAGGTAGCGCGGGCCTGGGTTGCCTATCTGCAATCGAAGGAGGCGCAGGCAGCGTATCACGCCTACGGTTTTGGCTCCTACGTGTCGCCTGCTGTTCAGGGACGCTGATGAAGAAATGGAGCCTCATTGCGATCGGGGTGTTTGCAGCCACGATGTATGTGCTGTCGGTGTGGCTTGGCTTGGGACATCTCCAGTTTTTCAAGTGGCACGGCAAGACCAAGCCGCTCATCTGGGCGGCGTGGCAGACTCCCGATCCAGACACGCTTCCCAGCGGGCCGTCGGGCGACAGTATCCGCTATGGCATCCATCTTTTTCGCGAGACACCTTGGTATGCGGCACACTACACCGGTAGCCGAATTGCGTGCAGTGATTGCCATATCGAAGGCGGCATTGCTCCCTACGCGATGCCCTTGGTGGGGGTTGCCAAGCGGTTTCCGATGTACAGCAAGCGCGCAGGCCATCTGATTTCCCTCCAGGATCGCATCGAAGAATGTTTTACGCGCAGCGAGAATGGCCGTCCCTTGCCGTATGACAGCCGCGAGATGCGCGCGCTGATGGACTACTTTCAGTGGCTCTCTCAGCCGCAACCCACGCATCTTCCCTTTGTGGATCAAGGTCTCGCTCCACTCCCAGCGTTGATCCCGAATCCGGTTCACGGAGCGCAGATTTATGCTTCCCAATGTCTCGGCTGTCATGGAAAAAATGGCGCAGGAAGTCCACCGCTTTTTCCTCCGCTATGGGGGCCAAGCTCCTTCAACGACGGCGCGGGCATGAACCGTTTGGCGACGATGGCCGCGTTTGTACAATCCAACATGCCGCAGAACCGCAAGGGAGCCTTGTTGGCCCAGGATGCCTGGGATGTGGCCGCCTTTATTCACGCGCAACCGCGCCCCGCATTTAATCCGACCTACAAGAGCTATTAGGAAATCTCTGCACAAGTCCAGCCTTGAAGGGGCGGGACTTTAGTCCAGCCGTAAGTAGATACAAAATTCCTTTGGGCTTCCGTCCCTGAGGGAATGCGGTCTCGCAATAAGAACTGGAGAAGAGTTTCCTTAGAGTTTTCGGCGCATCTGTAATCCGCGCAGTATGTCTACGACGCATTGCAGCAGCGGGTGGCGAAGGTTGGTGGCAGTTATGCGGGCGAGGTCGTATACTTTGGCGGGAGGGCGATGGCGCTGTACAATCCCTCCAGCGGAGCGTGGACGGACATGATCTGGGCAGGCCTACTGGGCGAGGTGGTGGGCAGTCAGGCGCCAGAGTATCGGCTGCTCGACCATGAAGGCTCTGTGGTCGCCACCACGGATGGTTCGGGCAACGTGACGGGCAGTGACTTACTTACTCCGTATGGGCAGGCGGTGAGTAACTCGACGGGCGATGCCTATCTCTACACGGGCCTGGATCAGGATGCGATCAACGGCAGCGACCATGCGTGGTATAGGAACTACTCCGTGGCACAGAGCCGCTGGCTGCGCCCCGACCCCTACAACGGCAGCTATGACCTGCTCAACCCACAAAGCCTGAATCGATATAACTATGTCGAAAATAACCCGCTAGTGTATGTTGATCCAAGTGGGGAGACGGGTGGATGGGCCAACGGTGTGGGAGGAAGCCCGTGTAAAGGGTACGGTAAGTTATTTAACAATGGAATAGGAACAATAAATGGATTTAATCCATGTAATCCGGTTGCATCTGTTGTAGCTTTTGGTTTTTCATCTCTACTTGTTCCCTTGGCAAATGGGGTCAATTCTGGATTTAATGCAGTATTTGGTACAACTTTCAGCACGAATGTAGGGGCTGGGAACCTTGTACCCTTTGTTGCTGCTGCGATTACGATTGCCTGTAGCATAGATAACAGTAAGGCAGCATGTGGCCCATCGGGGCTAGCGTCGCTGATCCCTGGGTTTGGGGGTGATTTTGGAAAGGGAGTGGGCGATGGGATTGCAGTAGCTACTGCAATTGCATGTTCCATTGGCGGAGGTGGTAATCCCACATGCGATGCTCTTATTGTGTATAACGTAGTGAATACCCTATACTCATTCTTCGACAACCTATTCAATGGCGCAGCGCAATTCACAGGAAGTCTGGTGC
>DAHXNK010000076.1 GCA_027365415.1 Acidobacteriaceae bacterium
TGCACGCGCGCATCCCGAACGCACCGTAATTTTTCTGGCCGTTGGATTTGAAACAACGGCTCCGGCGAATGCGATGGCCGTCTATCAGGCCGAGCGGGAAGGTCTCCAGAATTTTTCACTGCTGGCCTCGCATGTGCTGGTGCCGCCTGCCATTCGCGCTCTGCTTGCGTCGTCGGCCTGTCGCGTGCAGGGATTTATTGCGCCGGGCCATGTCTGTACCGTTGTCGGCTGCAAAGAGTATGAGGAGATGGCGTGCGCGTATCGCGTTCCCATCGTGGTGGGGGGCTTTGAGCCAGTCGATCTGGTACAGGCCATTCTGACTCTGGTCACGATGCTGGAAGAAGGCCGCGCAGCGTTCGCCAATGCATACACTCGATCAGTAAGCTACCGGGGAAATGTATACGCGCAAAACATTATTTCCGAGGTCTTTGAAGTGGCAGACCAGACTTGGCGCGGGATGGGTGAGATTGCGCAGAGCGGCCTGCGCATCCGGAAAAAATATGCACAGTACGATGCCAGCCAGTTGTTCGATTCAAACCTGATCGAACCTGCAGCGCCTGCGGTCTGCATCAACGCAGAGATTATGCAGGGGCTGCGCAAGCCGACCGATTGCATGGCGTTTGGCACGACATGCACGCCAGAAAATCCCATCGGCGCGTCGATGGTCTCGGCTGAAGGAGCCTGCTCGGCCTACCATCGATATCGTCGGCAAAATGTGGAGGCCCTGCCATGAGCGCTCTCCTCTGTCCGCTTCCTCACATTGAAACAGAGACCGTCCTGATGGGACACGGCAGCGGGGGCAAGCTTTCTGCGGAGTTGTTTCGCGCCGTGTTTCAGCCCGCATTTGGCAATCCCATTCTGAATCAACTGGGCGATCAGGCTCTGCTGGAGATCGGAGGCACGCGGCTGGCCTTCACAACGGATTCTTACGTGGTGAAACCGCTATTTTTTCGCGGCGGCAATATCGGGTCGCTGGCCGTGCATGGAACCATCAACGATCTTGCTGTCGGTGGCGCGATCCCGCTGTTTCTGAGCGCCGCGTTCATCCTAGAGGAAGGCCTGCCACTTGCCGTCCTGCAACGGATCGTGGACACCATGCAGCACTGCGCTGCGCAGGCGGGCGTGCAGATTGTTACGGGCGATACCAAGGTTGTCGAAAAGGGGAGCTGCGATGGCGTGTTCATCAACACGACGGGCATTGGCCTTGTCCCCAAAGGAGTGCAGCTTGCGCCTGACCAAGCCCGGCCAGGCGATGTCGTGGTGCTAAGCGGATCCATTGGAGAGCACGGTATCGCGATCATGGCCGAGCGCGAGGGCATGTCTTTTGAAACGGAAATTGCCAGCGACACGGCGGCGCTGCATAGCTTGTCGGCGCAGATGCTGGCCAGCGGCGCGGCGATTCGCTGTATGCGCGACCCTACACGCGGAGGCGTGGCGAGTACCTGCAATGAAATTGCGCAGGCCTCAAAGATGGGCATTTGTATTGAGGAGGCATCCATCCCCGTGCGGCCAGAGGTAAAGGGCGCGTGCGAATTGCTGGGGCTGGATCCACTCTACATCGCCAACGAAGGACGGCTGATTGCAATTGTTGCTGCCGAGGATGCAGCGCGGCTGGTGGCAGCAATGCACGCGCATCCGCTGGGCGTGGGCGCACGCGTGATTGGCAGAGTTACCGCAGAAAATCCAGGGCTGGTTATATTGCGCACGTCGCTGGGAACGCTGCGCATTGTGGATTTGCTCGCGAATGATCCGCTGCCGAGGATTTGCTGAGATGCACGAAGTGGGCATTGCAAATGAGATTTTGCGTGCAGGACAAATCGAAGCGGCACGTCGGCCCGGAGCGCGTCTGGTTGCCGTCAAGGTGCGCATTGGCGTTCTGGCGGGCGTGGACAACGATGCGCTGCGCTTTGCGTGGGAGGTGTTGTCGCAGCCCGCAGAGGGCATAGCGCCAAGGTTGGACATCGAAATTGTGCCGAGGCGCAATTGCTGCGAAGCCTGCGGAGCGAAGTTTTTCTCGGACGTGCTCGGCGAAGATTGTCCCGACTGTTCCAGCCGCAACAGTCGGCTGTGCGGCGGAGACGAACTGCAACTGGCAAGCGTGGAGGTGGAAGAATGACGACCGTTATTCCTGTTGAGAAAAAAGTTCTGAATGAGAACCAGCGCATCGCAGGGGAGTTGCGGAAGCGCTTTGAGGAGCAGCATGTGCTCTGCCTGAATCTCATTAGCGCGCCGGGATCGGGCAAGACCACGTTGCTGGAAAAGACGCTGAGCTGCTTCCAGAAAAAAGAAAAAGTTGCAGTCCTGACTGGCGACCTGCAAACCGAAAACGATGCGCGTCGGTTGGCTGTCTATGGGTTTCCCGTGCAGCAGATTGTGACCGGAAGTGTCTGCCATCTGGATGGCAAGATGATTGAGCGAGCACTGGGAACATGGGATCTTGCCGCGCTGGATCTCCTGCTGATTGAGAATGTCGGCAACCTGGTTTGTCCGTCGAGTTACGACTTGGGCGAGGCGGCCAAGATTGTGCTGCTCAGCGTTACGGAGGGCGAGGACAAGCCGCTGAAGTATCCATCAATCTTCGTAAAAGCCGATGTCATGGTGATTACAAAGATCGACCTGCTTCCCCATGTTTCGCTCAATCTGGAGCTAATGAAAGCCAATGCGCAGCATGTGCATCCGGGGATCGAGATTATTGAGCTTTCCTGCAAGACCGGAGATGGCCTAGATGTTTGGCTTGCATGGCTGGAGCGCCGTCGGGATTCTGTTCGCGAACGGCTATTATGCGCGAGGTCGTAAATGGAGGTACGCGAACGCATTGACGTTAGCGGAGTGGTACAGGGCGTGGGCTTTCGTCCGCATGTATACCGCCTAGCCCATCAACACGCGCTGACGGGATGGATTAAAAACACTGTTCGTGGCGTCACCATTGAGGTGCAGGGCGCGCAGGAAAACATTGGAGAATTTCTGCGCAATCTGGAATGCAACCAGCCACCACTGGCGCACATTACTGCAATCGCCACAGAGAAAATTTTCTATACGCAAGAAGAAAAATTTCTAATTATGGAGAGCGATGTCGGGCAGCACGCGCATACGCTAATCGCGCCGGATGTTGCGACCTGCACAGATTGCCTGCGGGAGATGCTGGATGCTGATGATCGTCGGCATGGGTATCCATTCATCAACTGCACCAACTGCGGCCCACGATTCACTATCCTTCGCGCCATTCCCTATGACCGCGCAAATACGTCGATGTCATCCTTCCGCATGTGTGCAACGTGCCAGGCGGAGTATGACGATCCGTGGAGTCGCCGCTTCCACGCGCAGCCCAATGCCTGCTGGCAGTGCGGCCCGCAACTCGCCCTGTTGGATGCATCCGGCGCGAGCATCGAAGGCGATCCCATACAGGAAACGATTCTTCGGCTACAACAGGGAGCTATCGTCGCCGTCAAAGGTCTGGGTGGATTTCATCTTGCCGTAGATGCAATGCAACCGGATGCCATACTGCGTTTGCGCCAAAGAAAACAGCGCCATGAAAAACCTCTGGCCGTCATGGTTGCTGATGCAGCGGCAGCAAAGTTGCTATGCGAAGTCGCAGAGTCGGAGCGAACACTGCTGGAGTCACCGCAACGTCCCATCGTGCTACTGCGGCGACGACAGGGTACGGCACTCGCGCCGGAGATTACTCCAGGCAATCCACATCTGGGAGTTTTTCTTCCATATACGCCCGTCCAGCATTTGCTTTTTCACTGCGGACGTTTCTCTGCGCTGGTGATGACCAGCGCCAATATCAGCGAAGAGCCGATCTGCATCGATAATGCTGAGGCTGCGCAAAGGCTGCAAGGCATCGCGGATTTCTTTTTGGTACACGACAGGGAAATTCTGCTGCGTTGCGATGATTCTCTGGTGCGGCAGGTTCATGGACGCGTGTCGATGCTTCGTCGCGCGCGCGGCTTTGTTCCCGTTCCCATTGCGCTGGACTGCGAAATGCCAACGATTCTTGCCGTGGGGGCGGAATTGAAAAACACCATCTGCTTTACACGGAATCGAGAGGCATTTTTGAGCCAGCATATCGGCGACCTAGAAAATCTGGCGGCCTACAAGTTTTTTCAGGAGTCGATGGCGCACTTACAACAAGTGTTGGAGATACAGCCAGAGGCCATCGCTCACGATCTGCATCCAGATTATTTCTCGACGCGCTGGGCCTTGCAGCAAGCGGAGTTGCCGCGCTTCGGTGTGCAGCACCATCATGCGCATGTGGCCAGTTGCATGGCAGAGAATCACCTGTCTGGCCCGGTGATTGGGATCGTGCTGGATGGAACTGGCTATGGCACAGATGGAAAAATTTGGGGCGGAGAAATTCTGGTGGCGGAGTATGAAGATTTTCATCGCGCAGCTCACTTTGCATATGCGCCCATGCCTGGAGGCGCGCAGGCCATCCTAAACCCGTGGCGAATGGTTGTCGGATATCTGTCGCAACTCCCCGCATCGGAGTATGCCGCCGGACTGAAGCAGATGAAACAGATTCCACGCAGTCAGCTTGCGGTGATTTGCCGGATGATTGAGCGCGATCTACATACGCCGCAGACATCAAGCTGCGGGCGTTTATTTGATGCCGTGGCAGCCTTGATCGGATTGCGAAGCACTGTGACATATGAGGCGCAGGCTGCTGTGGAGTTGGAGGCAGCTTGCGAGCGCAGCACAGATACGGGAGCGTATCCGCTGGAGATTCGGCAGGGAGATGAACTGGAGATTTCCTCTGTGCCGATGTTTGCAGCGATTCTCGAAGACCTTCGCAAGGGGTACTCTCAGGCCACGATCAGCCGCAGATTCCACCATGGCCTGATTCGCGTGCTGACCGATATTACAGAAAGAATTTCGAGTGCGGCGGGGAGATTACCCGTCTGCCTGACGGGCGGGTGCTTCCAGAATGTTTACCTGGCAAGCCATCTGAAAGATGCGCTCACCCAGCGTGGATTTCAGGTCTTTGCGCATACGCAGGTTCCTGCGGGTGATGGGGGCATCAGCCTGGGGCAGGCAATGGTTGCTGGGCACAGAATGCAAAAACAAATTATGTCGCAATCGGATCGCGATTCGCAGCGCGGGAGAGGTCGTTGACGATGTTCTTGCAGGAAAATCGCCGCGTGCGCAAAAAAAGTAATGTGCGCGGAATGTACGCGCTGCTAATTCTGGCCAACCTGCTGGCCTGGGCCTGGGCGTGGTGGGCATTTTATCGTCATCCTGTATTACTGGGAACCGCGCTGCTGGCATGGGTGTTTGGTCTGCGCCACGCTTTGGATGCAGATCATCTGGCGGCCATTGACAACGTTGTGCGTAAGCTAATGCAGCAGGAAAAAGAACCGTTGTATGTGGGACTATTTTTCTCGCTCGGACATTCCACCATCGTCATTCTGGCCACGGTGGGAGTTGCTCTGGCTACAATCTCCCTGCATCGGCATATGCAGGCGCTTCAGTCTGTAGGGCAAATTCTGGGGACGGCGGTGTCAGCAGTCTTCCTGCTCATTCTTGCGGCGGTGAATACCAGCATCCTGCTCGATGTATGGCGGTGTATTCGGCAGCCTCGCCGCGATGGGATGTTGGAGGATGCCTCGCTCCAGAACGTGCTCAACGGCAATGGCATAATGACGCGCCTCTTTCGTCCAACCCTGCGCGTGATCGACCACAGCTGGCAGATGTATCCCATTGGATTTTTATTTGGCTTGGGCTTTGACACCGCATCCGAAGTAGGGTTGCTGGCTCTCTCCGCCGCGCAGGCCGCACATGGAATTTCATTGATGCAGGTGTTGGCGCTGCCCGCATTATTTACGGCAGGCATGATGCTGGTGGATACCACTGACAGCGTACTGATGGTGAGAGTATACGGATGGGCTTTGATGAACCCTTTCAGAAAACTTTGGTACAACCTGACGATCACTGCAGCCTCGGTGCTGATGGCACTGTTCGTGGGTGGCATCGAAGTTGCTGGATTGATTGGCACACATTTGGGCCTGCACACGGGAGTCTGGCGTGTGGCTGCCAAGCTCAACGAAAATTTAACTGCATTTGGAATTTGTGCCATAGGGATTTTTGGGTTCTGCTGGATTGTATCCAGCGTGATGTTCCGTCGCTACCAGAGTGTTCGCGCGATGTATCCGCTGGAGTAGAACTTCCCGTTGCTTCATGCGCCGCGATCCATTTACTGCAAGAAGATGTCTTATGCGGAACAGGCATACTTTGTCGAAGGTAAATTCGGAAGGAGTGTTTTCCATCACAGCGTTTTTTCCGGCTCGCTGTTACGGTCAAGTGTTCTCGCGGAAAGTTTTCTGAAAGCTCAGATACCTTGACGCGCAAAACAAAACGAACGTTGCCAGGAGAAGGAATGTGACTGTCACCGACTGGGTATGTTTTTTTCTTGCCGTCAGCGTGTTATCGCTCATCGTTGCTGGATTGTTCGCAAGGCAGGTGCTTGCGGCAGATACGGGAACGCCCGCCATGCAGCAGATCGCCGGAGCGATCAAGGAAGGCGCAGAGGCTTTTCTTCGTCGCCAGTACAAGACGATCTACAGCCTCAGCGCTGTTGCCGCGCTGTTGATCTTTGGAGTCTACTTTTACACCAAAGGATTTGACTTGGCCTGGCGCACGGTCGTCGCGTTCTTTGTGGGCGCGGCCTGCTCTGGACTGGCGGGACTTTCGGGCATGTTGGTTTCCATCCGCGCCAATCTGCGCGCGGCTGCGGCTGGAAGCGTCAGCATGAATCGTGCCTTCCAGCTTGCTCTGCGTGGTGGGGCAGTCACGGGGTTGTCTGTGGTCTCGCTGTCGTTGTTGGGCGTGGGGATTCTCTTTCTGGCTTTCGGTGGGATGAGTCATCCGATGCAAGTTCCATATGAGATTGTTGGTTTTGCATTCGGTGCCAGCTTCGTTGCACTGTTTGCGCAACTGGGCGGCGGCATCTACACCAAGGCCGCCGATGTGGGTGCGGATTTGGTCGGCAAGGTCGAAGTGGGCATTCCTGAGGATGATCCGCGAAACCCTGCCGTCATTGCCGATCTCGTGGGCGACAATGTGGGGGACTGCGCCGGTCGTGGCGCGGATCTCTTTGAATCCACCGCTGCGGAAAACATTGGTGCCATGATTCTCGCGGTCGCACTCTTCGGCAAGTTTGGAATTCTCGGCATATTTTTCCCCTTCGTTGCCCGCGCTTTTGGACTCATTGGCTCGATTGTGGGCATCCTGACCGTTCGGCTGAAAAGCGAAGAAGAAGATCCTATGGCCGCTCTCAATCGCGGCTATCTGGTCGCCACTTTTTTCGCTATGGTTGGGTTTTATATCGCAGTCCGCTATCTGCTGCACAACAATCTCTGGTTCTTTGCCGCTGGGGTCATCGGCATGATCAACTGCTTCCTGTTTGTCTGGATCACGCAGTATTACACCGAATACCGCTACCGCCCCGTGCTGTCTATTGCAAAGGCAGCTCTTACTGGCGCAGCCACAAACATCATCAGTGGACTGGCCGTTGGCATGGAGTCCACGGCGTTGCCGGTGCTGGCGATCTCCGCTTCGATCCTCAGCTCGTACTACTGCGGCCAGCACGCATTACCAGGAGTGCGCGGAGCTGGAATCTTTGGCACAGCCATTGCCACGATGGGCATGTTGGCGACGGCGGCCTACATTCTGGCGATGGATACCTTTGGGCCGATCAGCGATAACGCAGGCGGCATTGTCGAAATGTCTGGCGCGCCGGAGGAAGTTCGCAGACGCACCGACCGCCTGGATGCCATCGGGAACACCACCAAAGCGCTGACCAAGGGATATGCCATTGGTTCGGCTGCGCTGGCCGCATTTCTGCTTTTTTCCGCCTACCTCGATACCGTAACGGAGTTGATGCGGAAGAAGACCGGAAATATGTCTTTCGTCTTTCGCGCGGTGGATCTCAGCAAGCCACCGGTTTTTGTCGCAGC
>DAHXNK010000077.1 GCA_027365415.1 Acidobacteriaceae bacterium
CTCCGCCAGAATAGACACGAAAGACGCTTAGGGATGGATGCTCAAAACTCCGACAAACGCAGTAACGACAGGAGCGGCAGCGATGGGCGCAACGGCCCGGCGCGAACGCTCGGCCCAGCTCCAGCGCAGCTTCTGGACGCTATTCGGCAGCGGCAGTCGTTTCTAATTACGGCGCACGCCCGCCCCGATGGCGATGCTATCGGCTCCATGCTTGCCTGCTGCCGCCTGCTGGAGCAGATGGGCAAACAGGTGGATATGGCGCTCTGCGACCGTGTTCCCACTATCTATCGAACCCTGCCCGGCTCGGAACGCATTCGCTGCGCGCCCGCCGTTGAGCGCACCTACGATGCCGCAATGCTGCTGGAGTGCGACAGCGTCGCGCGCACGCGGCTGGATGGGCTGGATGGACAATTCCTCATCAACATCGACCACCACGCCAGCGGACGCGACTTTGGCCATATCAACTGGATTGACACACGATCGAGCGCCGTGGCTGAGATGATCTACCGCCTGGCCCAAACCGCTGGCGCGACCATCTCCCCGGAGATGGCCACCTGCCTGTACACGGCGCTGCTGACCGATACCGGAGCTTTCTGCTACGAAGGCACGAGCGCGGATACCTTCGCCCTGGCGCAGGATTTAGTTCGCCACGGAGCCAATCCCTCGCGCACTGCGCGGGATGTCTACTTCAGCAATCCCACCTCCAAAATGCGGCTGCTGGGCGCGGCGCTCACCACGCTGCAACGCGAGGAAAATATTGCATGGCTCTGGGTGACGCACAGCGACATGCTGCGCAACGGCGCGGAAGAGGAAGATTGCGAAGGTATCGTGAACTATGCCATTGGCATCTCCGGGGTCGAGGTCGCTGTTTTCCTGCGAGAGCTTCCCGACCATCGCCTGCGGCTGAGCCTGCGCAGCAAGGGCGCGCGCAATGTGGCAATGGTGGCCGAGCGTTTTGGCGGCGGCGGCCACGAACATGCCAGCGGATGCACCATTGAAGGCCCACTCTTCGCCGCCATTGACAGCATTCTAAAGGAGCTACGAACATGTCTGCGCGTGCCCATCCTCTCGGAAATTTCCTCGCCACAGGCAAAGTAGCGCGCATTAAAAGAGCGTCGCTATACGCAAACCTGCGGACTTCTTGATACTCTGAACAGTCAGCCTTGTATGGGACAATCCTCCGCAAGCGGGTGGGCTGATGCTGCTTTCAGAACCTCGACATTTCTTTGAACGGACTTTTTTGAACAGACACGCAGGCCGCCTATCGTGATATCCCGACCCAACAAAGATTGGAAACAGTACCTGCCCAGTGGAACCTTCTGGCAGAATGCGACCCCGGCAATGGCCGCTGAAGTAGCCGTGCTGCTCGCCTTCACCATATTTTTTCTTTTCTACGGACTGGTTCCCATTTTTGGCGGCAGCGTTCTGGGGTTGGTGGGCGCGGACGAACCTCGCTACGCCCAGGTTGCCCGCGAGATGCTGGCGCGGCATGACTACATCACTCCCATTTTGTACGGCAAGCCCTGGCTGGAAAAGCCCGCGCTCTACTACTGGCGCGCCATGTTTGCGTTTAAGGAATTTGGCGTTCACGACTGGTCAGCGCGGCTGCCTTCGGCCAGCTTCGCCTTTGCGTTGATACTGTTGATATATCTGCACATGCGCCGCTTCCGGCCCGGTGGCCAGTTGGATGCCGCGCTCATTACCGCCTCCTGCGCTGGCATTATCGGCTTTGCTCGCGGCGCATCCACGGATATGCAGCTTGCCGCCCCATTTTGCATCGGCATGTTGGGCTGGTATGCGTGGTACGAGACGAACCGAAAATTCTGGCTTTTCGATCTGTATTTTTTTATCGGCGCGGCCACGCTGGCCAAGGGGCCGGTCGCTCCGGTCATGGCGCTGTGCATTATTTTTCTCTTCGCGGCCCTGCGTCGAGAATGGTCTCTGCTGCGCCGCACTTTCTGGCTGCCGGGAGTGCTTTTATATTTGGCAATGGTTCTGCCGTGGTTCATTGCTGTGCAGCGCCGGAATCCAGAGTTTCTCCGCGTCTTCTTCTTGCAGCATAATCTGGAGCGTTTTGCCACGGATCGCTTCCACCATGAGCAGCCGATCTGGTATTACCTGCCAGTGGTGCTGCTCGCGCTGCTACCGTGGACGGCAGTCGCCATTAGCGCGCTGGGCGATGCCTTCCGCAGTTCCATCGACGAGTGGAAGGCGCGATGCGCGCCCGATCGCTATGTGGGCAATCCCCGCGCTGGCGATGCCTTCCCGGAGTTTCTTGTGCTCTGGGCCTTGTTCCCGATTCTCTTCTTCACCTTTGCGCGATCCAAACTTCCCGGCTATATTCTGCCCTCCATTCCGCCCATCACTGTTCTAACCGGGGATTATTTGAATCGCGTGCGCACGCGTGGCCTGCATCCCTGGCTGTTGATGGCTCACGCCGCCGTAACGGGATTTCTGGTGGCTGTGGCGCTCATGTTTCCGCATATTCTTGTGCTGCCGCACCACATTCCGCCGGGACGAGTGATCATCGCCGCCAGTATGATCGGGGTCTCCTGCGCCATTGCCATTCTTGTCGTTGTCCTGCGTTTTGGCGTGGCGCGACTGCGCATCGCAACGATGGTTCCCGTGGTTCTTGTCCTCATTTTCGTACTGGGAACTCGCAACGGAGCGGTGCTGGATCAGATGTACTCCGCGCGCACGCTGGCCGGGCAGATTGCCCATATTCAGGATGCGCCGCCGCTGGTTTGTGTCTATCGAACGCGACGCGATGTGCAGTATGGCCTCAGCTTCTATCGCAATCAGAATATCCAGAACTACGACAAGGACGGCATTCCGCCGCAGGAGCATATTCTGGTGGTGCGTACCAACGCCGTTCCCACGCTGCGCCAGGAGCTTGTCGGACGCAGCTATGCGCCGCTCTTCGGCTACGCGCCGCAGGACTTAGTCATCTACCGCGTCGCTGCAAAAAAATAGCGCCGGGATGCAACGTCAAATGGCTGGGAACACACAAAGAATACGACTCTATTGATGCGAGGATCATCCAATATGCAAGTGAAGCCAATCAAAACCGAAGCTGACCACGTCGCCGCCCTGCGCGAAATTGAGCGTTTGTGGGGAGCGAAGGAAAGCACGCACGATGGAGACCGACTTGATGTTCTCTCAACACTGGTGGAAGCCTATGAAGAATCGCATTTCCCCATCGACATGCCCGATCCGATCGAGGCAATCAAGTTCCGTCTCGAACAACAGGGCGAGGACAAAAAGGCTCTTGTAGGAATCATCGGAAATCGAACGCGCGTTTATGAAGTTCTGCGGCATGATCGGGCCTTGTCTCTGGCGATGATTCGGCGGCTCAACCAGCGATTCCGCATCCCGGCTGAAGTGCTCATTCGGCCTGTCCGAATACGAAGAAAGAAGCAAGCAACTTGAATCCACAGTGCCCCGTCCTCGCCGCAGCGAGTGTGGGATAAAGAAATAATTTCTGGAGACGGATTTCGTGGGGTAAAACATCCCCGTTCCCACACTTCACGAAAAGAAAAGACGCGAAGGATGGGGCATCTGACTGAGAAAACCTCCTTGCCTTCTGTCAGGGGCCAGTCTACCATTTCGCAGATTCTTCAAAGGAGACCGACACCATGCACATAACAAAGATCGTTATAGATCAATTCCGCTCTATTGAACATGCTGAGGTTTTCCCATCGAATTTCAATGTCATTGTCGGACAAAACAATCACGGCAAAACCAATGTATTTGAAGCATTGAATTGGTTCTATACGAACAAGGGTGATGTCTCACAAATTCGTTTCGGGCGCGCAGGTAGCGCAGAGGTCTCAGTTGAAGTGGAGTTCACTGACGTGCAGTCGGCACTATCCTCCATGAAGAACGACAGAAATAGAGCCTCAATCGAAAAGGTGATTGGCTCCGAAGATTCGATACGAGCTAAGCGCTCCAGTCTCGACGCCAGAACCAGGAAAATCTTCGACCCGAAAAACAATGTCTGGCTCGATAGAAATCCTACCGGTTTTGATTCAGCGTTCAATGACCTCTTGCCCCTGCTTGAGTACGTAGACACAAGTACCCACCTGAGCGATGTCGCCAAGTACAGTAAGACATCGCCGATCGGTACAATGCTCGCCGGAGTGTTGATGGCACTCCTTGAAACTAGTCAACCTTATAAGGACTTTCGAAAGAAGTTTGATGACCTTTTCACCGCGCCAGGGTCGGACATTCGTGTCGAGTTAGATAAGATTGGAACCCAAGTCACTCTTTATATCGCGAAACAATTTTCAGACTGTACCAAGGTCACATTTCAGATCACAGAACCAGCCTTTGAGGAGTTGCTGAAAGGTTGTATGACGGAAATCGATGACGGCATACCTACGCCTGCCGACGAAAAAGGAGACGGAATGCAACGAGCGCTTATGCTCGCCATTCTTCAGGCCTATGCTGATTTCCGCCGAAACGGCGAGGCAAGCGGCAAGCGCTTCCTTTTCTTAATTGACGAGGCAGAGCTGCATCTCCACCCAACAGCGCAACGCCATCTTAAGATGGCTCTTAGGGATATAGTCGCCGGAGGGGATCAGGTTTTTATCAACACCCACTCCTCAGTTCTTGTCGTGGACGATTTTACCGAGCAGACAATTTTTTGCGTAGAGAAGTGCGATAAAAAATCTACTGTGATACCTGTGAATTCCACGAGCAAGCCAGCGATTATTTACGAGCTTTTGGGAGGCAGTCCTGCTGATCTTCTTCTCCCACGAAATTTCCTGATCGTAGAAGGCAAGAGCGACCACATATTTATCAAAGCCGTCATCGAACGCTTCTATGCTCACAAACCAACAGTGCAGATTGTTTTCTCTGAAGGAGATTTTGAGAAACAACGTGAATCGATGAATGCTATAAATTCGGTGTATGCGCCGCTTGCGCAAAATCCCATATATAAGGATCGACTAGTCATCCTCTGCGACCATCCACATCCTACGAAGCAAGCTGGCTTTGACACCTTCAAAGATGCGTATCCTGCTTTAATCAGCAACGAACAGCTCCATGTGTTACCGATGCAAAGCTTGGAAGAATACTACGCCGGGCAGTACAAAAAAACTAACACTGAAGTTGCCGATCTTGGACGACACATGGGATCGAAACGCGAGCTTGCTCGACATGTTGGGAAAAATATCACTCAGGCTGAATTTGAACAGGAAATGCCCGTTGTGATGGCTGCGTTAAACCAGTGCTGGGCAAAGGCATATTCGTGAGCTTATCCGTAGGCCGGGTGCCCCATGTCTCGATTTTGAGACCTGGGAATTGCGAACTTAACAGTTCCAATGGCGGGCAATATCCACTTTCGGGACAGGGTTGGCATCTGGGTTCCGCCCGCAGCAAAACATAGCAAAAAGCTTCTCGAAATGGCCGCTATGCCCTACACTCACCCCATTGGGCGCAGGTGGGTCGAATCTGGACACCTCCGCCGCGCATCCCCTGTTGAGATTCAGGCGCGAGCATACGCCGTGACCACCACACTCCAACTCGAATACCTCGACCTGCGCCACTTCCGCGCCAACGATCTTCGCGCTCTCCTCGACGAGGAGAGCGAACTCTGGCGCGAACGCCTCCATTGGGACTACCGTAGCTCCGCCAACCTACTGCTGCAATACATCGATTCCCATCTACTGGTAGGCTACGTCGCCCTGGATCAAAAGAAAATCTGCGGCTATACCTTCTGCGTGCAGGAGCAAGCCAAGGCCATCATCGGCGGAGTGTTTGCCACGCGAGCCGCCCACGCCAGCGTGCCTGCCGCAGCCGTAGAGTCAAAGCTGCTGGATCACCTGCTGGGAACCCTGCTGCACACGCCCGGCTTGGAGCGCATGGAAGCGCAACTCCTGCTGCATCCCCACGGCGAGCATCGTGTCGCCTTTGAGAGGGCGGGATTTCGCCTCTTCCCCCGGTTATTCATGGAATGCGACATGGATGCGGACGCGGCACCGGAGCCTCCCCGGAACCATGACTGGAAGCATGAAATCTCCCTGCCGGGCGGCACGCTCCACATACGTCGATGGCAGGAAACAGACTTTGAAGCGGCGACGCGCATCATCACGACCGCATACACTGACCACATCGACAGCGCGATCAATGACCAGTATTGCTCCATTGCAGGCGCGAACCACTTTCTGCATAACATTGTGCGTTTTCCAGGATGCGGCCAGTTTGAGATCGAAGCCTCGTGGGTGGTGGTGGACGCGAAAAATGGCAGCCTGCAAGCCATCCTGCTGGCTTCGCGCATCAGCCCGGATATTGGACACATCACGCAAATCTGCGTCTCGCCCAATCTTCGCAGGCAACACATCGGACAGACGCTTCTGGAGGTTGCCGCCGACAGTCTGCGCCGCATGGGTTGCAGGAGCGTCACGCTAACCGTCACCGAGGCGAACTGCGCCGCCGTTGATCTCTATACAAAGCTGGGCTACCGCGTGCGACACCGCTTCGATGCCACGCTCTGGACAACGTAACGCGGCAGAAATTTCAAGCGTGAAATTTTAGCGGTGAATCCACCACATCAGCCAACTGGCGACGATGGTTCCCAGAACGAAGAGGCTGAAACAATAGAGGCCGTAGCGTATCTGAGCGCGCGTCTCCGAGCGCTGCGTGATGCCAAAGACAATCGAGGCGAAGAGCGCAAAGAGCAACACTGCCGTAAAGTGGGAGGGCGCAAAGGTCATGGCTTGCGTCCCATCCGAATGCTATGCGCATCCACGGCAGAGATAAAATTCAACAGCCCTGCCACGACGACGAATTTCGTTCCATAATCCGCTGTCACCACCTGCACCACATTTTGCCCCCAGCCTGCAATGTTGGAGAGTATGTACAAGCCGCCGTTGCCCAGATCGCCGAGAAAGCCCAGCATGTCCAGCACCTCGCCCGTGTTCGGCGGGTAGAGCTTGCCCTGCATGGCGATTCCCATCGCAAACATCAACGTGATGGAAAAAAAGAGAAGCGCGCCGCGCATCCAGCGCCGTTGCAAACAATGTCCCGCGCCTGGAACGAGCCAGCCTGCGGCAAACATGAGATATGCGGCTGTCGATTGTGATGTGGCTCCGATGGGAGCCACCTTGGTCTTGGTGGTCATCTCTTTGAATATATCAGCCTTGGAAATGGACGCGGGCATCGAGAAAAACAAAGACGCGCAATGGAATCCTCCGTGGCGCGCCCTTGCGATTCCCTTGTTGTGCCTTTACGCTTTCACTCCTGCGCCCGTTAGCGTGCCCAACTCGGCGGCGATTTTCTCCGAGCTAAAGGCCTCGACAACATCGCCCACCTTGATGTCGGTCAGGTTGGCGAAGGCCATACCGCACTCCATGCCGCTGCGAACTTCATTTACATCATCCTTGAAGCGCTTGAGCGAAGAGAGCTTGCCCTTGTAGACCGACGCGCCATCGCGCATCACGCGCACTTCGGAGTCGCGTCGGATGTAGCCCTCCGAAACCGTGCAGCCAGCAATGGTGCCGACCTTGGGAATGCGGAAGACGTTGAGAATTTCGGCGCGGCCCTGCGGGGTTTCCTTGATCGTGGGTTCCAGCAAGCCCAGCATGGCGCGTTTCATCTCATCCTGCAACTCATAGATGATCGAGTGCAGACGAACGTCAACACCCTCCTGCTCGGCCAGTTCTGAACCCTTGCGTTCAGGGCGCACATTGAAGCCGATGACGATGGCGTTAGAAGCCGAGGCCAGCAGAATATCCGACTCCGTAATGGCGCCGACTC
>DAHXNK010000078.1 GCA_027365415.1 Acidobacteriaceae bacterium
GTGTTTGCATAGCAAGGGGTCGAGCCAGCGACAAGTCCGCTGTCATAGCGCCAATTAAATCCAAACCACGGGCCAGCACGACCTAGCTGATATTGCAGGTGGGTCGTCTGATTGAATTTCTCATCATGGTCAATACGAAAAGGAGTGTGAACCGTTGCCAGCGCGCCAGCCTGCACCACGCCGAGGCCGCCAATCTGCGGAGTGAAAAAGCGCGCTGCCACGGAGGACATGACAACGAGAGCAGAAAATCCATGTGTCTCTGGAATCGAAGCGTTCACGGCGAATCCGGGAATCTTTGAGCTATACCAATCAATAGGAAAGGTAATGGGAGTATTGCCGAGAACGCTAAAATCAAATGAATTGTGCGTATATTTCCACACATATTCGCCGCTCAGGACAAAGTGCGGGCCAAAGGCCTGCGTCAAGCCCGCATGAAACTCATTACGATAGCCCGGCAGCAAAGGGGCTGGCACGCAGGGAATCAGCGCGGCAATTACGGGATACAGGCATCCTGTACTCGAAAGAACCAGATTTTCGTTGAATGGAGTTTCCAGTGTTCGCGCATACGAAACGCGGAGCACGGTATTGGTTCGCTTCACGTTGTAAGAAATACCTGCGCGAGGTTCGATTTGGTGCGCATCCGTAAGACCATTGTAGTGATCATTGCGAACCCCGATGCTAAACAGCCAGTTCCTTATTGTAATTTGATCTTGAATGTACAGCGCCAACTCTTTTACATCCGTATGACCATAGAAAGCATAGAGTCCACCGCCTCTGGTTAAGTCATACCCTAAAAGAATCGGATTGAAGTACGGATACAAGGTGGAGTTAGGCGCGTTTGGGTTCGAGGCAATGTTAGGCTGATCCCCCGCAGCGACGCATTGGGAGGGACTGGTGAACCCAGGAATTCCATTTCCGCTTGCGTCGATACAAGGGGCATTGAGAATAGGATCAACGACCCCCAGGTTGAAATGCTCGCGTAGAAACGTTTGCTCGTACATCGCGCCCGCTTTGATGTTATGTGCTCCTTTTTCGTAGGAAAGATCGGTTGTAAAGCCAGCATTGGTAAGAGTGCGCTGCTGGGAGACCGTCTCTCGCTGCAAGGCTGCGGGGCCAAGATCGGCGAATGGATTGTTGCTCGGATAGTAACTGTAGGCATCGCGCCGGACGTAAGGGCCAAAATTGAAAACAAGATTGGATCCGATAGTGCGCGTATAGGTGGGAGCAATGTTGAACGTTATAATCTGGGAGCGCTGATCGGTATTGCCAACATTGCCGAAGACGGGGGCAGACCCGCTGCCTCCGCTGACTATGTTCTCCACGTTCAAATTGTCGAATGTATTTGGCGTTTGAAACCAGGAGCGCGTGTAGTTCAGGTTAAGGTGCATAGAACTTTCCTGGTTGAATTGGTAGTCCACTCGGTCGAATAGATTTTCTTCGTTCCCTTTGGAGTGAAATACGCTGAACTCTGGTGGATCAAGAAATCGTCCAGTATTCAACCCGTCGATCTCAATAAAATTCCCCCATTTTTTTCCGCCATAACCAAGATCAAACCCCACACTGGAGGAGCCGAATGATCCGTAGGATGTGCTTGCGCTGCCAGTCGGCGTCGTGTCTCCTTGTCCTGACCGCGTGGTTACTTTAACCACGACGCTGGTCTTGTCGCCGTACTCAGCGGGGGGCGCTCCGGCGATTACCTCCAACGTCTGAATCGCGTCTACGGGAAGCTGATTCGAGAAAGCCTTGCTTTGCTGGTCGGTGATAGGCTGTCCGTCAACAGAAAACGAATTTTCTGCGTGATCCCCCATGCCATGAAACAGTCCGTTGGAATCAGCAGTAATTCCCGGTGATGCAAGCGTAACTAACGAACTTAGCGAAGAAGATTGGCTTTCGAGGGGAAGTTTATTGAACAACTTCCGGTCTACATCCGTGTGAAAGGTGGAATCATTCTCTACTAGGTCACCTCCACCTTCCACCGTGATGGTGCTGGAAGCCTGACCAATCTTCAAGGCCGTAGTTACGTTTGTAGGAACCACGGAGCGGACAAGGACAGTGATGGAGATCGGAGTAAATCCATCAATCGTTACCGTGATGTGGTATGGGTTAAACGGTAGATTGAGGAATATGTAATGGCCGGCGTTGTCTGTTGTCGTGGTTTTCGTATATTGACTGACCGGGTTGATGAGAGAAACCGTGGCTCCAGGGATGACTGCTCCCGTTGGATCGGTCACGGTTCCAACGATGGTTCCCGATCCCGCTGTGGACTGTGCATGGAGCACAGGTGCGGCAGTGATAAGAAAAAGGATGAATAGAAAAAAGACATTGCACCGCATAGTCGCGCGCATGGGAAAACCTCCGAAAGCTCACTGATTTTTGAAATAGAACTACCTAGACCAAGGCAGCCTGATTCGGAGGAGGTCGGTTATAGAGGGAAAAAACTACGAGTCGATACTTTCCGTGCAGCGGTTTGGAGTTACGAACATATGCGACTCTTGAAAAGGAAGGAGTCATATTCGGCGCGGCAACCGCCGGACGAACGGATAGATGCGCAGTTAGGCAAAGGGCGCAATCGTCATGAACGGCTGGGCCAGAGGCGTGGGTGTGTGCCACGCGAACGATGCCGCCGAAGACAATTAGGGCAACACAGAAGAAGCCGAGCGCCAACCATGCCACGCGACGCCGCTTCGGATCTAAGCTATGCCCCCACATCATCAATAGATATAACACAACCCTGCTCAAACCATGCGGTATTTCGGGCAGGGGGAATAGATCCCGGTTAACGTTGTGTGTTGAAGGAACGGATGGAAGCTAGGATTCCTCTTCTAGCTTTGTTGCTCCCTGCGGTTTTGTTCTCGAAGGTTGGGTTTTCTGCCGCGCCGATTCCAGATGCGCCGCACACCCCATTTCGCGTGGAGTTCTTGACCGCGTACATGGCGGCATCAGCAGCGCGGATGATCTCATGTAATTCGCGACCATCTTCCGGAGTCGCGGCAACGCCAAAGCTGGCTCCCAGGGTAATGTTCAGGCCATTCTCCTGTAGAAATTTTGTCTCCTGCAACATCTGCAACAGCAGCTTCGCCGTATTGATGGAGGAGGCTTTGCCCATGTTGGGCAGGAGCACAACAAACTCATCGCCGCCGTAGCGAAAGGCCGAACCAAGCGGCCCAATGTTGTCCCGAATCAGTTGGCCCACCTCCCCTAGCAGCTTGCTGCCCATCAGGTGGCCATGCGTGTCGTTGATGTTCTTAAAATGATCTAGGTCAAAAAAAATCAGGCTGACGGGCTGATGCTTGTGGCCACAGTGATCCAGGGTCGCATCCAGCATGTTGTATAAATGTCGCGCATTGTAGAGGCCGGTGCAATCGTCTGTTATGGTGAGCTTTTGAATCTGCTCCATCGCGCGCGCATTCTGAATGGCAATCGCGGCATAGTCGCACAGCGCGTGCAAAAAAAAGATTTCCTGGGTCTGCATCGTGTCAATGGGGCAATTGACCAGTTGAATGACCCCGTATGTGTGGGCATGGGAGCGCAGCGGCAAACAAATCACCGTTTCTGCGGGCTGCGTGCCAGCGGGCTGCGACTCCTGAAAACGCGAGTCTGTCTGGGCGTTGGCGATGATGAGCGGTTCTCCATGCTGCGCCACCCAGCCCGGTATCCCTTGGCCGACAGGAATGCGCTTGCGCCCTAGGGACTCCTCGGCACCCGCTGCGTAGACCAACTCCTGCGATGCCTCATCAAGCATCAACAGAGACCATGTTGCCGGACGAAACGAGCGTTCCATCTGTTGCATGATGGTGCGCAGCACATCATCCAAATCCAGCGACGAGGTTAGCGTGCGTGCAACTTCGTGCAGGACTTGCAATTCTCGATGCGGCTGCTGTGGCTCTGGAAATTTTATGTGCGTCGTCACTTGTGACCTCAAAGTGCGCTGACGTTCCATCCTGCGCTAGCCGTACTGTATCGCAGTCCGCAACCCTTGACCATCGCCATCTTGCAGTTTCGCAAAGAGGCTGTCCCAAACAGAGAGCGAAGACTATCCTCCGATATGCACCATGCTGCGCGACGGTTTCAGGAATCCTGATTCGCCAATGTGGTGGCGCGCCTCCTTATGCTCCACCGTTCGGCGGATCATGGCGGCCAGATCATCATCTCCGCCGCCGCGACGCAGCACGCCGTAAAGATCGTGGTCGAACTGGGAAAAAAGGCAGGTGCGAATCTTGCCGTCGGAAGTGAGCCGAATGCGGCTGCAATGTCCGCAGAAGGGATGCGAGACCGGAGCGATGATGCCAATCTCCCCCTGCCCGTCATCGAAGGTATAGCGGCGCGCCGTTTCGCTTGCTGTCTGTGGCGGTAGCGGAACCACGGGACGAAAAGTATTCAGAGCGCGAAGAATCTCCTCCAGCCGCACCACGACCTCTGGCGTCCAGCGACGATCCTCCTCCAGCGGCATGAACTCAATAAAACGGACGATGACGCCTTCCTCGCGGGAGAACTTGGCAAAGGCGACGATCTGATCCTCATTGAAGCCGCGCAGCAACACGCAGTTGACCTTGACCGGAGCGAGGCCGACCCGTTTGGCAGCGCGAATGCCCGCCAGCACGCGATCATACCCATCCGTCACGCGTGTAATCTGAGCAAACTTTTCACGATCCACGGCATCCATGCTCACGGTGATGCGATGTAGCCCTGCATCCTTGAGCGGCTGCGCCAGGTCTTCCAGCAGATGTCCATTGGTGGTCAGCGCGATGTCCAGAGGTTTGCCTGCGTCTTCCGCCAGGGGCGCGTCATTGGCATCGAAGGTCGTTCGATAGGTGGATAGCTCCTGCACCATTTCGATCAGCCCATTCCGTAGCAGCGGTTCCCCGCCGGTCAGTCGAATCTTTTCAAGCCCCAGCGAGACAAAGACGCGTGTCATGCGCAGATAATCGGCAATCGGAAGCTCCGCATATTGCGTGCCTTCCTTGCCCGTGCGGCAATACACGCATTTGTAATTGCAGCGGTCGGTGATGGAGATGCGCAGGTCGGTAATCCCGCGTCCAAAAGCATCCCGTAGGCGCATGTTGGATTTCGGGTAGGCAAGAGGCGGTACGGAATGCGTGGTCGCGGTCATGTCCGTCTACCTTTTGTGTATGCGCGCCCGCCACGCGCACTTGCCGCGCGCGAAGAATGTTTTGGTGGAGCTAAGCGGGATCGAACCGCTGACCTCCTCGTTGCGAACGAGGCGCTCTCCCAGCTGAGCTATAGCCCCACATCGACGGGTAGATGTAGTGTACCAGCGAGGTGGAGCCTTCGGAAACTGCTGGCTCGGATGTTGGATCATTTGGCATGTCGGGATGCAATGGTTCTATGGCTGCTGGCGATATAAACTGGGGTGTTGGCCGATGGAGAGGAAACCAGTCCAGTTGCTATCGGTAGGATTTTGAATCCAACGGAAAGCGCAGCGATGCAAACTTTTCAGGGAAAGACCGTCTTTATTACCGGAGCCAGCTCCGGCATCGGGGCCGCTTGCGCCCATCGTTTTGCCGACGAGGGAGCGCGCCTGCTGCTGGCGGCGCGGCGCGTGGAGCGTCTGCACGATGTGCAGGCGCAGTTGCAGGCGGGGGGCGCTGCGGAGATTGTCGCGCTCGCGCTGGATGTTTGCAATCGCCGACAAGTGGAATCGGCCTTGGCTGCTTTGCCTGCCGCATGGCAGGACATCGACATTCTGGTCAACAATGCTGGCTTGAGCCGTGGTCTGGACAAACTCCACGAGGGGAAAATCGACGACTGGGAGGAGATGATCGACACCAACGTCAAAGGGCTTCTCTACGTCACGCGCGCGGTTGTGCCGGGCATGGTGCAGCGAGGCCGAGGACATATTCTGAACATTGGCTCGACGGCGGGGCGCGTCACCTATCCCGGCGGAGCAGTCTACTGCGCCACCAAGGCGGCGGAGAATCGTATCAGCGAAGGGCTGCGCATGGATCTGCTGGGCACGCCTATCCGCGTCACCTCGATTGACCCCGGAATGGCGGAGACGGAGTTCAGCCGCGTGCGCTTCCACGGCGATGAAGAGCGCGCCGCTCAGGTCTACCAGGGAATGACGCCCTTGACGCCCGCCGACATTGCCGACGCGGTTCTGTGGGCCGCATCGCGCCCAGCACACGTCAACATTGCCGAAATTTTGTTGACCAGCATCGATCAAGCGAATTCGCTGCTCTTGCACCGCAAAAATAGCTAGGGTTTGTCCAGAAATTTGATCGCCGGGTGTTCTTGTCTACCCGCATTGCAACGTATGCCAAAGGGGAGTATTTATGAAAAGCCTTCGACCTCTCATTTTTATCATGGCCGCGTGTTCGCTGATGACAGGCGTTATCGCAGCGCAAAGCTCGTCGGGTTCGAGCCAAGTCCAGACCGGCCAAGCGGCCTTCACCAACTGGAAGCAAGAGAAGCCCGGCGTTTCACGGAAGATTACCCTAGCGGATCTCCCCAAACCATACGCCACATTGCCGGTGGCCAACGCGCCGCATATCGTGTCTCGCCCAGCCAATGCGTGGCCCCAGGCGTTGCCCGGTTTCAAGGTCGAGCTATATGCGACAGGCCTCGACAAGCCGCGGCTGATTCGCACGGCTCCCAATGGAGATATGTTTATTGCCGAGAGCCATGGCGGAGACATTCGGGTTTATCGCGGGATTACAAAGGACGGAAAGCCTAAGGAGTCCGAAGTTTTTGCAAGCGGCCTGAATTTACCTTTTGGCATCGCTTTTTATCCACTGGGGGCGCATCCGAAATGGTTGTACGTCGGCAACACCGACTCCGTGGTGCGGTTCCCGTATCACAACGGCGATATGAAGGCATCCGGCCCCGCGCAGATCATTGTTCCGGATCTTCCGGGGGGTGGAAACTCGCGCGGAGTGGGTCATTGGACACGCGATATAGCTTTTTCCCCGGACGGGATGAAGATGTTTGTATCGGTGGGTTCGCATTCCAACATAGATGACCCCGACACCCACCCCTTGGAGTTGCATCGGGCCGACATTTTGGAGTACACCCCGGATGGAAAAGACTTCCGGGTCTATGCATATGGAATCCGCAACGCAGTCGGCCTTGCTGTTGATCCAACGACCGGGCAGCTTTGGGCCTCTGTCAATGAGCGGGACATGTTGGGAAACAATCTGGTTCCAGACTATATCACGCACATTCAGGAGGGTGGTTTTTATGGATGGCCGTGGTTTTATATGGGTGGCCATTGGGATCCGAGGTTACGGGGCAAGCACCCGGAACTGAAAAATAAAGTCATTACCCCGGATGTTCTGATCCAGCCCCACTCCGCCTCGCTGGAGATGACGTTCTACGAGGGGCATCAGTTTCCATCGAAATACAACGGCGACATTTTTGCCGCCGAGCATGGCTCGTGGAACAAAAACAGGCGCGCCGGATATGAAATCCTCATGGTTCCGTTAACGCATGGACATGCGTCGGGAGTATACGAAGACTTTGTTACGGGCTTCGTCCTTCCCGACGGCTCGGTGTGGGGCCGACCCGTGGGCGTGGCGGTCGCCAAAGATGGTTCGTTAATGGTCACCGACGATGCTTCCAACTCCGTGTGGCGAGTCAGCTACACCGGAAAAAAGACGCAGCCGGAATCTCATTCCGGCATGTCGGATGTGGCAGAGGCACCCCTACCAACGGAGAAGTCTGCCATTCA
>DAHXNK010000079.1 GCA_027365415.1 Acidobacteriaceae bacterium
GACCGATCACCACTGCGCTGCACCGTGCTGCCTCTTCGAGCACGCGCCCAGCCCAGCCGTCGTCCGGGCAGGCGACGCTCACGGCCTCGTCCACCCCCACTGCCGCCGGGTCCATGCCCGGGACCGCCAGGCGGACCATGCCCGAGCCCGTCCGGAATGCAGCCCGGACGCAGAGGTGGGCGGCACCGGCCATCCCCGGGGACCCGGCCACCACCATGACCGCCGACGACCACTTGTTGTCGTCGCGCGCCCGCCGGGGGACGAGCTCCACCACGTCCCGATCCTCCACCACGTGGATCCGGGCCCGAGCGACCCGGAGCCCGATGTCGGCCACCGACACGTCCCCGGCGTAGTCGGGACCGTCGCCCTGGAGGAGCCCGGGCTTCCATGCCGCGAACGTCACCGTGCGGTCGGCCACCATCGGCGCCCCGCGCGCCACACCGGAGTCCCCCTCCACCCCGGAGGGGATGTCCACCGCCAGCACCCTGGCGCCCGGTGGGGGCAGGGGGGCGGCGAACCCCCCGCGCAGCCCGGTCCCGTAGGCGGCGTCGATCACCAGGTCCACCGGAGGGAGAATGTTCCGCAGACCCAGCGAGGCCGCGCCCAGCAGGTCGGATTGAATGCTGAGCACATTGCGGTCGCGGCACGTGTAGTGGAGCAGGGTTTCCACCGCCGCCTGTTGCTGTATTTGCAGGCAGAGGCTCAGGGCGCTTAACCGAGCGGAGGCGCGGGGTGAATCCGGCACGTTGATGGCATGAACGCCGCTCTGCGCCAACATGCGCGCGGCCTCCAACTCCCGTGTACAGTCGATGCCGCGTGGAGGAACAATCTCCACCAGCGCGACAAATTCTTTTGCTGCCAGCCGGGCGGCCAGGTCGGAGCGTTTCGCAAATGGAGGCGGCTCCACGGATGCCGCCGTGGTCGCAACGGCGGAGCGCGCGGAACCTGTTTCGCGGGCTTCGATGGCGCGCAGGGCAGACCGCATGGCGCGGATGTGATTGGGTGTGGTGCCGCAGCATCCGCCAACAAACTGCACGCCAGCCTGAACGAATTTGCGCGCATAGCTGGCCATGTATTCCGGGGAGGAGAGATAGATATTGCGGCCTTCGACGGCACGCGGCATCCCCGCATTGGGCATGGCAGCCAGCGGCAGGGAAGTGACGGCGCGCATTCGCTCGATAGTCGCGAGCACCGTGGCGGGAGCGGCGCTACAGTTGCAGCCGATGGCATCGGCGTCCCATTCGGTCAAACGCGCTGCCGCAGTCTCCGGGGACGATCCGTCCAGACAATTTCCCTCCTCGTCCACTGTGACCATGACGACCACGGGCAGGTGCGGAGCAACGTCACGCGCCGCCAGAATTGCCTGATGCACTTCCTGCAATGCCGTCATGGTTTCGACCATCAGAAGATCAACGCCGCCCTCGGCCAGCGCGCGTATTTGCTCCGCAAAGGCTGCGCGGGCCGCGCTCAAGGAAATCTTGCCCAATGGCTCCAGCTGCGCGCCGAGCGGGCCAACGGAACCGGCAACCAAGATGTGAGTTGCCTGCTTTTCACTGGCCTGCTGCGCCGCCTCGCGAGCCAGCTTGGCCCCGGCTACATTGATGGCATGGGTTTGATCCTGGAGTCCGTGGCGGCTCAGGCGAAAAGAATTTGCGCCAAAGGTATTGGTTTCGATGACCTCCGCTCCAGCCTGTAAATACTCTTCGTGAATGGAGCGGACGAGTTGCGGCTGCGACAAATTTAATTCGTCATAGCAGCGGTTAATAAACACGCCGCGGGCGTACAACGTGGTGCCCATCGCGCCATCGCATAGGATGGTGCGGCTGGAAAACAGGTTCTGAAGTTGCGAAGGCATAATGAAGAATCCGTGCGCTTATCCTATCGGGAGTTGCCGCCGAGCGCCAGCATCGTCTCTGTTTGATATACTCAGATTTTCCACCAGATATGTACGAATGCCCTTGGCATAAGGAGCATGGAGATTTAATGAATCGCAGTGTGTTGGTTCGAGTGGCCGTGGCGCTATCGGTCGCCATCCTTGGCCTCTCCGTCGTTGGGTGCTTGGGAGTGAGATCGTTTTTCGCAGGTCGTCCGTTTCCACCCAGCACGGTGTTGCAACGTGTGCTGGTGGCAATACAAAATCCGACTCCTTTCACGGCGGGCCAATTGCAGATCGTGGATGCCCGTTACGATATCCGCAATACAGAAAACGGAACCATTCCAGACTTCATGGTCAGCGGCTATGGTGGCGCGCTTCCCAGCATCATCCTGAACTACCCGGAGCAGCAATCCGGGTACGTCTATGGTTATGGAGATGGCAGTCTGGCCGCGATCAATTACTCCACGGAGGCGCAGTCCGGTCGTATTCCTGGATTGACCAAAGACTTGCCTCCCGGTTCGGTGTACGTCACGGAAGATGGCAACTACGGTTTTGCTGCCAATCAGCCCCTGCAGTATCTGACAGTGATTGATCGCGTTGCGGGTGTCACGGTCAATCTGAATCTTCCGAACGTGTATCGAGTGGCGGTAAATCCCAGTGGATCGGTCGCAATGGCGTATGTGCAAAACAGCAACTATGCCTATCGCGTGATCCATTTGCAACAGCCCAATGGAACCATTGCGCCGGTTCCGACCTTCCCCAATGAGGCCAGTTGGCCATCGGCGGTCAGCCCCGTGGATTGCCAGCCCATCGCGACTCCGGTGTACTGCGTTGTTCCGGTGCTGGATAAAAATGGCAATCCCATTCAGTTTGATCGGCCCATCAATGCCATTTTTTCCTCCGATGGCACAACGGCGTGGGTGATGAACTGTGGGCCAGAGTGCGGCAATGCCGCTCCCGATGCCGTAACTGCGCAGGCGACGGCCAGTGTCAGTTTTCTCAGCACGGGAGTGCTGAACATCTACAACTTCCCAGGCAGCACCTATCCCACGCCAACCCCACCGACGCAGACCCCGCCTACAGAATCAGCAAGAATCCCTGTGCCGGGAGGCGCGACGATGGCGCTCTATGGAAATGGAATTCTGTATGTTTCTGGGCAGCAGGTGCTGACATCGGGGCCGCAGTCTGGATTGCTGGAAGGGTTTCTGAGCATCCTCAATTTGGGTACGATGAAGGTGACGAATCAGTATCCCATCTCCGATGGCACGCATACCAAAATGTTGTTTGCGGATGACAATACATTGTGGATTGGCGCACAGACCTGTCAGGAAGGATTTCGCACCGCAACCAACCTAGTAACTGGCTGTCTGACCATGTTCAATCTGACCAACAACTCTGTGCTGGTGGAACCTTGGTATGGCGATCTGACCGGGCTATGCGCCATTACTCTATGGCACAAGGTGTACACCGCTTATGGCGGCCAGTTGCACATCTATGCCACAACGAACGCCAATATCACGACCTTCTCCACCACGTATTCGGCTGGCTCGGAACTCTATAATGGGAACGTGACGGTGCAGGGCACGGCGTATGACGTGGCCTATATGGACGCAATCACCAACGCGGCGGATTAACTTCGACACGTCGGTGGGTCGTGACAAGAGAGGAGCGCGGATTTGCTGAAGGATTCGCTCTATGTAGCTCTGGGCGCGGTGCTGGGGGCCAATCTTCGCTATGGCGTTGGACGATTTGTTGGGCGCGCTGTCCCGATTGACTTTCCACTGGGAACGCTGTTGATTAACATTACCGGCAGCTTTATTCTTGGCGCTTTCTTTATGTGGGCGCGCGATCATTCGTATGTCACATCCAACTGGCGGTTAGTGGTCGCCGTGGGTTTTTGTGGCGGCTACACCACCTTCTCCAGCTTTGCATGGGAGAGCTATGCGCTCATGCGCGAAGGCCGATGGGAGATGGCGCTGCTGAACATCTTTGCCAGCAACATGCTGGGGATGCTAGCCGTGGTAGCCGGAGCCATGCTGGTAAGCAAGTTTATGACATCCGCCGCTTAGCGGAATCTCCGAACAAGTCAGTGTTTGGAATGTGTGGAAGTTTAGTCCCGCCGCACAGGTAGAAAAATCGACGCGAGGCTTCAGCCCCTGAGGGAATATGGCTTCGTAATAAGGGATTGCGAAGAGTTTCCCTGGCGCAGCAGCGACAGGCGCTGTACGAGAAATTTCTCCAACTCCGAAGACATGAAGGACGGCGGCGCGGCAGGGAAGTGGGGCTTCTCTTCGACGATGCGTAGCAGCGCCTGCGGCCACGCCGAAATTGCCTGCTCTGGCGACGAAGAGAGCAGCACGGCATCAGCGCGATCCAGAAAATACTGCGCCGACGGTTTGAAGTCAGCGACAAGAATATTCAGCATCGTCAGATATATATCCGGCTGCAAAAAACGCAGGATGCTGTTCGATTCGAGAATGGCGTTTTCGGAACGATCCAATTCTTTGCGAATACGCGGCATCGCCTCGGCAAGCTGCCCTTGTCGCGTTCGCACCCAGAAGGAACGCGCCGCGCCAGCCTGTAAAAAGCGAGCGCTATCGGTTCCGCTGGCGGCGTTGTGTTCCTCGGTCACGGCGATAGTGTGAGCATCAGTTTCACAATCACACGGCTCGCCATTGGCCGAGCAGATGCCGTGGCCATACTGCGTGATCTTGAAGGCCGTCCAGTTGTACTGCGGAAGCGCGGCGATGATCGCGGCAACAACAGATGTCTTGCCGATGTTGCGCGTGTGTCCGCCGACCACGACGATGGCCATCGCTGCTGGCTCCTTTTTATTCTTTCGATCTGCGCGCAAGTCGCGCCACGGCAGCCAGCCCCTTGAGATAAGCGCGGAGCGGTTGCGCCGGTCGGCCCCAGAAGACGATCCCTGATCCATGCAGTTTCTTCTGGCTCAGCACGCCTGCGCCGCCGCCCAAAATCACCTGCGGGCCAATCTCGGCATGTTCGCCAACGCCCACCTGTCCGCCAAAAATCGCGCCATCGCCCACCGTGCTGCTGCCGGAGATGCCGGTCTGCGAGGCCATGACAACATTACGACCTACGCGAACATTGTGGCCGATGTGAACAAGGTTGTCGAGCTTGGTACCGCTCGCGATGCGCGTCTCTTCCAGCGCGCCCCGGTCAATGGTCGTGTTCGCGCCGATCTCCACATCTTCTTCAATAACCAGCGTGCCTTGCTGCGGAAATTGCGTGTACGCTCCCGTCTCTGCATCGCGAACATAGCCGAATCCATCGGCGCCGAGAACGCATCCGGCGTGGAGGACGACGCGATCTGCAATTTTCGTTCCAGCATAGATCACAACTCTGGGATAGATGCGGCAATCTGCGCCGATCTGCACGTCATTGCCGAGGACAACTCCGGCGGCAATCTGCGTGTGGTTGCCGATGCAAACGTCATCTCCCAGCACGGCATATGCGCCGATAGAAACATGCGCGCCCAATTGCACACTCTCGCCAAGAATGGCAGTGGCATGGATGCCCGGTGCCGTCTCTTTGGGCCGCAGGAGTATTGCTGCGCGGGCAAAGGCCAGACGCGGCTGGGGAACGCAGAGCAGCGGTAGCATCTCATGGGAAATCGTTGCGGCCAGTTTGGGTGTCAGCAGAATTGCGCCAGCATTCGAGGCCAGCGCTTCGGCCAACGATGCTGCCGTCTCCACAAAGACGAGGCTTTGCGCGTCTGCCGACGGGATGCTGGCCACGCGCGCAATGCCTAGGCTAAGAGAAAAACTCTCCGGCATTGTGCATTGCGCGCCGAGCGCAGCAGCGAGTTGTTGCAGCGAGAGTGTCATTGTTTTCCACGTTGCGAGTACAGCGGCGCTTCCCCTGCTGGGCGAGTCTTCCAGCGACGATGTACCCAGAGCCACTGTTCAGGATAGCGCCGGATGGTCTCTTCGAGTACGCGAGTGAAGATTTGCGTGTTCGCTTGCGCGTCTGCTTCGTCGTTGTCGGTACTCACCAGTTCCAGCGCAGGAAGAAAATGCAGCACATATTTCTGTTCGTCAGGGTGCCACAGCAGAAAGCCTGGAAGCACGGCAGCCCCGGTGCGCAGCGCGATGCGCGCCATGCCGGAGCCAGTGCAGGCGGAGTGTCCGAAGAAATCAACAAAGACCCCTTGCGGCGGCGTCATATTGGTGTCCATCAAAATGCCGACGGTTTCGCCGGAACGCATGGCGGCAATCAAACCGCGTGCGAAATCATCTTTGTGCAGCACTCGATTGCCATGCAGACAGCGAATGCGATTGACCAGCGCGTCCACAAAAGGATTGTCGAGACGGCGGATAACCATGCTCATGGGATGGCCAGCCAGCGAGTGATAGAAGCTACTTAATTCCCACGCGCCCAAATGCCCGGTCAGCACCAGTACGCCGCGCCCGCGTTGCTGTGCCGCAAGGTAATTTTCCAAGCCCTCATAGCGAATACAACGGCTGGCTTGGTCAAGGGTATAGCGAGACATCTGGCAAAACTCCGCCAGTTGCCAGCCCAGGGAGCGATACATGTCGCGCAGGATGCGCTGGCGCCCCGGCAAAGATTTTTCTGGGAAGGCAAGTTGAAGATTGCGAAGTCCAACCCTGCGGAGTCGCGGCAGGCTCCAATATGCCATTGCGCCGATGGTCGCCCCAAGGCGTCGCGCAACGGAGCGCGGCGGCAGGCCCAGTGCCTGGATCAAACACCACGTAATGGCATACTCGAATCTCTGGCGCATGGTTAGAATCGGACACTTGTTGAATGAAAGGAATCTATCCCCGTATCGTAATCTCCATACGGCGCATTGGCTACAGTTGATTCTGGGTAGGCAGGCAAAATAGACAAGCTCCGCAACGGCGGAGCTTGTCTATTCTTTCATCGGAGAACCAAAGCAGGATCGATTTGTGCAGATCAATTACTAAAAAGCAAAATCCCCTCCGTCCGCTCTTCGCCCTCCTTGAGAATCGGGCGATAGAAGAGTTGATTGTTGTCCAGATAGACCTCCAAAAACGAGGGTCGATCCACAATATGGCCCGCAATCAGTGCTTCAGAGAGTGGGTCTTCCACATAGCGTTGCAGCGCGCGGCGCAGCGGGCGCGCGCCGTAGGTGCGATCCACCATTGTGCGCTCCAGAATCCACTTCTTCGCCTCTTCGGTAACGGAGAGCGTGATCGCTTTCTGAGCTAGGTTCGTGTTTAACTGCTGCACCAGTAATTCGAGAATCTGGATCAGATCGCCATCAGAGAGTGCCTGGAAGATGATGATTTCATCGAGGCGATTTAAGAACTCCGGGTTGAAGGTGCGCTTGACTTCGCTCTTGACGAGTTCCTCGACCTTGTCCGCAACCATGTCATCGCGGTCGGACTGGAAGCCCAGCCCCTGCCGCTTCTGCAAATGGCGCGCTCCAATGTTCGAGGTCATAATCAGGATCGTATTTTTGAAGTCAACCGTGTTGCCTAGCCCATCGGTCAATTGGCCGTCCTCAAAAACTTGCAGCAGGATGTTGAAGACATCCGGGTGCGCTTTTTCGATCTCATCCAGCAGCACGATGGAGTAAGGCGAACGCTTGACGCGCTCGGTCAACTGCCCGCCTTCCTCGTATCCCACATAGCCCGGAGGCGAGCCGATGAGCTTGGAGACCGAATGTTTCTCCATAAACTCCGAC
>DAHXNK010000007.1 GCA_027365415.1 Acidobacteriaceae bacterium
CGGAGACGGGCAAGCCCGTTTCTTCGCGGATGCGTTTGTCTAAATTCTTGAGCAGGGCCCCTCCGCCGGTCAACACAATGCCGCGGTCACTGATGTCGGCAGAAAGCTCTGGTGGCGTGCGCTCCAGCGCGACGCGAATGGCGTTCATGATGGTGGAAACACATTCGGTGAGCGCTTCTCGAATTTCGCTGTCGTCGATGGTGATGGTCTTGGGCACGCCTTCGATCAGGTTGCGTCCTTTGATCTCCATTGTCAGCGGCTTGTCGAGTGGGTAGGCGGAGCCAACCTCGATTTTGATCTGTTCTGCCGTGCGCTCGCCGATGAGCAGGTTGTACTTGCGCTTGAGGTAATTCATGATGGCCTCGTCCAACTGATTGCCTGCCATGCGAACCGAGCGCGAGTAGACGATGCCAGAGAGCGAGATCACAGCGATATCAGAAGTGCCGCCGCCAATATCCACGACCATGTTGCCGCCGGGTTCGGTAATAGGCAGACCTGCGCCAATGGCGGCTACCATCGCCTGCTCCACCAGATAGACCTCGCTGGCCTTGGCGCGATAGGCGGAGTCCTCGACCGCGCGCTTCTCCACTTGCGTGATCTCCGACGGAACTCCGATCACGATGCGCGGATGCACCAGCATCTTGCGGCCATGCGCCTTCTGGATGAAGTAATTCAACATTTTTTCCGTCACCTTGAAGTCGGCGATGACGCCGTCCTTCATGGGCTTGATGGCGACGATGTTGCCTGGAGTGCGGCCCAGCATCTCCTTGGCTTCCTTACCGACGGCCTCGACCTCGCCCGTTGTTTTGTTGATGGCGACGATGGAGGGTTCGTTGACAACAATCCCTTTGCCAGCGGCGTAGACCAGCGTGTTCGCCGTGCCGAGATCAATCGCGAGATCGCTCGAAAAGAGGCTGAAGAGTGAGCGCAGATTGCGCCCACGAGCAAAGCGAGAGTGAAAGACGTTAGAAGACATGAAAGTTCGATTGTCCTGAGGAATGCTATGAATGTCTATTGTAAAGCCAGAGACGGTGCTTTGTGCGTTGTCGATCCAGAGAATTCTTGCGGGGATGAACCCTTTTGGCTATGGGCAGGCGCGGAGCAGGTCGCATACGGTATCCTCATTCGTCTGGGCTGCCATGCGCAGTCCGCCGAGGAGGGGAAGCAGTATGAGGGCAAAACAAGCGGAAAAACGCTATAAAAACCTGATTGGCGGCAAGTGGCTGGCCGCGCATAGCCGCAAAACCTTTGAAAACCGCAATCCCGCTGACCGTGACGACCTGCTCGGTACCTTTCCGTCATCGGGAAAAGCGGATGTTGCCGCCGCCGTCGCCGCTGCAAAGGATGCCTTTGCAACCTGGCGGCTGGTGCCCGCGCCGAGGCGCGCAGAGATTCTCTATCGCGCCGGAGAATTGCTCGCCCAGCGCAAGGAAGTCTATGCGCGGGAGATGACCCGCGAGATGGGCAAGGTGCTTGAAGAAACATGCGGCGATGTGCAGGAGGCCATCGACACGGCCTTCTACATGGCTGGCGAAGGTCGCCGACTGTTTGGCCAGACCACGCCCTCGGAGCTGCCCAACAAATTCGCCATGAGCGTGCGGATGCCAGTCGGCGTTTGCGGCATGATCGCGCCGTGGAATTTCCCAATGGCCATTCCATCGTGGAAGCTCTTCCCTGCGCTGGTGGCGGGCAATACTTGCGTCATCAAGCCAGCGGAGGACACGCCACTCTCCACGCACAATCTGGTGCAGACCCTGATGGATGCCGGACTGCCGCCGGGCGTGGTGAACGTTGTCCACGGCTTTGGCCCCGACGCAGGCGCGCCGCTGGTGGAGCATCCCGATGTGCGCGCTATCAGCTTTACTGGGTCGAGTGAAGTAGGCCGCATCGTTGGGCAGGTGGCAGCGGCACACTTCAAGCCCTGCTCGCTGGAGATGGGCGGCAAGAATGCCATGATCGTGATGGACGACGCGAATCTCGACCTGGCCGTGGAAGGCGCGCTGTGGGGAGCTTTTGGCACCACCGGACAGCGCTGCACGGCGACCAGCAGAATCCTGCTGCATAAGAAAATTGCGCGAGTCTTCACCGAGCAGTTGGTCGCGCGTACGAAAAATCTGCGCATTGGCAATGGCTTGGAAAAGGGCATTCAGATGGGGCCGCAAGTCAATCAGCAGCAGATAGAGACCAGCGCGCGCTATGTGAAGATCGCGCTGGCCGAAGGCGCGAAGCTGTTGGTCGGCGGCAAGCCTCTGCGCGGCGCGGCCCATGCCAAAGGATTTTTCTTTGCGCCGACGATCTTCTCCGAGGTCGAACCGACGATGCGGATCGCGCAGGAGGAGGTCTTCGGGCCAGTTTTGAGCCTGCTGCAATTTGGCACCTTTGAGCAGGCCATCGAGATTGCCAACGGCATTGAATATGGGCTTTCGACCTCCATTTACACGCGAGATGTGAATCGCGCCTACGCTGCCGTGCGCGATCTGGAGGCGGGCATCACTTACGTGAACGCGCCGACGATTGGCGCCGAGGTACATCTGCCCTTTGGCGGCGTCAAACAGACGGGCAATGGACATCGCGAGGGCGGCACCGGCGCGATAGATTTCTACACAACATGGAAGTCGGTGTACGTGGATTATTCTGACAGGTTGCAGCGCGCGCAAATTGATTAGGCTGCAAGGTATTTTCGGTCGCAAGATGGCAAAATTGTCGTAGGAGAGTGCATGATTCTTGGCGTTCCCAAAGAAGTAAAAGATCACGAGAGTCGCGTGGGCATTACGCCAGCCGGGGTCAAGGCGCTGGCCGATGCGGGCCACAAAGTGTTGGTTGAAACCGGAGCTGGAGACCTCTCCGCGTTGACCGATGACGACTATCAATCCGCAGGCGCGGAGATTGTTGGCTCTGCTCACAACGTCTGGGGACTGGCGGAGATGATCGTCAAAGTGAAGGAGCCAATCGAAAAGGAATACGGCTTCTTTCGCGAAGGATTAGTGATCTTCACCTATCTGCATCTTGCGCCCGCAACGGTGCTGACGGAAAAGCTGCTGGCGAAAAAAGTTGTTGGCATCGCCTATGAAACCATCCGTGACCAGCATGGCGCTTTGCCGCTGCTGACGCCCATGTCCGAGGTGGCCGGACGCATGTCCGTGCAGGTGGGAGCCGCCTATCTGGAAAAAGAACGGGGTGGACGCGGCGTGCTGCTGGGCGGCGTGCCAGGAGTTCCTCCGGCGCATGTCTGCGTCATTGGCGGCGGCATCGTTGGCATCAATGCCGCCAAGATCGCGATGGGCATGGGAGCCAAAGTGACCATCGTCGATCTTAATCTGGATCGCCTGCGCGAGTTGGAAGACATCTTCAACGGGCGTGTTTCCACGTTGGCCTCCAATGCCTATAACGTGGCGCACGCGGTGCATCAGGCCGATCTGGTCATTGGCGGCGTGCTGATTCCCGGCGCGGCTGCGCCGAAGATCGTGACTAGAGAGATGGTCTCCAAGATGAAGCGTGGCGCGGTGATTGTCGATGTGGCCATCGATCAGGGCGGCTGCATCGAAACTGCGCGGCCCACCACGCACAGTGACCCCGCGTATGTGGTCGCTGGCGTGGTGCATTACTGCGTGACCAATATGCCTGCGGCTGTGCCGAATACTTCGACGCTGGCGCTGACGAATGCAACCTTCCCCTATGTGATGCGGTTGGCGCAGCATGGGGCCAGAGCCGCGATTCAATCGGACGCAGGTCTGCGCGAGGGCGTGAACGCTTACGGAGGCATCTTGACCTGCAAGGCCGTGGCCGATTCGCAGGGCAAGGCCTGGAAGCCAGTCGCAGAAGTGATCTGACGCGCACAAAAAAGATGCGGCCCCGGAGATGATATCTCGAAGGCCGCGTCTATTTTGTTGAATGTGAACCGAATTTACCGAACGGCCACATCGTTTTCCAATATGCACGAATCTGAACACAGGGAACATGGAACCTATAATGGGGAACAATGTGGGCAACAGGGAGGGCGCGCTCCGTGGCAACCGGCGATCAGGCGAATCGGAAGACTGCGGCATGGATTCTCGGCATTCTGTCGCTGCTGGTGTTGCTACTGCTGTTGACGGAAAATGCTTTCAACCTGAAGTTTCTCTCTCCACGCAATAGTGGCTCCATTCTAATTTTTACGGCCATCTCCGCGTTGAGCTTTCTTCTCTTTCTGATCGTGCTGGTACTGCTGCTGCGCAACATTCTGAAGCTCTACGCCAGCGAGCAGAGCCGTGTGTTGGGTTCGCGCCTGCGGACGCGCATGTTGGCGGGAGCACTGCTGCTTTCCCTGGTTCCAGCCATCTTTATGGTGTTTTTCAATTATCTGCTGATGAACCGCTCCATTGATCGGTGGTTCTCGCAGCCGGGTGTTTTTCTGCGCGATCGCCTGATGCAGGTGACGGTGGAGATGGCGCATTACGCAACGGAAAATGCGCGCGCCGAGGCGGAGTCGATTGCGAATTCCCCTGCGGCCCAAAATAGTGAAGATGGCGTGGCCAGCCCGCAAATGCTGAATGAGGTTCATCACCACAAGATCACATTGCAGGGCGGTTTTGCCGTGCTGTTTTCCGAAGGGCAATTTGTGAGCGCCTATCAGGTGCCTATGACGCCGGGGCCGATCGCGATTGATTCTTGGATTGCCCCTGGAGACGCGGAGACCGTGCCAGCAGGCCAGCCGCTTGCGGAAACAATTCTCCACGCGGCGCAACGGACGGATGAACCCATTCTGAGAATCGGCAACATGGAGTACGCGCTGGGCGCGGCCTCAACGGAAAATGGCGCAATTGTGATTGTCGGTTTGCCATTGCCACCGGATATGGGAAGCGCGATTCGCGGCATTCGCGCCACCACGGAGACGTATTGGGCGCTGTTTCATGCGCGGCGGCGCATTCGCGCCACATATCTGCTGGTGCTGCTGTTGCTTTCGGTGCTGACCTTTTTCATTAGCAGTTGGCTGGCGCTGTTTCTCTCCAAGCAGGTGACGCGCCCCGTGGAAATGCTGGCTGACTCGATGGACACCATTGCCAGCGGGGATTATCACCATCGCGCCGACATCTCCGCTGCCGGAGAACTGGGCGAGCTGGTGCGCTCCTTCAATCACATGGCTGGTGATCTGGAAAGCAGTCGCGCGCAGTTGGAGTCTTCCACGCAGCAACTCTCCGTGGTCAACGCGGCGCTGGAGGCGCGGCGCAAGGAGCTGGAGACGGTGCTGGAAACCATTCCCAGCGGGGTTGCGGCCCTAGACGGCGAAATGCGTATTGTGCAGGCAAACCGGGCGTTCTGCGAGATGCTCGATCCGCTGGGCGAACGAAGTTTTGAAGGTCTTTCTCTGCTGGAGATTTTTTCGCTGGAGTCGGGCGAGGAGATACAGCGCGCGATGCGCCGCAGTCTTCGGTTATCGACGGCTTCCACGGAGATTGAGACCAGCAACGCGCACGGCGTATTGCATCTGGCTTTTACGGTGGCTCCGCTGCACAAGGAAACCGGACGCGGCTATCTGGTGGTGCTCGACAACGTGACGGATTTGCTGCTGGTGCAAAAGCAGACGGCATGGAAGGAAGTCGCGCAGCGCGTCGCGCATGAAATTAAAAATCCGCTGACGCCCATTGCGCTCTCCGCAGAACGGATACAGCGCCATCTGGATCGCGTGGATGCAGCCATTCCCGATGAATCCAAACATATGATTCGCAGCGCGACGGATGTTATTCGCTCGTCGGTGGAGACGCTGCGGCTGTTGGTCGATCAGTTTTCTGCGCTGGCGGATTTTCCCGTGGCGCAGCCGCATCCGGTCGAGATCAATCAGATCGTAGAGGAGACGCTGAAGGTGTTTTCTGGGCGGCTGGAAAACACGGAGATCAAGCTGCATCTGGAGCCGCATTTGCCCTTGGTCATGGCGGATACAGAGGCGCTCAAGCGCGCAGTGACCAGTCTCGTGGACAATGCTGCCGAGGCCATGCAGCAGAGCTTGGTGCGCGTGTTGACGGTACGCACGGGCCTGAACGAAACGCAAACGATGGCGGAAATTGTAGTGACGGATACAGGGCATGGATTGACGGAGGATATTCGCGAACGACTGTTTCTGCCGTTCTTTTCGACGCGACGGCGCGGAACGGGTCTGGGGCTTTCCATTGCGGCGAAGATCATTCAGGAGCATCACGGAAGTATCCGGGCCGAAGACAACAAGCCAACAGGCGCGCGCTTTATTGTGGAGTTGCCCTTGGCCGATGCCCTGCAGCCGGACTCAGCCCTGCCCGTTGCAAATAGCGAGGCCACGCGATGAATCACATTCTAGTGGTCGATGATGAGGCGGATATTTGCGCCACGCTGCAAGCCATCCTTGCCGATGAAGGCTATGCCGTGGCCACAGCCTCAACCGCAGCCGAGGCCGTGGCGCTGGTGCGCGATGTGGTCTACGATGCCGTGCTGCTGGATATCTGGCTGCCGGATCGCGATGGCTTGGAAACATTGGAGGAGATACGCAAGGTCGATGCCGTCAATGGGCCGGAGGTCATCATCATCTCTGGTCACGGATCGATTGAGAGCGCCGTGCGCGCCACGAAATTGGGCGCATTCGATTTTCTGGAGAAGCCGCTTTCGCTGGCACGCATTTTGATTGTGGTCAAGAACGCGGTGGAGGCGCGGCGGCTGCGCATGGAGAATCAGGAATTTCAGCGGCAGCTTCCAGCGCGGGGTTCCATCACCGGCACCAGTGTTCCGGTCAAGGCGCTGCGCCAGCAGATTCGCCTGATGGCTCCGACCAATGGCCGCGTGCTGATCTACGGAGAATCTGGCACAGGAAAGGAACTGATCGCGCGCGCCATGCACCGCGAGAGTCTGCGGCGAGATCAAGTTTTTGTGGAGTTGAACTGCGCCGCGATTCCAGAGGACTTCATCGAGACGGAGCTATTTGGCTATCGCCACAGTGCCGTGCCCGGCGATCTTCCAGAGAAGCGCGGCACCTTTGAGCGCGCGCACGGCGGCACGCTGTTTCTGGACGAAGTGGGCGACATGAGCCTGAAGACCCAGGCCAAGGTGCTGCGCGCGCTCGACGAGCAGGAGTTCACGCCCGTGGGCGCAACGCATCCGGTGCGCGTGGATGTCCGCGTGATTGCCGCCACCAATAAAAATCTGGAAGAAGAGATCGCGAAGGGAAATTTCCGCGAGGATTTTTTTTATCGGCTGAATGTCATTCCGTTTTATGTGCCGCCGCTGCGGGAGCGGAAAGAGGACATTCCACTGCTGGCGCGGGAGATGCTGCGCGAGTTCGGGCGGCAATATGGCAGGCCGCATGTGGAGATGGCCGAGGATGCCGTGACCGCGCTCCAGCAGTACCATTGGCCGGGCAATGTGCGGGAGCTAAAGAACATTGTCGAGCGCATGTTGATTCTGAATCCGCAGGCAACCCGGCTGGAGCGCAAGCATCTGCCTGTTCTGGTCTATCGCAGCGCCAACCGGCGTGGCGAGGAGTTTCCCTCTCTCCAGCACGCGCGCGAGGCGTATGAGCGGGACTACATTCTGCGCAAGCTCGAAGAATGCCACGGCAATGTGAGCCGCGCCGCTGAAGCGCTGGGCCTGGAGCGTAGCCACTTATATCGCAAGATGAAGGCGCTGGGCATTGCCGCGCGCGAGACGCAAACGTAAAAATACGAGTACTCCAGAGCCTGCCCTGAGATTGTCGAAGGATGAGGGCGGGCAATCCCAGGTCTCAAAATCAAGACCTACAGGCACACAATTTCATACTCAGTCTCGCTCACGGAGATCGGGGATTACAGCAGCTACTCTTTTTGGCGGTTGCCCAGGTCTTCCAACTGCTTTTGCCAGTCGAGCGAATCCAGAAAAGAGCGCGAACTGCGCCAGTCTTCGGCGACCTTAATGAATAATTCCAGATACACGCGGGTGCCCAGCAGCTTTTCGATCTCCATGCGCGAGGCTGCGCCAATCTGCTTCAACATCGCGCCGCCCTTGCCGATCAAAATGGCTTTTTGTCCGTCGCGTTCGCAGTGGATGGCTGCGGCAATGCGCGTGAGCGGCAGTTTTTGGGCGATCTTTGCGTTGGGCCTTTTGGGGGCGGGCGCGGCGGGTTCCTCAAAACGCTCGATCACAACGGCGCTGGCGTAGGGCACCTCCTCGCCGGTGAATTGCAGAATTTTTTCGCGAATCAATTCCGCCACCAGAAAACGCTCTGGCTGGTCGGTGAACTGCTCCTTGGGATAGTAGCGCTGGCCTTCGGGCAGATGCGCAACCAACTTGGCGACCAGCGTATCCAGCCCATCTTTTTTACGCGCGGAGATGGGAAGAATCGCGGCATAGTTGTGTTCCATGCTCAACTGCGCCATCAGGGGCAGCAGTTGATCCTTGGCAATGGCATCGATCTTGTTCAGCAGCAGGAAGACGGGGCAATCGAGCTTGCGGATCAGATCGAGAACGAAGGCATCTTCGTTGTTGAGATGCAACGACGGTGGACGTTTCTCGCGCTGGGGCGCAGCCTCCGTTTCATCGGCGACCTCATCGGCGACGAGGGAGGGCAGGAAGGACGCAGACTCCTCCGGCAGGCGCAGACTCCGGCTGGCATCCACCACATGCAGCACGATGTCGCGGGTGTCGAGCGCTTCGTAGACCTCCTGCAACATACGCTTGTCGAGCAGGTTGCTGGGCTTGTGAACGCCGGGCGTATCGACAAAAACGATCTGCGCGGCAGGGTGCTTGCCTTTGTTCGCGGGCACCTCCAGCACGCCGCGGATGCGGTTGCGCGTGGTCTGCGGCTTGCGCGTGACAATGGCGATCTTCTCGCCGATTAGTGCATTCAGCAAGGTGGATTTTCCGGCGTTGGGCCGACCGACGATAGAGACAAAACCAGAACGAAAAGGCATTGCTTCTAGTATGCGCTATGTCCAGATTTCCGCTGCAATCCAAAGGACGGAGCGGCAGCGGTGTCGGGGAGGTGGATCAATCCGCGCCGATGGCGGCAATGTGCAGGTCGATAGGCACAAATGCCGAGGCGCAAGGGAGCGCGGGATCAAACCTGCCGGATTCGCACAGCGACACGAGCGCATCGGGGGAGGAAGGGCGTCCTAGAAGAAAGCCCTGAATCTGATCGCAGCCACTCAATTGCAAGGTGGACAACTGCGCTTTTGTTTCGACGCCTTCGGCGGTAACACCCAGGTTTAGGCTGTGGCTGAGGGCAACGATGGCGTGGACAATCGCATCGGCCTGCGCACCCTGGCCCAAGGCGCGTATAAAGGAGCGATCAATTTTGAGATGGTCGAAGGGGAAGCGTCGCAGGTAGCTCAGGCTGGAGTATCCGGTGCCAAAGTCGTCGAGGGCGATGTGGACTCCAAGATGTTTCAGATCGTGCAGCGTGGTGGAAACAGCATCCAAATCTCCAAGAAAAAGACTTTCTGTAACCTCCAGATCCAACCGATCTGGAGACAGGCCCGTGGTGGACAGTGCTTCCGCGACGGTCGCGACCAGATCGCCGTGTTGCACCTGCGCGGCGGAGACATTGACGGCGATGCGATAGGGACGCGGCCAGCGAGCCGCCTCCCGACAGGCCGTCAGAAGCACCCAGCGTCCGATGGGAAGGATCAGGCCGGTCTCCTCTGCCAGCGGGATGAACTCCATCGGCGGGATGGAGCCGCGTTGCGGATGTTCCCAGCGAAGCAGCGCCTCAAAGCCAGCCAGATGCAGGGTTCCGGCGGTAAAGAGCGGCTGGTAATGCAGGTGGAGCTGATTGTTTTGTAGCGCCGCTTGCAATTCAATCTCCAGTGCGCGCCGTTCTTGCAGTCTGTGATCCATGTTTGGCTCAAAGAAGCAGAAGCTGCTGCCGCGAACTTGCTTGGCGCGATAGAGAGCCAGATCGGCGTTTTGCAGCAGCGCTTCGGCGCTGGCGCCATCCTGCGGGTACAGGGCAATGCCGATACTTGCGCCGACCGAAACAGAACGCGGGCCGATGAGAATGGGTTGCTGGATGAGGTGAGTCAGCCGCGTAGCCAGAGTCGATGCTCCCTGCGGGGTCAGGCAGCGCGGTTGCACCACGGCAAACTCATCTCCACCCAGGCGGGCAACGGTATCGACGCGGCGCGTTGCCTCCTGCATCCGGGCGGCGGTCTGCACCAGAACATCGTCGCCACCAGCGTGGCCCAAAAGATCGTTAACGGATTTGAAGCGGTTGAGATCAAGATACAGTAGCGCCATTGGCTGTCCGGTGCGATCCGCCTCCGCCATCGCATGTTGCAGGCGATCCTGAAAGAGCACGCGATTGGCGAGATTGGTGAGCGCATCGTGGTGGATAAGATGGTCGATCCGGTGCTGGCTTCGTTTGCGCTCGGAGATGTCGCGAACCGCGAGAAACATGGCGGGCTTGCCAACATATTTGATGGGCTGACTGCGAATTTCGACGGGGCAGACGGTTCCCGCGCCGGTGCGGAATTCAATCTCAATGGGGGTGAAGGTCGCCGCGCGCAGTGCGGACTCCAGGGCTTTGCGGCACGCGGGGACAACCAACTGCGTTAGCGTACATTCATGCAGCGCGTGCGCGGAGAGGCCCAGCAAAACACAGAAGGCAAGATTGACATCCAGAATTTGATCGTCGTGGCAGAGCACAATGCCTTCAAACGCGCCATCGGCAAGCTGACGAAGACGGCTTAGCTCCCGGCTGGGGCGAAGGTGGAGATAAGAATAGAGCAACAAGGCGACAAGGCCGGCAATCCCACAGAGAATGGTCGCTAGCAGGAGCCATTGCGGAGGGTGAAGGCGCGGGGTGTAAAGATAAACACTTTGCATGTCGATGGAGCGATCTGGGCGTAAGAAAGCCTTCCTATCGCTGCTATCGGCAGACGAGAGATGCGCCTTTAGGAAGCTAATGGAACGCAAACGATCTCGCGGATGTAAAAAATCGGACAGGTGGGAAATTCCCCTTGGGTAAAGGAATTGCATGAGGATCTGCGTGCTTTGGCCAGAATTGCATCTGTGCGTATGAACGTATACACATACAGACGTAAAATAAAAACAAGGAATGCGGTTGTATGGCTACTTCTGCAATCCGCTGGAGCTTGGTTGTTTCAGCGGCAACGGATCGGGCGTTGCGTCAGTTTCTGGCTGGACAGGGTCGGGGCGCAAGGGAGAACTCTCTCGTTTTGTTGAGGAGGCGGTGCAGGCGCACATTTTGGAACTTAGCGTCCAGCCGGCTAAAGAACAGAATGTTGGGCAGACGCCAGCCGTCATCCAGAGCGCGATTGAAGAAGTATTGCGCTGGGTGCGGCAATCCTGATGCTGGTCGCGCTGGACAGCAATGTGCTTTTCAGCGCTTTGATTCCTCCGCATGGTGCCCCCCATCGCATCTACGAGGCATGGCGCGAATCGCGTTTTGAGCTGGCTACCTGCCCAGAGTAGATCGAAGAATTGCGCCGTGCCAGCCGCTATCCCAAATTCCGCAACATCCTCCAGCCCCACCTGGTTGGACTCATGCTGAATCGCCTGCACCGTGCCCACATCTTGCAACAGGTGCCCAACAGACACGCGGCAGCCGATCCCCGCGACACCTATCTTCTCAATCGGGCGGATGCGGCACACGCCCTAGTCACCGGCGACAAGCGCGCAGGCATGTTGCAACAGCGCCGGGTTGGCAAGACGCGCATTGTGACGGCGGCGACGTTCTGCGAAAAAGTGCTCCAGCTATAACGTGCTACTTCCGCATGTAAATTCTGTAGCCAAAGGGCGGGCGAGGGTGACTCCACCAGCGAACGGGGCGCGTGGCGGTTCGCTGCGCGTATAGCGAATAATTTGCATCCAGATAATGCTGAAACTGCGGCCAGGCATCCAGCTTGCCGTACCCGCTGGCGGGACTCACGCACATCTGGTTGGTGATGACAAAGACCTCCGGAGGTTTGCTTTGAATGGCGCTCCAGAACTGTTCGCGCAGTTGCGCTTGCGCCGGGCTGGGCTGTGGAGCAAAGAAATAGCAGTCGTAGAGAAAGCCAGTATCTTGCACCAGGCGCATCTGATAGAGAGTGTTGATGCATCCGGCGGTGGTGTCCAAACATTGCACGCGGCCAGAGAGATTTGCGCTGCCCAGAGCGTTCAGGTCGCCTTGCAGTAGGGTGATAAATTCCTGATTTTTCCAGTCATAGTGCAAGGTTTTTGCCGTCGAAACGGGCGCAAGCAGGAGAACTCCAAAGCACAGGCCGAGCATGCCCGCCACGCGCAGCAGGCCAGGCCGTTGCAGCGCGGCGGTAAAGTTCAGGCCAGCCAGCAGCAGCAGGAATGCCTCCGACGGATAGCGATGATAGGGATAGCCCTTGCCTTGGGCGACGAGTGATAGAAGTCCGAAGGCAAATCCGATCCAGAGCGCCAGGCTTTCGTTGTTTCGCCAGTCTTTTCTTGCTGCGGCAATCCCCGCGCAGAGCACGGCGAGAGGGGAAAATCCAGGGCGAATGCTGTAGCGAAGGAAATAGCGGATGGGCAGACGCCCGATGCTGGCATGATAAGGAACCAGCCCGGTAAGGATGCTCCAGAAAGCGTGCAGGGCGTGTTCTCGCGCCAGGAAAAAAAGCGCAATGGCGAATGGAATGGCAAAGCCCGACAGACTGCTCCCGATCAGCGCGGCAACAGACGTGGAGCGTGGCTGGCGGTTCTTGTTCGATTGCCACGCGAGCAGCGCCAGCAAGACGAACTCCAATGGCACCACTGTGGGCTTGAGCGTGGCGGCAATGCCGAAACATGCGCCGGAGAGCGCCATCGCCCAGAGCAGGCTGCGCGGCGGGTTCTCTGTTTGCCTACGCAGCGCATGGAAGAGAAATGCGTATCCGACCAGCAACAACACGGTCATGGTGAGATCGCGCTCTGCCATCTGATCCACGCCATCGCGTCCGTGGATCAGCAGCAGCAGCGCGGCGGCATAAACTCCGGCAAACCAATCCTGCGGCCATGTGATGGCGACCATTGCGAGCGCGGCCACGCCCATCAGCGAGAGGTCAAAGAGACGCAGGCCCATCGCGCCGGGGCCAAAGACGCGCATCTGCGCCCACTCGACCAGATAGCTGCCGGGCATGTTCATGTCCACAATGTCGCGGTAGGGAGCCATGCCGTGCTGCATCAGAAAGACGACGTAGTGCATCAGGGAGGCATCGCCAACCAGCGGCCAGTGGATTGTGCCGACAACAAAGAACGCAACGCACGTCAACAGGACGTAGCTCAGGATGCTCTTAAAGCTTAGTGCGCGTTTGAATCGGGTCGCGGGAGTCATCCTACTCAGTGTAGTGCGTGTCCATGCGCCCAACCGGGTACGATGCATCGGATTCGGATACTCCGAAACTCCCCTACAATCGCAGTAGGCATGTTCCTTTCTTTCACGATGCAACAGACCGCAGGCGCGGCGCGGCGCGCCACGATGCAGCTTCCGCATGGCGCGGTCGAGACGCCGATCTTTATGCCGGTGGGCACGGCGGCCACGGTCAAGGCCGTGCCGCAGCATCTGCTGGAAGAGTTGCAGACGCAGATTCTGCTGGGCAATACCTATCACCTGTACCTTCGTCCGGGGCATGAGAGCATTCGCCGACTGGGCGGGCTGCATCGTTTTATGAGCTGGCCGCACCCCATCCTGACCGACTCTGGCGGCTTTCAGGTCTTCAGCCTGAACAAGCTGCGCAAGGTGAGTGAAGAGGGCGTGCGCTTTCGCTCGCATCTGGATGGGTCGTCGCATTTTTTTTCACCGGAACACTCCATCGACGTGCAGATTGCGCTGGGCGCGGATATTGTGATGGCCTTTGACGAATGCACGGAGTATCCCGCAACGCGGGAGCGTGCCCGGCAGTCGCTGGAATTGACGCAACGCTGGGCCGCGCGCAGTCGCGACCACTTTCTGGCGCATCAGCAGGAGGTGCCCTGGTATGCAGAATTTGGCGGCCAAACCCAGAGTCTTTTCGGCATTGTGCAGGGCGGGATGTACGCCGATCTGCGACGCGAATCTGCCGAGCGACTGGTGGAGCTGGATCTGCCGGGCTATGCGATTGGCGGCCTCAGCGTGGGCGAGCCGCGTGAGCGCACCCGCGAGATCATCGCCACCACGCTGCCGCTGCTGCCCGCCGACAAGCCGCGCTATGTGATGGGCGTTGGCTATCCCGATGAGATTGTTGAATACGCGGCGATGGGCGTGGACATGATGGATTGCGTGTTGCCTACGCGGGCCGCGCGGCATGGACTTATTTTTACCTCAGAAGGCCGCCTGAATATCAAGAATCAGCGATATGCGGAAGACCAGCAGCCGCTCGATTCGACCTGCGGTTGTCGCGTGTGCCAGCGCTATACCCGCGCCTACTTACGCCATCTTTTCGCCGCGCAGGAACCGCTGGCCGCCGTGCTCCAGACGGTGCATAATTTAGCCTTCTACCTTGACACGATGCAATCTGTACGCGATTCTATTTTGCTAGGGACTCTTTCAGAACTTCTTGGTCGTGTGCGGCAGCGCGCAAGCGCAACCGACACAACGCGCTAGGAGTCTTGATATCCTCAAAGCAGGAAAGCAGTGGCAGTTGCCGCTGCGTCCGCCGGATGCGTGCTCGGCCTACATGCGCTTCGCGCTCCCAGCGGGACTTCTGTGAAATTCATAGAATCTCTGCGGTCAGATACGCTGCTGCATGTGGCGTGCCTGGCGGCAATTTAGGATTGAACCTTGACTTCGATGATCGCAATTCTGGCCGCTGCGGGCGCGCCGCAGGGGTATCTCACCTTTCTGCCGTTCGTCCTGATTTTTGTCGTCTTCTACTTGTTTTTGATTCGGCCCGGACAACAGCGCCAGCGCAAATGGCAGGACATGCTGGGCCAGTTGAAGCCCGGCGACCGCGTCACGACGAGCGGTGGCATTCGCGGATCGGTATTGTCCATTAAGGACGATGTGGTGCAACTGCGCGTCGCTCCGGACAATTTGCGCCTAGAAGTCACCAAATCTGCCATCACCACTGTTACGACCAATGAAGAGGAGGCAAAGTAATCATGTTGCCCCGACTTGTCTCCTGCTCCTTAGCCACTTCACGATTGATTGAGTCCAATGCGTAAAAATCTAACCGGGAAAATTATCCTGATCTTCGCCACGCTGCTGGTCTTTGTCTTCGGCATCTTTGGCATCCCCAGCGGCGTCAGCGGCACGGCGCTCAAGGCCGCCCTCACCAACCGCATTCATCTGGGCCTGGATTTGCGCGGCGGAACGCACCTGATCCTACAGGTGATGGTGCAGGAGGCCGTGGGCGCCACGGCGGACAACGACATCACTCGCATCCAAGCCGACCTGAAGCAGAACAACATCTCCGGTGCCATTCCCACGCGGCCCGATGCGGCGCATCCAGAGATACTGCGCGTGCTCAGCGTTCCGGCGGACAAGGAAGGCGCAGTTCGCTCCATGCTGGAGGATCGTTACAGCGCGCAGTATGACATCAGCTCCGCTGCGGATAACACCTTCACGCTGACCATGAAGCCGACCGTAGTGCGCGATATTGAGCAGCGCGCGCTGGCGCAGTCGATTGAAACTATCCGTGATCGCGTGGATCGACTGGGTGTTAGTGAGCCGGTCATCGAAGAATATGGGCCGGGAAAAAATCAGATTCTTGTCGAGTTGCCCGGTGTCGATGATCCGGCCCGCGTTAAGGACATCATTCAATCCACGGCGCGGCTGGAGATTCACGAGGTTCTCGGCGGCCCATTTCCCGATGAGCAATCGGCGCTCCAGGCCAATGGCGGCACGCTGCCGCCCGATGGCGAGTTGATGAAGGCCTTTGACCAGAGCAGCGATGCGGGCCAGTATTATCTGCTGCGCCGCGCCGCGATTGTTGCTGGCAATGACTTCCGTGACGCGCAGCCCTCGGTGGATGTGAACCAGCGCCCCGATGTCAGCTTTATTCTCACTCGCGCCGGTGGCGACCGCTTCTTTCAGTTCACCAGCTCCAACATTGGCAAGAGCATGGCCATTGTGCTGGACAACTCGGTGCGCGAAGTGGCGACGATTCAGGGCGCGATTCGCGACCAGGGACAAATCTCCGGCGGCGGCTTCACCAAGGACACCGCCGACAATCTCTCGCTGATGTTGCGTACCGGCGCGCTGCCCGCCTCGATTCATTTTCTGGAAGAGCGCACGGTTGGCCCGTCGCTCGGCGCGGATTCGATTCGCCAGGGCGTGATGGCTGCTGTCGCGGGCATGTTGGCCGTGATGGCCTTCATGCTCTTCTACTACCACGGCGCGGGCATCAATGCTGATCTGGCGCTGGCGCTGAATTTGGTCATCCTGCTCGGCTTCATGGGCTTTACCGGTTCCACGCTTACGCTGCCCGGCATTGCCGGTGTCATTTTGACGATTGGTATGGGTGTCGATTCCAACGTGCTGATCTTCGAGCGCATTCGTGAGGAGCTGCACGCGGGCAAGTCGCCCTCGGCAGCGATCGATCAGGGATTTGGTCATGCCTGGCTGACGATTGTTGATACGCACGTCACCACGATTGTTTCGGCGGCCATTCTGTTTCTCTTTGGAACTGGCCCGGTTCGCGGCTTTGCCGTTACGCTGACCTTTGGTTTGCTGGCCAATCTGTTTACCGCAGTCTTTGTTTCCCGCGTCATCTTTGACGCGATTCTGAATCGCAAGCAGCGCGGAGAGGCAATCTCGATCTAAGCCGCAACGCTTGCAGGTTCGCAGCGCAAAGAGGAAAAACGTTTTCCCCTCTGCAATCAAAATTTTCTGGGATGTTTTCGGCAACAAATTTTGCCCGATCCCGCAACGTAATGTTTGGAGTACGGCGTGGAATTTTTCAGGGACGTCAATATCGACTGGTTGGGGAAGAAATGGTACTTCCTCGCCTTTTCGCTGGTCTTCAGCATCTCCGGCCTGTTGTCCATTCTCTTCTGGCACCATATTCCGCTGGGTGTGGACTTCAAGGGTGGCACGCTGGTCTACATCAAGTTTGACGCTGCGCCGCAGGTGGATCGCATCCGCCAGTCGGCGAGCAGTGCCGGACTGCGCGATGTCAGCATTCAGAGGTTTGGCCGCGCCGAGGATCATGAGGTCATCGTCTCGCTGCCGCAGCGGGATACTTCGGAGGGGGCGCTCGACTTGGGCCGCAGCTTGATCGTGCAGGCGCTGGAGTCGAATTATTCACGCTCCGGGGCGGATAGTGCGGGTAAGCTCGACCTAGACAATGCCAGCCGCGAGGCGCTGGCCGCCTATCTCGGACAGGCTGACCCGCTGCATTTGGGCGTATCTCCCAACGCAGATCAGCAATACATGCAGATTGCAACCAAAATTCTGAACTATCGCGATCAGGAAAAAAGCGGATTGATCGACAGCTTGAGCGCATTGCAGGGTCGCGTCGATCCAGCCGTCCTTTCCGCGTTGCAATCGGGAACGTTCCTCTCTGGATTCACTATTCGCAATGTTGAGATCGTTGGCCCGCAGGTGGGAGCGCAATTGCGGCAGCAGGCCATGCTGGCCACGCTCTATTCGCTGGCTGGCATGTTGGTCTATCTTTGGTTCCGCTTTGAGTTGATCTACGGCGTGGCCGCAGTGGTGGCCGTCTTTCACGACACGCTGATTACCATCGGTATTTTCAGCCTAGTCAATCGGGAGATGACGCTGACCGTGATCGCGGCTATTTTGACGCTCATCGGCTACTCCATGAATGACACCATCGTTGTCTTTGACCGCATCCGCGAAAATCTGCACACCATGCGGCGCGAGAGCCTGTCCACGGTCGTCAATCGCAGCATCAACCAGACGTTGAGCCGAACCGTTCTCACCTCTGGCCTGACGTTCCTTACGGTTCTCTCGCTGTTTATTTTTGGCGGGGAGGTGCTGAACGGATTTTCCTTTGCGCTGGTCATCGGGATTCTGGTGGGTACATATTCCTCCATTGCCGTTGCAGCGCCGATGTTGGTGGCCTATCAGGATTGGCGGTTGCGTCGCGACAAGCGGCCAACCCCCCTCCCGGCAGGCAGGCGCACGCAGGTGTCGTAGTGGCGGATGAACGCTGAGGGCGGTTGGCTCTTGCATGTTTCGTGAATGGGAGATGAATCATGGTACTCCCAAGAGAAAACATCTAGGGTGGGGAACAAAATTCCGGCTCTTCGGTGTCTAATAGAAGAAACACGAGTTGAAATACGCGCTTCGAGGGTACGGTCATGTTTGAAGATAGTTTGATGGAATCAGGGCACAAGATCAAGACGAAAAGCAAGTACTGGGTTCTTGCGACCTTCGCATTCAATATGCTGGTGGTTGCTGTCATGGTTCTGATTCCGCTCATTTACCCAGAAGCGCTTCCCGGCCAGGCCATGGCGACCTTGTTGGTGGCGCCGCCACCACCACCGCCGCCACCACCGCCGCCACCACCGCAAGTGAAGATGCAGCCCGTCAAGATCGAATCGGAGATGCTGGACAATCAACTCCATGCGCCCAGTAAAATTCCGAAAGAAATCAAAATGATTAAGGAAAGTGAGCCGCCGCCGCAAGTTTCTGGGGGGGTCGCGGGCATGGCTGGCCTAGGCGGAAGCGCAGGCGGTATCATGGGCGGCATCATTGGCAGTATAGGAAATGGCCCCATTGTGAAAGCCGCGCCTCCGAAAAAGCTGGTCGTGTCGTCGGGCGTGATGGCCAGTCGAGCTACATATAGCCCACAGCCCGTGTATCCGGCGATTGCTAGGGCAGCCCGGCTTTCTGGTACCGTGGTCTTACAGGCAACCATTGGGCACGATGGCACAATTCAAAATTTGCGCGTCATCAGCGGGCCGGGGATGTTGCAGCAGTCCGCGCTGGATGCGGTTCGTCGCTGGCGCTATAAGCCGCTGTTGCTGGATGGGGTTCCGGTTGACGTTGATACCACAATCAGTGTTGTCTATGAGCTGGGGGAATGATATCGTAACGCAAACAGCCGCTTGCTCAGCCCTGTAGCTTTTCGACTGCACCGCGTAGTCGCAGAGACATGTTTCAAACGTATTTATCCCTAAGGAGGATAGATTCCAGTGATTCTCGCTCATCTCACCCAAGTCGCTTCTCACCCCGCAGCATTGACTGCCTTCTTCCAGGATCAGCCGGTTGGCTTCAGCCCCTTGGATCTTTGGCACAACATGGGCATCCTCGCCAAGGGCGTGGCTGTACTGCTCTTCGTCATGTCCATCTGGTCGTTGGCTGTCATGATCGACCGCGCTCTCTATTTTTCGGCAGCCCGCAAGCAATCTCGCGAGTTTGCCCCCAAAGTCGCCGGAGCTTTGAAGGAAAGCCGTCTGGATGATGCAATTAAGGCTGCCGACCACAGCAAGAAGTCGCATTTGGCCGAAGTTGTCACTGCGGGTTTGCAGGAATTTCGCAACTCCGGTAGCGGGGGAGCCATCACAGAAGGCCAGATCGAGGCCAGTGAGCGCGCATTGCAGCGTTCGGAAGCGATTGTTCACGCCAAGCTGAAGCGCGGCTTGGGTGCCTTGGCCACCATCGGCTCCACCTCGCCATTCATCGGACTCTTTGGCACTGTCGTCGGTATTTTGAATGCCTTCCAGCAGATCGCCACGCAAAAGACCTCTGGGATTGGCGCTGTCGCGGGTGGTATTTCGGAAGCTCTAGTTACCACAGCTTTTGGCCTGCTGGTGGCCATTCCCGCTGTGATGACTTTCAATTATTTCACCAATCGCGTGGAAGCGTTTGATGTCGAAATGGATAACTCCTCCAGCGAATTGCTCGACTATTTTATTAAGCAGAGCCAAAGCCAGCGCCGCTAGTTGTGCTGTTCTGCGGACGCAATACTTGTTGGGAGAGCGGGTTTAGACCCGATTGGAGAAATCCGGCAGGAACAAAGTTTCCCCGCCGGATTTCTAGGGTTCAAGCCTGTGACCGAAAGCAGCAGCATCCGTGCCGGAAAGCCGGATAGCGATCAATAGACGGAGCCAATTTCATGGCATTAGCGGTTCGTAATGAAGGCGCAAGGGTTAACTCCAATATCAACGTCACCCCTATGGTGGACGTGATGCTGGTTCTGCTGATTATCTTCATGGTCATTACGCCCATGTTGAATAACAAGGTCAACGTGGATCTGGCCAAGGTGGACACCCCAACGGCCATGCCGGATGCCGATAAAGAAGATGCCGTTGTGGTCGCCATCACTCGTGATGGGCGCGTGTACTTGGGCGCGAATCAGGTGTCGGCGGATGATCTCGGTCCCAAGGTTCGCGATCTGCTGGAGAACAAGGTAAGCAAGGAAGTCTACATGCGTGTCGATGCGCGCGCGCATTACGGCATCGTCATGGATTCCATCGACAATCTTCGCACGGCGGGAGTGGATGAGGTTGGCTTGCTGACAGAACCACGGATTCAGACATCGGCGCAACAGCAACCCCCGCCAGACGAACAACAGTAATCAGATTTTTTGAATTCGAGGTACCTGCTTCGGCGGGCATCGTTGCAAACGAGGGATACACGATATGGGAATGACATCCGGTGGTCACGGTGGCCTGAATTCAGATATCAATGTCACGCCGATGATTGACGTTCTTCTGGTGCTGCTGATTATCTTCATGGTCATCGTGCCAGTCACGCCGCACGGCTTGGACGCACTGGTGCCGCAGCCGCCCAAGAGCCACCAGCAGGACAAGGAGAACGACCGCACTATTGTCGTGCAGATCACGCATCGCCCCGGCGGTGGAGAGCCAGGCTACAAGATCAACGAGACGGATGTCTCGCTGAAGGACTTGCTGCCACAACTCACAACCATTTTCGCCAGCCGAGCGGAGCGCGTGATGTTTGTCAAAGGAGATCCTGCGTTGGATTTCTCCACAGTTGCGAATGTAATCGATATTGGGCACGAGGCCAACGTCGATCACATTGGGTTGATTACCCCTAGAATTGCGGCTGGACAGTAGATCATCTTTTTTTGCTGCGCTATTGTTGCGCCACACAGAACCGACCCAGATGGAAGCTGTTGACTTGAACTCACTTCCATCTGGACGCTCGAAAATAAAAAAGAAAGTACAATCAAAGAACAGAGGAAATCATGTGTATGCCCACTTGTTGATGTTGGGCTGCCTAAGGTTCTTTTATGTGCGGGCGTTTGAAGGAGAAATCAAGCCGTATGAATCGTAGTGTACGTTTTTCGGTAGTGGCGACAGCCATGATCGTGTTCCTGACCCTTGCCACGGGATGCAATCACCTGAAGGCGAGAGATCAGCTCAATAAAGGTGTCCAGGCATTTAAGAGTGGCCGATACGAAGAAGCCATCAATCACTTTCAACAGGCAGTGCAACTGGATCCCTCCTTGCCCATGACGCGCCTGTATCTGGCTACGGCCTATTCGCAGCAGGTTGTTGCCAATGTCACGACTCCCGATAATTTGAAGAATGCGGAGCTTGCCATCGAACAGTTTCAGGATGTTTTGGCAAAAAATCCAAGTGATCTGACCAGCCTGAAGGGTATTGCGCAGATTTACTTCAAGATCGGCCAATATGACGAGGACAGGAACTATCAGAAAAAGATCATTGCTGTCGATCCAAAGGACGCAGAGGCATACTATACCATTGGCGTGATTGATTGGACGCTTGCGTACAAAAACGCCCTCCCGGTACGTCGATCCCTTGGTCTTCAGGATAATGGCGATGCCATCAAAGACCAGAAAGCCTGTACGGCATTGCAGCTAGAGAATGGGCCTTTGGTTCAGGAAGGTCTGAATTATCTGATGCAGGCTGTTCAAATACGGCCTTCCTACGACGATGCAATGGCCTATATCAATTTGCTCTATCGCCGCAAGGCGGAGCTGGAGTGCGGCAATGATGCAGCGCGGCTCGCAGATATTGCCGAAGCGAATCAGTGGACAGCAAAGGCAATCGACGCGCGCAAGGCAAATGAGGCTAGGAAGAATTCACAGTCTCCCGGTGGTATTGTCTTAGATCAAAAATAATTTTCTGCCATCGCATTTCAAGCGAAAGGCTCCCACTTCGACGGGGGCCTTTCGCTTGAGGTCTTCCTTTTGGTGTCCGTTCTTACCTTGGCGCTTGCACAAGGCTACCGCGCAGATGCCATCTGGAGCCATCGGGGAAGGGGAAGCGACCGCTTGTGCGCAGCGGTTTTCTAAGCCCCCGCGAACACGCAAGACAGCCACGCAATCCCTATAGGGACGGCGTGGCTGTTTGTCTTTGCATCGAACCGGGGAAATTACTCCGCTTCTTTGCGTGCCTTCTTGCGATTGCGCTTCCGCGCCAATGCCTGCTTCACGCGCTTCTTTTCTCCCGGCTTCAAATAATAGGAGTGGCGTTTAACTTCCTTGATGATGTCCTCTTGCTGAACCTTGCGCTTGAAACGGCGCAGCGCATTTTCAAGGGGTTCACCCTCTTGCACTTTAACTTCCGCCAATGGAACGACACCCCCAAACCTTCCTGTAGGAATCTTTAGAATACGGGAAACAGCTACCTTTACTCAAGTCGCCCGATGGATGCTCCACATACGCCGCATATCATGCTGACGATCGCATCTGGTTGGCAGGAGGCTTGATCTATGCGAAACTGACTCCATTTATGTCTCAGGTAAAAATTTTCGGGTTGCGGAGTCATCTTAGTTCTATTATCCCCGCTGTCTCCGAAGTAGTGCATTCCTGCGTCGTCGATGCCTTGCAATATCCCAAGGACAAGCGCGCGCATCGTTTTTTTCAACTCGACCCCTCGGAGTTTTTCTATCCTTCAGGCCGTAGCGACAAATACACAATTCTTGAGTTCAGTATGTTTGAAGGACGAACGGTTGAGGCCAAGAAGATGCTTATTCGGTTGCTTTTTGAACGCTTTGAAAAACAACTGAGAATTTCGCCGCAGGATGTTGAGATCACGATCTTCGAGACCCCCAAAAGCAATTGGGGATTCCGTGGCCTGCCTGGAGATGAACATCATCTCGACTACAATGTGAACGTCTAAACTGACCGGGCACCCCAGGTCTCGCCTCGCTTTTGAGACCTGAGGTACGACAAAAAATCTCTGCGCTTGCAAGGCGAGCATCCTTCGGCGGAAACTAAGCTCTATGCTTCGTTCGTATCAAGGTAAGTCTCCGATTATTCCGGCCTCGTGCTATGTCGATCCCTCCGCGCAGGTTATCGGCGATGTCACGCTGGGCGAGCGCTCCAGCATCTGGATGAATGCCGTCGTGCGCGGCGATGTGCATTCGATCCGGATCGGCGCCAACTCCAATGTGCAGGATTGCTCCGTGCTGCATGGAATGCGCCATCGCTATCCGGTGATTGTCGGGGACTGGGTAACAATCGGCCACAATGCCACCGTTCACGGCTGTATCGTGGAGGATGCCTGTTTGATCGGCATTAACGCCGCCATTCTGAATAATGCGCGCATCGGGGAAGGCTCAATCATCGCAGCGGGCGCGGTGATTCCAGAGAACACGGTCGTGCCACCGCGCACACTCTGGGCCGGAGTTCCAGGCAAGGAGCGCCGTACACTGAGCGACGCCGACCGCGAATTGATTCTGCAATACGCTAGGAATTATCTGGATTACACGGCCATCTATCTTACCGAAACCGACGGGAAGTAGGCGCAGCAACCGACTGCCGGGGTCTCAGGCGGAAGCGGCAATGCCCTCCGCAGGATGATTGGCAGCTCTGCGTTGCACCCATTGCAACAAAGGTACGGTCATGGCCGTAGTCACCAGCGCCATCAGGATAAAAGCGGAGAAGAGTTCGCGATTGAAGATTCCTGCCTGATACGCCAAGTTCAGAACAATCAGATCGACCAATCCGCGCGTATTCATCAGAATGCCAAGGGAGAGCGCATTCTCCTGGTTTAACTGGGACTTTCGCGCAGCGTAGTAGGTGCCGCCAACCTTACCCCCCACCGCGACCACCAGAATCACTACTGTCCACAACGCAGCGCGAAGATGGAACAGCATTCCAAATTCTGTATCCATGCCGGTCACGGCAAAATACACAGGAAGCAGCAAAATGCTAACGAGGGGCTGGATAGATTGCTCCAGTTGTCGCTTCCAGTGCGGCACGCGTGGCAGGCAGATGCCAGCCAGAAATGCTCCAAAAAGAGCGTGAACACCCAACCGCTCCGTGGCAAAGGCAGAGAGCAGCGCGCCAACCAAAAACACGCCCAGCAATAGCCGGGAAAACCGAGGCGCGCCGCGCCATGCAATCAGCTTCGCTGCCAGGGGACGAAAGGCTCCCAGCAGAACCAGCACATATACCAGCAGGATCAACAATCGCAGTGCTAGCGTCTTCATGGACGAACCTGCATTCACGACGGTCAGGGCCACCGCCAGCAGCGTCCATCCCAGAACATCGGCAATGGCCGCGCTCACCAACGCCGTGGTGCCCAGATTCCCCTCCACGGCGTGTTCGCGAAGGATAAGCGCCAGGACGGGAAAGGCTGTGGTACAGATGGCCGTGCCAAAGAAAAGCAGAAAACTGAGCAAGCTTGGATTGGTGCCGACAAAGCTGCGATGCATCGCCAAGGCCAGCAACAGGCCCAGCGCAAGCGGAACTCCCAGGCTGGTCAGACTGACACGCAGCGCAGTCGAGCGCTGCTTCCAAACCGCGTCAACGTCCAGATCCAGACCCTCCAGAAATAAATACAGGATCAGCCCCAGATTGCTGACCAACTCCAGCGTATGCAGCGAATCTGTGGGGAAAAGAATCTGTTTGATGTGCGGTGCCCAGGCTCCCATAACGGAGCGGCCCAGCAGAATGCCGCCAATCATCTCTCCAACGACGCGGGGCTGGCCGAATTTATGCAGCACCCCTCCGCAGATCCCTGCCACGGTAACGATTACCGCCATCTGGAGAATAAAAAGGGCATGTGCGGTCATAGCTTACTCGGATGCACGTTTCAGTGTACTTGGTTCGGGACAAGAAGAAAAAACGGGAGGTGCTGGATTGCGCGATCTTCGACATAAGGGGGGTATGCATGGCTTGAGACTGAGCAAGCGTGGAGGAGAGGCAAGCCTGGTGCTATCTCATTGATATTACATGCGATCTTGAATTTCTTCCGCCAATGCATACCCCCATGAAATAATATGACACTTTGGCGCTAACATTTTATGATTAAAATATGATATATTTTATCCATCGGGCCACTGGGGCCTTCCTCGGTAGCCCAATTTCATCTCTCGCAAAGCTGTAAGGAGGAAGACGTCATGGCTATCACACGTTGGGATCCATTTCGTGAAATGTATTCGCTGCAAAGCCGCCTCAACTCCCTGCTCGAAGACGCCAACCGTGGCAATGATGAGTTGACGACAACCGGAAACTTTGTCCCCCCAGTCGATATCTTTGAAGATGGCAATCGCATTGTTCTCAAGCTGGAGGTCCCCGGCATGAAGCAGGACGACCTGAAGATTCAGGTGGAAAACAATGCTCTGCTGGTTCGCGGCGAACGCAAATTTGAGCAGGAGACAAACGAAAAGAACTACCATCGCATTGAGCGTCGCTATGGCAGCTTTGCCCGCAGCTTTACCCTGCCCAATACCGTGGACACAGATAAAGTGCAGGCCCATTACGATGCAGGCGTATTGAGCATTGAGCTGGGCAAAAAACCCGAAGCCAAGCCCAAACAAATCCAGGTCAGCATTGGCGGCCCAAAGCAGGTAGAAAGCAAGTCTGCCGCGTAACTCTGATGTGGTTTCAAAATTCTCTGCTCTATGGGAGCCTGAAAATCAGGCTCCCAAATTTCTCTTGCAACCTAGTAGAGTGAACCTTGTTCGATCTTTGCTTTGGATCCGTCCTCCAAGCCGATGACGGAAAATTTACGCCGGGGGAGTTGCCGTGGCTGTTCGCTGGGAAAAATTAACCGTCAAAGCACAGGAAGCCGTGCAGTCCGCCAACGATCTGGCGACAGAATCGGGCAACCCGGAGCAGCAGCCCGTACATTTGCTGCTGGCTATGCTGAACGACAGGGAGGGCATTGTCCCATCCGTTCTCTCCAAGATCGGCGCGTCCACGGAGCAGCTTCGCGCGCGGCTACAACAGGTCATGGAGACGCTTCCAAAGGTCGTCGGAGCCGCGCATCAGGCGCAGCCCTCAACCGGATTTCTCAAAGTGCTCGATCAGGCCTTTCGCGAGGCGCAGAACTTCAAAGACGAATATGTTTCGACGGAACATCTATTGCTGGCCATCACGCAGGAGAAAAACGATCCGGCGCAACTGGCGTTGGCCGCTGCCGGAGCCACGCATGACACGATTCTGCGCGCGCTGACGGCGGTGCGAGGATCGCAGCGCGTCACCGATCAAAATCCAGAGGCCAAGTATCAGGCGCTGGAGCGCTATGCGCGCGACCTAACCGAATTGGCGCGACGCGGAAAACTCGATCCGGTGATTGGCCGCGATGAGGAGATTCGTCGCGTCATTCAGGTGCTTGCGCGCCGGACGAAAAATAATCCTGTGTTGATTGGCGAGCCAGGCGTGGGAAAAACCGCCATTGTGGAAGGTCTGGCGCGCCGCGTGGTCTCTGGCGACGTGCCGGAGATTTTGCGCGACAAGCGCGTGGTCTCGCTCGACTTGGGAGCGATGCTGGCGGGCGCAAAATATCGCGGCGAATTTGAAGATCGCCTGAAAGCGGTTCTAAAAGAAATTGAGGAAGCTGCGGGCCAGATCATTTTGTTCATCGACGAGCTGCACACGCTGGTCGGGGCCGGAGCTGCAGAGGGAGCCATCGACGCCTCCAACATGTTGAAGCCTGCGCTGGCGCGTGGAGAACTGCGGGCCATCGGCGCGACCACGCTGAATGAATATCGCAAATACATCGAAAAAGATGCCGCTCTCGAACGACGTTTTCAGATCGTCTACGTTGGGGAACCGAACGTCGAGGATACGATTTCCATTTTGCGCGGATTGAAGGATCGTTATGAGGCGCACCACAATGTGCGCATTAAGGATTCGGCCATTGTTGCGGCGGCGACACTCTCGCATCGTTATATTTCCGACCGCTTTTTGCCGGACAAAGCCATTGATCTGATGGATGAGGCAGCGGCCTCGCTGGCCATCCAGATTGGCTCCGTGCCAACGGAGATTGATCAGTTGGATCGACGCGCCATGCCGCTCGAAATCGAACGAGCGGCGCTGAAGCGTGAGACGGATAGCAACTCAAAGGAACGTCGGGACACGGTGGAGCGCGAACTGGCTGCGCTGCGCGAGCAGGCCGGAGCGTTGCGCGCGCGCTGGCAAAAGGAGCGAGAGTCCATCACGCGCCTGTCGGAATTGAAGAAGAGGATGGAGGCGCTGCGCGTGGAGGCCGACGAGCAGACGCGCCGCAGCAATCTGGAGCGAGTGGCGCAAATTCAATACGGCGAACTGCCGCGCCTGGAGGAGGAATTGAAGCGGCTGGATGCCGCGCAGGATGGCTCGTCGGGCGCAATGCGCATGTTAAAGGAAGAAGTGGACGAAGAGGACATTGCGCGCATTGTCAGCAAGTGGACGGGCATCCCCATCTCCAAAATGCTGGAAGGCGAAGTGCAGAAATTGGTGAAAATGGAATCGCGCCTGCGCGAGCGCGTGGTGGGTCAGGACGACGCGCTCACTGCGGTTGCCAATGCGATTCGTCGTTCCCGCGCTGGATTGAGCGACTCCAAACGCCCCATTGGGTCTTTTATTTTTCTTGGCCCAACCGGCGTGGGCAAGACGGAGACAGCGCGCGCACTGGCGGAGTTTTTATTTGACGATGAGCAGTCAATGGTACGCATCGACATGTCGGAGTACATGGAGAAGCATACTGTCGCTCGATTGATTGGCGCGCCGCCGGGCTATGTGGGCCATGATGAGGGCGGCCAGCTCACCGAGGCCGTGCGTCGCCGACCTTACTCCGTGGTGTTGTTTGATGAAATCGAAAAGGCGCACCCGGATGTCTTCAACGTGCTGCTGCAGGTGCTGGATGACGGGCGCTTGACCGATGCGCGCGGTCGCACCGTGGACTTCAAAAACACCGTGCTGATTATGACCTCGAACCTCGGCGCGCAATTTCTCAATACGGACGCGATCAGCAGCGAGTCGAGCTTTGCCGCAGCCAGTGAGAATGTTTTGCAACTTTTGCGACAGAGCTTTCGTCCAGAATTTTTGAATCGCGTGGACGATATTGTCATCTTTCATCCGCTGGAAGAGACGCAACTCAATCACATTCTCGATCTGCGACTGCACGACTTGAATCGCATGTTGGCCGAGCGCCACATTACGGTGGAGTTGACCGAGGCAGCGCGACGCCAGATATTCCTGACCGGCTTCGACCGCGCCTACGGTGCGCGGCCCTTGAAGCGAGCGATTCAGCGCCTGATTCAGGATCGATTGGCGATGAAGATTCTCGATGGAGAAATTCTGCACGGCGACCATGTGGCGCTGGATGCCGATCCGCTACATGAATGTTTGCAGGTGCAGGTGAAAGGACGGGTTGTGCCAGCCTAAATCTGCGGCGTTTCATCGAGCTTTTGCGCGCAGGCGATACGCGGGATGCCTTGCAGATCGGGGACAAACGCAATCTGTTGCCATTCGGCAAGCAGCTTCTCAATTGCGAGATGTTGCATGTGGCCGATTTCCACTATGAGCCATCCGCCGGGAAGCAACACTCGACTGGCCTGCGGAACCAGGCGCTCATGGATTTCCAATCCGGTCGCGCCTGCAAAGAGCGCGAGGGATGGTTCAAAGTCGCGCACCTCAGAGGAAAGCGCGGCGCGTTCCATCTCCGAAATATATGGCGGGTTGGAAACAACAGCATCGAAATTTTCTCGCAGCACGCCATCCAGTAAATCGCTATGCAGCCAGCGAATCCGCTCGGCCACACTGTTCCGCTCGGCGTTTTTTTGCGCGACTTCCAGCGCGGCCTCACTAATATCGAGAGCCGTAATCCTCGCCTGCGGCAACGCATGGGCCAGAGCGACGGCGATAACCCCGGAGCCAGTGCCAACATCCACAATGCGCGGCGCGGGATGAGCGCGAAGACGCTCAATAGCGGCCTCTATAAGATGCTCCGTCTCCGGGCGGGGAATCAGAACATCGGGCGTGACGAAAAATGGCAGCCCCCAAAACTCCTGCTCTCCGGTGATGTGTTGGATGGGCTTGCCGCTGGCTCGCTCGCGCAAATACTCACGATAGACGCGCTCTTCTTCTGGAAGCAAGATGCGTTCTGGCTGGGCAAGAAGCTGCGCGCGCGCGCATTGCAGCGCGTGCAGCAGTAGCAGCGTCGCATCGGCGCGACTGCGCTGTTGCAGGTCAGGATTGCGACCGAGCCACGCAACGCCGAGTTCCCGCGCCTCTGTAACTGTCATGGTTGCAAATTCAAGGTTGCCTATTCCGAATGCGTTAGCCCGCTGCTTCTGACTCAGCCTTCATGCGCTCAGCCTGGTCGTGAGCGATCAGCGCGTCCACAACCGATTGCAGTTTGCCCTCCATTACCTCGGAGAGTTGATGCAGCGTCAGGCCGATGCGATGATCCGTCAGCCGATTCTGCGGAAAATTGTAGGTGCGAATTTTCTCGCTCCGATCCCCGGAGCCGACCATCTGCTTGCGCTCTTTGGCCAGCGCCTGGTGCTGTTTTTCCATTTCGACTTCATAGAGCCGTGAACGCAGCACGCGCATAGCCTTTTCGCGGTTCTTGATCTGCGATTTTTCATCCTGGCAACTGACGACTGTGTTGGTTGGAATGTGCGTGATGCGAATCGCGGAGTACGTTGTATTGACGGATTGGCCGCCGGGGCCGGAGGAGCAGAAGGTATCGACGCGAATATCTTTGGCTTCAATTTTGATATCGACATCTTCGGCCTCTGGCAGCACGGCGATGGTAATGGCCGAGGTATGCACGCGGCCCTGGGTTTCCGTTGCGGGAACGCGCTGCACGCGATGCACGCCGCCCTCGTACTTCAACTGCGAAAAGACCCGGTCGCCTTCGATAATGGCGATAACTTCCTTCAGTCCGCCGATGCCGGACTCTGACGCAGAGAGCACCTCGACACGCCAGTGATGCAACTCCGCAAAGCGTGTGTACATGCGATAAATCTCCGCCGCGAAGAGCGAAGCCTCATCGCCGCCCGTGCCAGCACGAATCTCCAGCACAACGTTTTTATCGTCGTTGGGGTCTTTGGGTAGCAGCAGCAGTTTGAGATGTTCTTCCGCCGCAGGAAGCTGCGCCTGCAACTGCTCCAACTCCTCGGTGGCCATTTGGCGCAGGTCTGCATCCTGCTCGTGCAGCATGGCTTTGGCATCCTGAATGCCCTGCTCGACGCGCTTGTATTCGCGATAGGCTTCGACAAGGATTCCCAGATCGCGATGCTGCTTGGCCAGCTTTTGATATTGCTGGTGATCCTGGATGACGGCAGGATCGGCCAATTGACGGGAGATATCCTCGTATCGCTCGGTGACTTGGATGAGACGCTCAAACATTTTATTTTCTCTGGAGTATCCGAATCTTGAAATGGAGAAATGGGCCAAACAGCCCACAGGGCGAAGCGGCGAGCAGCGCTAATACAGCGCTGCAAACATGACGCGGATGGAGATGCCGATGCGCATGGAAAAGATCCTGAAATGATTTTAGCGCAGACGCACGGCAGGCAAAGAAACTTTAGGGAACCGCTGCACAAGTTCTTATTGCGAGACCGCATTTCCTCAGGGGCTGAAGCCCGCGTTGATTATGCTGCGTTTGCGGCGCGGCTAAAGCCGCGCCCCTTCAAAAGGAAGACGCGTGCAGAGCTTCCTTAGTGGGCGTGGTCGGGATGGGGATGGGGAAAAGATTCTTCCACGGGCAGGCATCCCTGCGCTGCGGCGCACTCGGCCCCCTCAAGGTTTTCAAACTGTATGGTCGTATGCAGAATGCGAAAGTGACCGCGCAACTCCTGGTTGATCTGCTCCAGAATGCGGCCACTCTCCGAGGGCGGAATATCGGGAATCGTGACATGGCAGGAGAGCGCGTGCAGGTTGGAGCCGAGACTCCAGACATGCAGATCGTGAACGCTGCACACTCCACTAACCTGCTGCATGGTTCGGCGCACATCGGCCAGTGACAATCCATGCGGCGTTCCTTCGAGCAGAATGTTCAGCGTTTCCCGGACGATGGATAGCGAAGACCAGAAGACCATCGCCGCAATGACGAGCGAAAGGGCAGGATCCACCCACTGACGGCCTGTAAAGAAAATGACCGCGCCACCGACGATGACCGCAGCGGTGGAGAGCGTGTCGCCCAGCATGTGGAGCAATGCGCTGCGCGTATTCACGTCCTGGCTGACACGCGCCAGCATCAGAGCTAGAGCGCCATTCATGCAGACGCCAACGGCGGCAACCATCATCATCATCCGCGAGGCAACCGGAACGGGCGTGACCAGTCGCTCCAGCGCCGCGATGGCAATCCAGAGGGCAATCCCCATCAGCGTGCCTGCATTGACGAAGGCCGCCAGAACCCCGGCGCGCTGATAGCCGTAGGTTTTTCTGTCGCTGGCCGGACGCGATTGCAGATACACCGCAACCGAGGAGAGCAGCAGCGCAAGAAAATCCGAGGCATTGTGCCCCGCCTCTGAGATCAACGCCAAACTGCGCGCGTGCAGCCCGGCAAACAGCGTGAGCAGGATGTAGGCAAAGGTCAGGATGAGGGAAATACGCAACACTCGCTGCATCTGTCGCGTGGCTGGGCCGTGTACATGCACGTTCTCAGTCTACCGATGCGCGATTGTCGCTGACAAACGAATTTCTCGTGGACGCTTTGTTGGCCGGATTTGTAAAAATCGGATCACGCGCGATCAGCAGCTATGGAGTCCGCTCCACGTCTCCGCGACCACAATGCTGTTGGCCGGATTTTGCGTGTCGTAGCGCACGGAGGCGGGTTTGCCAAGGCAGGAGATGTCGATGGCAAGCTGTGCGTGCAGATGGGTCACATCCTGCCCGCTCTCATAGGCGACTCCGGCAATCTGATATTGATATTGCAGAATGCGGCGACCCTCTGGCGACTGCGGCTCTGTCAGATCCAGAATGGTGCCGTCGATGATGCGCCCATGCTGGACGAGATATTGCCTGCGCAGTCGCTCCATCTCATCGGGAGATTTTCTGCGACGGAGCAGCAACCACAGCGTTAGGGCGAGGAGCGCCGCCAGAGCCGCGAAGAAAGAACCATAGAAGGCAAAATCGTGAAAGTTCAGCTTGGACATACGAGCGCCTATCTTATATTGCAGGCTATCTGGAGCATAGCCGATTTTCTGGCGCGCATGGTTATCCTGGAGCGAATTTTCCGGCGCAGCAACCGTCACCAAAACAGAACTTGATGCAGAATCCAATGCGATATACTGATGTTCCGTGATGAATAACGATTTTTTGCGCCCCAGTATACGTTATGGCTCCCGTACAGGCGCGCCATCCCTAGGCAAATCCGCAGGCGCATCCGATCCGCAGGCGCGCTCCTCCGCCACGCCACGCATTCGCTCCACGACGGTGCTTTGCGTGCGGCGCAACGGGCGCGTGGTAATGGCTGCTGATGGGCAGGTAACGCTGGGCGAAAGCGTCATTAAGCATTCGGCAAAGAAAATTCGGCGCTTGTATCAGGAGAAGGTTCTGGCAGGATTTGCCGGTTCCACCGCCGATGCTTTTTCCTTGTTTGGTCGGTTTGAATCGAAGCTGGAACAGTATGCGGGCAATCTTGGCCGTGCTGCTGTGGAGTTGGCCAAAGACTGGCGAACGGACAAGATGCTGCGCAATCTGGAAGCTCTGCTGGTGGTCGCCGATCCCAGCCAAACCTATCTGTTGAGCGGGTCGGGCGACGTGATTGAACCCGATGAGGGCATTGCAGCCATTGGCAGCGGTGGGTCGTATGCGCTGGCTGCGGCGCGCGCGCTGATGGAAAATACCGAGCTTTCTGCACGCGAAATCGCGGAGAAATCCCTGCGCATTGCCGGACAAATCTGTATTTTTACCAACGACCACATTACGATTGAAGAGCTTTAGGCCGATCCATCGGTACGCGGCACGCACGGCGAACGCCAAGGAGCATAGATGGCCATTTTTCTTCCGGGAATCGACGACGACCAGGAGCTTGCGCTCGACGAGATGACTCCGCGCGAGATCGTTGCCGAACTCGACAAGCACGTCATCGGGCAACATGCAGCGAAACGCGCCGTGGCCATCGCGCTGCGCAATCGCATGAGACGCCAGAAGCTAACGCCGGAGCTGGCCGATGACATCATGCCCAAAAACATCATCATGATTGGGCCAACCGGCGTGGGCAAGACCGAGATTGCGCGACGTCTGGCCAAGTTGACCAACTCCCCATTTTTGAAGGTGGAAGCATCGAAATTTACTGAGGTCGGCTACGTCGGGCGTGATGTGGAGTCGATGATCCGCGATCTGGTGGAGATTTCCATCGACATGCTGCGCGAAGAAAAACTGGGCGAGGTGGAAGACAAGGCGGAGTTGAATGCCGAGGAGCGCCTGCTCGATCTGTTGCTTCCTCCGGTGAATGCGCCCGCAGCGGGGGGAGTGCCCGCAGCGCTAGGCCCGACGGTGGTGCCCTCGCCCAGTGAAGCGGCGGACAATACACTGCTGTTTCCATCTCCGGTGGCATCGCAGTCCTCGGATTCGCAGCAGCGCACGCGGGAAAAATTGCGCCAGCAGTTTCGCGAGGGCAAGCTCGACGACCGCATGGTGGAGATCGACGTGCGCGAACGCAATATGCCGTCGTTTGAAGTCATCTCCAACCAGGGGGTTGAGGAGATGGATATCAACCTAAAGGACATTTTGCCCAACCTCTTTGGCCAGCGCACAAAGAAGCGCAAGATGAAGGTGAACGAGGCCTTTGAATATCTGGTGCAGGAGGAAGAGCAGCGGCTGATCGACATGGATCAGGTGACGCGCATGGCCGTTGAGCGCGTGGAGAACTCTGGCATCATCTTTCTGGATGAGATTGACAAAATTGCCGGACGCGAGGGCGGCCACGGGCCGGATGTCTCCCGCGAGGGCGTGCAGCGCGACATTCTTCCCATCGTCGAAGGCACCACGGTGAACACGCGCTATGGCATGGTGCGCACAGATCACATCCTGTTTATTGCCGCCGGGGCCTTCCATGTTTCCAAGCCCAGCGATTTGATCCCAGAGCTGCAGGGACGTTTTCCCATTCGCGTGGAGTTGCAATCGCTGACGGTTGGGGATTTTGTTCGCATCCTGACCGAGCCAAAATCGTCGCTGGTGAAGCAATATACGGCGCTACTGGAAACCGAAGGACTGAAGCTGGAATTTACGGTCGAAGCGCTGGAGGAGATTGCCAACTTCGCCTTCCGCGTCAACGAATCGACGGAGAACATTGGCGCGCGCCGCCTGCACACCATCATGGAGCGCGTGTTGGATGAGATCAGCTTTGAAGCTCCCGACCTCTGCAAGCCCAACAAGGGATCTGGCAGCGCAGGTCACGCCGCAGGCGGTGAATTGCTCAGTCTAGCCGCCAACGCGGAGATTCCCAGCACGCTTCCAGTAACAGAACGCGACGGCCCGAATGGCAAAGAAATGCTGGCGCGGATCGACCCGGAGTATGTCCGCAAGCAGGTCGCCTCGATTGTGAAGGATCACGATCTGGCGCGATATATTTTGTAGCCAGATACTACGGACGACTCTCGCAAGCCTTGGCAGGTATTCATTCTTTCGTCTTCGCTGGCCGGGTACTTGCTCAACCCTTCAAACTTCGCAACCTAAGTTCATAACAGGTTCTAAAATCGGACTATGGCTATCGCTCCACGCCCCGTCTTCGACTGGAAGCTGCGGACTCGTTCGCTCAAATTGGGCACGCGAACGCGCATCGTGGGCGTGCTGAACGTAACGCCGGACTCCTTCTCCGATGGAGGCCAGTTTTTTGCCCTTGACCGCGCCCTTGAGCAAGCACATCGTCTGCTCAATGAAGGCGCGGACATTCTGGATATTGGAGGAGAATCGACGCGGCCTGGGGAGCGTCCGCAGGTTTCCGCGCAGCAGGAGATCGACCGCGTGCTGCCGGTGATCGAAGCGGTGCTGCGGCAGTGGCCCGATGCGATGCTTTCCATCGACACCTACAAGGCGCAAACGGCGCAGGTCGCCATCGGCGCTGGCGCGGAGATTGTCAACGATATCAGCGGATTTTTGTGGAGTGAGACAATGGCCGCCACCTGCGCATCTCTCCGCTGTGGCGTGCTGCTGATGCACACACGCGGGCATCCGCAGGAATGGAGCGCGCAGCCTCCAATTCCTCTAGGCGAAGCGCTGCTGATGGTGAAGCGAGAACTGGCGGAGAGGGCGCAGGCAGCACTTGCTGCTGGTATTGCGCGCGAACGCATCGTACTGGATCCGGGCCTGGGATTCGGCAAGGCGTTGGATGAAAACTATCCGTTGCTGGCAAATTTTGAGCAATTTCACGCGTTGGGTTATCCGTTGTTGGTGGGAGCTTCGCGCAAATCGTTCCTGATGCACACGATTACTTCGCGATGTGGCAAGGATGTCTTTGTCACGCCCAGTGCGACGCTGGCCGCGCACACAGCGGCCATTCTTGCGGGAGTACATCTGATCCGCGTCCACGATGTCGCCGCTGGTCGCGAGGCCGCCGCTATTGCCGATGCGATCCGCGAGGCCGCCACTTGCGCCGCCGCAGAAAAAGAGGGCCATTCTGAGCCGAGTGCCCCAAGCTCACGGAGCTAGCCTGGAACTTGTTATGAACGTGGGTTGGGGAGTTTGAAGGGTTGAGCAAGTATGCGGCCAGCGAGGGCACAAGAACGCAGGCCTGCCACGAACACCCACTCCTCATCGCTTACACCATTCGGATACCTAGTCGGATATTGCTTCTCCACCGATGCCCACGCGCAACACTTTACCGACGAAGAACGCGACACAGAATCCCGCAATGACTCCTTCGGATCCAGACACTACGGCAACCTGTGGGAAAAAGTCGCCAGAAAAATTTGGTCGGGACGGGCAGATTTGAACTGCCGACCCCTCGCACCCCAAGCGAGTGCTCTACCAGGCTGAGCCACGTCCCGACGGTTTGCGTTTCTGAACGCAGGGGTCTTGATTAGTTTACACCGGCTGTGGAATTGGCATTACTGTGTCGGTGGAACAAATTCCTTAGGCAGCGCCGCGCCCGCGCCAAAGAAGAATTGCTGCATCTGTTCCACAAGAAATTCCTGCGCCTCGCGTGTCCAGGGTTGCAGGCGATATTCATTCAGCAGCATCTTCTGGTGCTCCACCCACTCGCCCCAGGCTTTCTTGGATACATTGTCGTAAACCTTCTTGCCAAAATCGCTGTCGAAGGGCATCTCGTCGAGACCCTCCATTTGCGCGTTATACTTCGCGCAGAACACCATGTGCGCCATGCGGTTCCCCCAAAAAATATGTATCCTCGCCACCACGCCAAAAACAAACTCCGGCACGCAGCGACGAACTCTTATTGTACGGCGTGACCTGCGGGGAGTCTTCTGTCCCCTAGGCAAATTGTTGATTGCTTTCTTTAGGCGCATGATTTACCTTGACTGCACCAAGGAGAGGGTTTCCCTATGTCGATTGCAGGCGATGAGCAGGCCGCTGGTTTGATCCGTGCCCCACGTCTTGTTTCGCTCGACGTGTTCCGTGGCATCACCATTGCCTTTATGATTCTGGTGGGCAATCGCATTGGAGATTACTACTACTGGCCCTTGGATCATGCGCCGTGGAATGGATACACCCCTACAGATTTGATCTTTCCGGCATTTTTGTTCATCGTCGGCATTACGATTGTTTTTTCCTCGGAGTCGCGCCTGAGTCGTGGAGATTCCAGAGCGTCGCTGATCCTGCATACATTTCGACGCGCTGCGATCCTGTTTTTTCTTGGGCTTGTCATCAACGGATTTCCGTATTTTGACCTGAGCACCTTGCGTATCTACGGAGTCTTGCAGCGCATTGCGATCTGTTTTCTAGTCGCCAGCATTTGGTACCTGCTGGATCGGCGGGCCAGCAGCAAGATCGTGCTGTTGGCGGCAATCCTTCTGGGCTATTGGTTCCTGATGCGTTGGGTTCCGGTTCCAGGCTTTGGCGTTCCTGGCCGAGACATTCCGTTCCTTGATCCAAGTCGCAACTTGGCAGCCTGCCTAGATCGACACGTTTTTCCCGGACGGCTGTACGATACGGTGCGCGACCCAGAGGGCATCCTGAGCACGCTGCCTGCGCTGGGAACAACGATTCTAGGAATGTTGACCGGAATCTGGCTCCACTCCAAACGCAGCGCATCGCAAAAAGCAGCGGGGATGTTTGCCTGTGGCGTTGCGGGTATCCTGCTCGGAACGATTTGGGGTCACTGGTTCCCCATTAACAAAAATCTCTGGACCAGTTCTTTTGTTGTACTTACTGCCGGGTGGAGCCTAGTTGTTTTTTCGCTTCTCTATTGGGCAGTAGACATCAAAAACTGGAAAAGGGGATGGACGTATGTCTGGCTCGTTTTTGGCACCAACGCAATCACCGCATATGTGTTTTCCCATCTCTTGGCTGCAACGCTCTTCGCAATTCACCGAAACCACGGCGGGGTAAGCGTGAGCGTATATCAATCGCTCTCTGCCATGTTTCTCGTAAAAACATTCACTCCCAATTTTGATTCCTTACTGTATGCCCTCTGCTCTATTTTCGTGTGTTACCTGCCCATAGCGTGGCTCTACCACAAGAAGATATTCCTTAAAATCTAAGGAACATATGCACAAGTCCTTGTTGCGAGGCCATATTTTCGCAGCCTAGGAATCCCGTTCCGCGCGCTCAAAGCCCATACAGAACCACATTCTCGGCGTTTGCAGCAGCGCGCAGTTCCATATTCAGGGATACCAGCGGCAGGCGGCGGCGTAGTGCGAGTTTCAGATAGGCTGCATCGCAGAGTGTGAGCCGATGATGTTCTGCCAGCCGCAACGGTGCGCTCCAAGCGTAGCATTCCGTGTCTGGGGCGATCTTGATCGGCAACAATGCGAGGTCAGCCAGTGTAGCATCGCGGAAAGCCGCTTGTGCGGGTCTGCGCGGCACGAGCGCGAATGCGATCCCCCACGGCGCAGGCCTGGGTGCGGTCGATAGATCAGCTAGGACTGATAGCTGCCATTTCACCGAGAATCCCTCTCGCGTAGAATCTGAAGGGTAGAACGCTTGGAACGTTGGCGCGGGGGCGACTCTTCTGGCAATGCACGCAGGTACGGCAGCACAGATGGCGGGACAGAAAATTGTTTCGGTCTACTCGATGATTCTCTTTGCGCAGAAGCACGGACTGTTGCATTATCTGCGCGAGCAGCAGTTGGCCAACCAGACCTTTGCTCATCTCTACCACTGGAACTGGTTCGATGCCGCGCTGCTGACCCCCTACTTCGTCGTGATGATTATTCTGGCGTTCTACGGAATGCATCGCTATCAATTGGTCTGGCTCTACTATCGCAACGCGAAGAATGCTGCCAAAGACCCACCGCAAAAATTTGATGAGCTTCCCTTCGTCACCATCCAGCTTCCCATCTTCAATGAACAATTTGTTATTGAGCGTCTGATTGAAGCCTGCTGCAATCTGGACTATCCCCGCGACCGCTTTGAGATTCAGGTGCTGGATGATTCGACCGACGAGACGCGGCAGGTGGCTGCGGAGATCGTCGAGCGCTATCGCAACGGATGCAATGGCCAGCCACAGCCCATAGTTCACATCCATCGCACAAATCGGTATGGGTACAAGGCGGGCGCGCTGGATCATGGATTGAAGACGGCCAAGGGCGAATATGTCGCCATCTTTGATGCGGATTTTGTTCCGCCCCGCGACTGGCTAATGCAGGTGATCCACCACTTTGCCGAGCCGGAGATTGGCATGGTGCAGACGCGCTGGACGCATCTGAACCGCGAGTACAGCTTTCTGACGCAGGTAGAGGCGATTCTGCTGGACGGTCATTTTGTGCTGGAGCATGGCGGGCGCTCGCGCTCGAATGTCTTCTTCAACTTCAACGGTACGGCAGGCATGTGGCGGCGCTGCGTGATTGATGATGCCGGGGGCTGGCAGCATGACACGCTCACGGAAGATTCCGATCTGAGTTACCGCGCACAGATCAATGGCTGGCGCTTCAAGTATCTGCAACACGTCGAATGCCCGGCGGAGTTGCCCATCGAGATGACCGCCTTCAAAACACAGCAGGCGCGCTGGGCCAAGGGATTGATCCAGACCTCCAAGAAAATTCTGCCGCGCGTTCTCCGCAGCGACGAGCCATTCCACACCAAACTGGAGGCCGTCTATCATCTGACGGCCAATCTCAGCTATCCGTTGATGATTGTGCTCTCTGTGCTGCTGATGCCGGCGATGATTATTCGTTTCTATCAGGGGTGGTTCCAGATGATGCTGATCGACGTGCCGCTGTTTATGGCATCGACATTTTCCATCTCGTCGTTTTATCTGGTCTCGCAAAAGGAACTATATCCGGGCCGTTGGTACAAAACATTTCTGTATCTTCCGTTTCTCATGTCGCTCGGCATTGGATTGACGTTGACCAACACGCGCGCTGTAATGGAGGCACTCTTCGGTATTCAGAGCAGCTTTAAGCGCACGCCGAAATACAGCGTGAAGAGGCGCGGAGAAAAATCGCAGGCAGCCAAGTATCGCAAGCGTCTGGGAATTGTTCCGTGGATCGAGTTGTTAGTCGGCTGCTACTTTGCATCGACCATCTGGTACGCCATTGCGAATGAAAATTACTTCACCGTGCCCTTTTTATTTCTGTTTGTTCTGGGCTATTGGTATACCGGGCTGCTGAGTCTGTTGCAGGGTCGCTTTGAGCGCTTTCGCGGCGGCGCGAATCTGGATGAATCCTCGCCCAAGCCGTTTCCAGTGGGCGTGTGAGGCAAGGGTGCATTCGTAATCATCGCCATGAAAAAAGCAATGGAACCCGCAACGCGACACTGGATGCAAGGCGCATGGATCGCGCTGTTGTTGATGGCTGTCGTCGGATGCGGCAGCTCCATGTCCACAAAGACGCAGGTGCCCCAGCCGCCGGATCCGCCGCCACCATCGCAGCCTCCGCCGACAGCGCTTCAGGTGGGGGCGGTAAGCATTCAGCCGCAGAACGCGGCGCTGGCTCCGGGACAGACGATGCAATTTACTGCATCCAGCACCAGCGGCGGGGCGATCACATGGATGGTGAACGGGATAGTCGGAGGAAACTCCACCGTTGGCATCATTGATGCCAACGGCAACTACACTGCGCCCTCCATTTCCCAGAGCATCAATACCGTGGTCTACGCGGCGCTGGCCAGTTCTCCGCAAACCAACTATGCCACTGCTCCCGTGGCGTTGATTCAATCCGGCCAGGTGCTGCCGACGATCAATCCCCAGGTGGCGGTCTATGCCATGTATCTGCCGCAGCCGGGAAGCGTTGCTATCCGGTTTAGCCCGGATACGGGCTATGTGAGTATCTTGAATACTTGGTCGCAGGCTACGCCAACCACGCCCAACAATTATGGCGGCGAGGTGAATATCGAAGTGGCCGGAATGCGCGCCTCGACCATGTATAATATGCAGGCCGTAGTCACGCTGGCCAATGGCGTCACCTTTACCGACAGCAACCACACCTTTACTGCGGGAGATGCGCCGCAAACGGCTCCGGTACAGATCACCACTCCCAACGGGCAGACGCCGCAGCCGGGAATTGAGTTGTATGACGCGCTGCAACCCAACCCGAATGCGTACTCCCCCAGCTTAGCGCAGGCCTATGCCACAGATGTGCGGGGCAATGTGATCTGGACATACAGCTATGCGACGGCAGCGACCGAGTCCTCCATTTTGTTTCCGATCAAGCTGTTGCCGAATGGCCATTTTCTGGTTTATCTGGAGACGCTGAGCAATCTCTTAGTCACTCCCGCTGTTCCCAGTGACCCACCGAAAACATTTAACGATCTGCGGGAAATTGATTTAGCGGGCAATACGATTCACGATCTTCCGATGGCCCAACTGAACCAGTCGCTGGCTGCGAAGGGCTATAACATCACGCTACAGGCATTTAGCCACGATATGCTGGCGCTGCCCAATGGACATCTAATTTTGCTGGCGGGAACCGTGAAGGCTTTCACGAATCTTCCGGGGTATCCGGGAACAATCAACGTGCTGGGCGACGTGCTGATTGATGTTGATCAAAACTACAATCCCGACTGGGTTTGGAATACCTTCGACCATCTGGATGTCAACCGCCATCCGATGCAGTTTCCCGATTGGACGCACGGCAACGCGCTGCTCTATTCTGCGGACGATCACAATCTTCTGTTCTCCATGCGCCATCAGAACTGGATCATAAAAATTGATTACCAGGATGGAACCGGCACGGGCAATATCCTTTGGCATCTGGGGTATCAAGGGGATTTTACGCTGGTGGGTGGCACTGACCCGACCGACTGGTTTTATGCGCAGCATGGCATGAATTACTTTAGCCCGAATACAACCGGAGTCTTCCAGTTGGGCACGTTTGACAATGGGAATGACCGTCAATTTCCGGCAGGGGTGACATGCGGAACTGCTGGTGCGCCCGCGTGTTTTTACTCCACCGTGCCCGTTTTGCAACTGGATGAGACGGCAATGACGGCGACAATGATTTCCCACTACATTCCGCCGGCCAGTATGTACAGCTCCTTTGGTGGACAGGCGGATTTGTTACCGAATGGGAATATCGAGGCGGACTTCTGCGCGGCAACAGCGGGAGCGACGGTACAGGAATATCAGCCGGGTTCCAGCGTGGTGCAAACCACGCCACAGATTGTTTGGCAGTCCGTATCTCCGGGATTCTATCAATATCGCGCCTTGCGGATTCCCAGCCTGTATCCCGGCGTGCAGTGGTAGAGCGTCCCCAAATGCACAGTTATCATCCACGCATTCTTCTCTGAAATCTCGAATGCAACTTTTTCATGCCGCATTGTGTCTACCCCCTTAAAGCAATTTTTCATACATGGGGGCAGACGGAATGTTTGCAATACCGAATCCCGGAACACAAAGGGCAATGCAGCGCTGGACGTGGGGCGCATGGATCGTGTTGTTCGCATGGAGTGCAGTATTGTTGATGGGCACCATTGGATGCGGCAGTTCCACATCCGCGACGACGCAATCGGCACAGGTGGCGCCGCCGCCAGATCCGCCGCCGCCGTCGCAGATCACGCCCACATCGTTTCAAGTGGGTTCGGTGAGCATCCAGCCGCAGAACGCGGCGCTGGCTCCAGGGCAGACGATGCAATTTACCGCTGCCAGCACCAGCGGCGGACAGATCGCATGGCTAGTGAACGGCGTGCCCGGAGGCAACTCGACCATTGGCATCATCGACGGCAATGGCAACTATACTGCGCCCCCAATTTCCCAAAGCATCAATGTTGTGGTGTCTGCGGAGTTGGTTGGTTCGCCGCAAACCAACTACGCGACTGCTCCCGTGGCGTTGATCCAACCCGGCCAGGTGTTGCCGACAATCAATCCGCAGGTGGCGGTTTATGCCATGTATCTGCCGCAGCCGGGAAGCGTCACCATTCAATTCGGCTCGGATACGGCGTATGGCTTGAATACTTGGTCACAGTCCACACCGACAACACCCGCCAATTACGGTGGCGAGGTGAATATCGAGGTCGCCGGAATGCGCGCCTCGACCACCTATCACATGCAGGCCGTGGTTACGCTGGCCAATGGCGCCACCTTTACCGACAGTGACCATACATTTACGACTGGAGCCTTGCCACTCACAGCTCCGGTGCAGATCACCACTCCCAACGGGCAGACGCCGCAGGAGGGAATTGAATTGTACAACACACTGCAAAACCCGACTTCGTATGTCCCCGGTATGGCGGCGGCAATGGCGACAGATCTCTCCGGGAATGTGATCTGGACTTACGGCTATGTAACGACCTCGTCGGATATGCTGTACCCGCTGGATCCTTTGCCGAATGGTGACTTTCTGGTGTACATCACATACTTGGCGCAACCAATTCCGCCGCAACCAGTGCCCGGCACGCTGAATGAACTTCGTGAAATTGATCTTGCAGGAAATACCATTCATACGTTAACGATTGATACTCTCAATCAATCGCTGGCCGCGCATGGCTATAACATCACGCTACAGACGTTTAGCCACGATGTGCTGGCGCTGCCCAATGGGCATCTGGTTCTGCTGGCAACTACGGTGCAGCCGTTCACGAACCTACCAGGGTATCCGGGAGTTACGCAGGTGCTGGGCGATGTGCTGGTTGATGTTGATCAAAACTACAATCCCGACTGGGTTTGGAATACCTTCGACCATCTGGATGTCAACCGCCATCCGATGCAGTTTCCCGATTGGACGCACGGCAACGCGCTGCTCTATTCTGCG
>DAHXNK010000080.1 GCA_027365415.1 Acidobacteriaceae bacterium
AGCAGGACGTGTATGACAACAAGGGAACCCTCGTAACCCAAGCCACGTATCGCAAGTACCGGGTGTTCGGCCAGACGGAGTTCCCAACGAAAATTGCCATTCAGCGTCCGCAGGATGAATACACGGTCAATCTCAGTATTCAAAAGCTAACCTTGAATCTCCATTTATCCAACGAGCAATTTCAGTTGAAGGTTCCGGCTGGATATCATATTCAGAATCTGGACACGGGCCGCCACAACTAGCCGCTGCAAAGTTGTCTGCCAGAAAATTCTCGAAGGGAGAGGCCGTATTGCATCCAACCGAAAAGCACCCAGCCGAGAGGCCCGACACGCACAACTTAGTCCGCGGGCGCGCCACGCTTGGAGATTTTGAACTGACCATCTGCACCGACGGCACCTGTCTTCTGGATGGTGGAGCGATGTTTGGCGTGGTGCCAAAGACGATGTGGGAGAAGCGCGCTCCGGCAGATGCCGTCAATCGCATCCTGCTGGGCGAGAACACCGTCATTGTGCGCACCGGAAAACATACCGTCGCCATTGAGACCGGCATCGGCAACAAGCTGTCGCCCAAGCTACAGGAGATTTACGGCTGCCAGCAATTATTGCCGCAAAGTTTGCAGGCCGCCGGGGTGCGCCCGGAGGAGATCGACATTGTTATCAACTCCCATCTGCACTTTGACCACTGCGGATGGAATACAACCAAGACCACATCGGGCGAGGTTATCCCCACCTTTCCCAACGCGCGCTACTTTGCGCATCGCGGCGAGGTGGAGCACGGCCACCTGCAACTGGAGCGCGACCGCATCAGCTACATCAGCGACAACTACGATCCGCTAATTGCGACTGGGCAGATGACCCTGTTGGAAGCCAACCAGGAAATTGTTCCGGGAATCTCCGTCGAAATGTATCCCGGCCACACGGCACAGTTGATGGCCATCCATATCGACTCCTGCGGTCAGCGCGCAACATATATCTCCGATCTGATTCCAACCAGCGCGCATCTGGATACAACTTGGGTGATGGGTTACGACTTATATCCACTTACTTGCATTGAGGAGCGCAAACGTTTCTATCAGCGCGCCATTCCAGAGAAGTGGCTGGTGCTATTCACGCACGACCATCACACGCCGATGGGCTACGTCACGTTGAACGACAAAGGCAAGCCGATGCTGATGCCGATGGAGTGAGCAGGCAGCGATACCGCGTCCAAGTTCGCGCGGTTCCGAATTCTGGCCGGAGGGCTTCCTTTACGGTTTTTTGCGGCTGAGAACAAAGCTGGATTTGCGATGGGCTTCGGCGGCATGATCGATCTTGCGCCAGAAGGCGACGAAATAATCTGTGGCCGAGATGATCGAGACCATCGCCATGAAATAAATCGCTGTAACAGCGATGACGTGAACCGGAAGGATGAACCAGCCGAAGCGCCACACGTTCCAGCCGTGGTCAAGAATGGCTGCAACGACGGAGACTACCTGCGTCACCATTTTGAGTTTGCCCAGCTCGCTGGCCTCAATCGTGAACCCCTCCGACGCGGCGATGGAACGCAGCCCGCTGACTAGGAATTCGCGGCCAATCACCAGCACGGCAATCCAGGCCGGAACGATGCGCGGGTTAAATTCAACCAGAGAAATGAAGGCTGCTGTGACCATTAGCTTGTCGGCCAGAGGATCCAGCAACATTCCCATCGTCGTGATCTGGCCGCGCTTGCGCGCCAAGTATCCATCGACACCGTCGGTGATGGAGGCCAGGATGAAGAGGAGAGAAGCGAAGATTTCCTGTTCGCCATACAGGGCGTGCCCGTGAAAGCTGCGGGAGAGCAGCCAGATCAGCAGCGGCACGCTGCATATTCGGCTCATCGTGATGGAGTTGGGCAGGTTCACAAAAATCCGGGACGACTACATACCTTGATGATACTGCCAGTCTGCTACGATCCAAACTTCCAGCGATCCCACGGAAGAAAATTCACGACTGGATGTTGCTTATGCATCAGCGCCAGCAGTGGCGGAGGGATTTTCTGGATCGGCCAGCAAGTCGGCTTCTTTGGGGAAAAAGATCATAAAAACAGTTCCCGATGGTGAAACTGGAGTGCCAGACTGGGAGGCGATTCCAGAAGAGGCTGCAACGCGGCTGTGCACCCGCACTCTGCCTCTGTGCTTTTCGATAATTCCCGCGCTCACCCAGAGACCCAGTCCGGTTCCGGTCAATTCCTTGGTAGTGAAGAATGGTTCAAAGATGTGTTGGCGCACATCTTCGGTCATGCCGCAGCCGGTATCGGCAATCACGATGCGAACTCCGGCAACGCGATCTTGGCTCCAGTCTCTGGATTTGCGAACGGAGATTATCAGGCGCCCGCCGCGCGACATGGCATCAATGGCATTGCCGACAAGGTTGGCAAAGAATTGGCGCATCTCGCCGCTAAAGCAGAAGAGTTCGGCAGTGTCGTCATAGCGGCGGACAACTTCAATTTGTGCGGCGTATAGGCGTCCGCGATAGAGCGTCAACACGGAATCGAGTACCTCGCAGATACGGACAAGCGTTGGTTGCGTGGATTGACGATAGAAGCGCAACGTCTGCTGCGTGATCTGCGAGACGCGTGCCAATTCATGCTGTGCCATTTCCGCATAACTTGCTGCTTCGGCATCAAGCGAAAGCTGATTTTGTAGCAGGTAGAGCAGGTTGGTGACAGCCTCCAGCGGATTGTTGATCTCATGCGCAATAGAAGCAGCAAGGCGTCCGGTGGCCGCCAGTTTTTCGCTTCTGCGAAGAGCCTCTTCCGATTTTTTGCGCTGCGTCGTGTCCATGACCACCGTGCCCACCCAGCGAATCTGATCCGTGCCAGTGCGAACAGGATAAAAACTCCGTAATCGCGTGCAAAAGGAACCGGGAATGCCAGGAATTTCTCCGCTCCACTCCAGGTCGCGTACTGGCTCCCCAGTGATAAAAACCTGCTGGATGATGCTGGACAGCACGCGCGATTCTTCCGTGGGAAATACATCCATAAGGGAGCGGCTCAAATGGCGGCTGATGGGCAGGTGATTCATGTCGGCCATAAACTGATTGACGCGAACATAGCGCAGATTGCGATCAAAGAACGCGAATCCAATGGGCGCATTGGCCAGCATGGAATCCAGCAGCGCCAGCGTGTCATTGAGTCCGGCGCGTTGTTCGTGCAGGGCGGCCACCATCGAGTTGAAGGCATGGGTCAGAACTCCAGCCTCATTGATGGATGTGGTCTGGATGGGAAAGACATTTTGAATCTCTGGATTGCGGATGAGCAGTTGCGTTCCGCGCAGCAGGCCGCGCAAAGGCTGCGTGATGGAGCGCGCCAGCAGCAGGGAGACAATCGCATTGGCGGCAATGGCCAGCAGGCCGAAGAGCAACGCGGAGTTGAGAAACTCCCGAAGGGATTTTTTGTCCTCGGTCATGTCGGGGACGATCCAGGCCAGCGCGATGGGCGTTCCATCGACTAGTACCGGAGCCACGACTTCTGGCGTCCCATGATCACCAAGAAAAACAGCCTGATACGGCGGGCGCAACTGTGCCATTTCCAAAGGAGAAAGCGGACGATAGCTGCTGGGGCCATTGCGATCCCCATATGCCAGCACGTTGCCGGAAAGATCCGTGATGCGCGCGGAGCGGATGGTGGGCGAGGCGGGCATGGCGGCCATGATGGATTGGAGCGCCATCAGGTGCTGGTCAGCCATCTCCTCCGCAGAGGCATCTGCCATCACATGCACCTGGTAGATCAATCGTTGCTCTGTGCGGGCGCGCGCCTGCGTGCTCTGCTGGCGATAGATATACCCAACAAAAATGGCGACCAGTAGACATTGCAGCAGGAGCGTGCCTGCGATGAGCTGACCTCGAATGGTACTGGGAACAAAACGCGGCATAGAAACGATTCGTTTCGATTGTAGTGGAGCGAGAGCATCTCTGCCGGGAAATCCGAGGCCCCTATGTTGGTAGCTTGGATGCAGCGCGTGCAGGAACTGGCTGAATTTTTTGACGTAGACTGGCGGCAATCTGCGCGCCGTGGAAGCGCCCATTCTCAATGAATATCTCATTGGTGCGCATCCCGGCCACGATCACGCCCGCAAGGTAAATTCCAGGAACATTACTCTCCAGCGTCTCCGGGTTGCAGATGGGCGTTCGATCTGCGCCTTCCAGTTGGATGCCGAGTGATTCCAGAAAAGAAAAATCCGGATGGTAGCCAGTCAGGGCAAAGACAAATTGATTCGACAGCGCTCGCTCACCCTCCGGCGTGGACAGATGCACGGTGTCGGGAGTAATCGCGGTCACGGTCGAATGGAAGTACGCGGCGATCTCGTTGTTGCGGATGCGATTTTCAATGTCGGGGAGAATCCAGTATTTGACGTGCTTGTGCATGGCCGCGTCGCGATGCGCCAGCGTAACGCGCGCGCCATGTCGCCAGAGTTCCAGCGCCGCAATGGCGGCAGAGTTTTTCCCGCCAATGACCAGTACATCCTGATTGAAGTAGGGATGCGGGTCGGTGTAGTAGTGCGTCACCTTGGGCAAATCCTCGCCGGGGATGTGCAGCAGATTTGGCAGATCGTAGTATCCCGTGGCGAGGATGAGCTTGCGCGCATGGTATGTGTGCGCGCGGGCAAAGGTGTCGGTGGCGTGGATGGCAAAAGCGCCATCGACACCGACGATGCGAGCGACATTCTGATAGGCGCGAACATCAAGCCGATAGTGCGCGGCAACCTTGCGGTAATACTCCAGCGCCTCCTGCCGATTGGGCTTGGGGTTGGGGCTACTGAAGGGAATGTTGCCGATTTCGAGCAGCTCTGGAGTGGTGAAGAAGGTCATGTGCGCGGGGTAATGAAAGAGCGAGTTGCACAGACAGCCTTTGTCGAGCAGGGTTACGCGGAAGCCCTCGCGCTGCGCGTCGATGGCGCAGGCCAGTCCGGTGGGGCCTGCTCCGATAACGAGAACATCGACCGTGTTGGGCGCAGCGGCGGGCGCGGGGTTGCTCATGCTCTTATTTAAGCAGAGCGGGGAGAGATGCGGCTCCTTTATGCCACATGGAATCCCCCCGCCCGGCGCTCTCTCTCCATCTCCAGCAAAATGGACTGCGCGGCTTGCAGTGGGTCGGCGGACTGCGTGATCGGTCTGCCAACGACCAGATAGCTGGCTCCGGTGGCGATGGCCGCTCCGGGCGTGGCCAGACGTTTCTGATCCTGCGCCGCGCTGCCTGCTGGACGAATCCCCGGCGTCACCAGTAGCGGATTTTGTCCTAAATCTTGGCGCAGCATGGCCACCTCTTCCGGCGAGCAGACCAGCCCCGCCACACCGCACGCCAGCGCCATCCGGCCCAGCCGCAGCACCTGCTCAGCAGGAGATTGGGCAACCCCGATGGTCGCCAGTTCCGCCGCATCCATGCTGGTGAGCACGGTGACGGCCAGCAGTTGTGGGGGATCCCCCCCCTGCGCGGCAATCTCCGCCGCCGCTTCGACCGCCGCGCGCAACATCGCCGGGCCGCCTGCAGCGTGGAGCGTCAGCAGCGAAGCGCCCGCCTGCGCTGCCGAGCGAACCGCTCCGGCCACGGTGTTGGGAATGTCGTGGAGTTTGAGATCGAGAAAGATGGAGAAGCCGCGCCCCTTCAACTCGGCAACAATGGGGTTTCCAGCGGCCAGGTAGAGTTCCAGCCCAACCTTGGCCCAGCGGCAGCTTCCGGCCAGTTGGTCGGCCAGCGCCAGCGCTTTGGCGGCAGAGGGGAAATCCAGCGCGACGATCAAACGATCCTTCGCCGAAGGCGGAACGGGGGCAAGGGGAAGAGGGGATTTCGGAGCATCCATGCGGCTTGATTGTACCGGAAGCCGCGATTGAATCTCCCAGAATCCAGTGGATTCCGGGAGATTCCGAGGAGATTAGAGTTGAGGAGCAGCGGCTGTTGGATTCGGGGTGGCAGCTTCCGTCGCTGTCGGGACTACGGTTGAGGCAGCATTCTCCGCTGCGCGCAGGGCACGCAGATGCTCCATCCGGGCGGCGGCGGCGGCCTGTTTGGGATCAATCACGTCCAGACGCACCCGCGAGATCCCCTGTGTCCGCATTCCCAGCAAGTGTGCCGCTGCCGAGGAGAGATCGACGACCCGCGTCTCTGGCACCGGCCCACGGTCGTTAACCCGCAGCACCACCCATTTATGGTTATGGAGATTAGTGACTTTGACCCAGGTTCCCAGCGGTAGGGTGCGGTGGGCGCAGGATAACTCATTCATATCAAAGCGTTCGCCGTTGGCCGTCTGGCGGCCTTGAAACTGTCCGCCGTACCAGGATGCGAGGCCCACCTGATACCATTTGCCGATCTGGGGCCGAGCCGCTCTTGCGGGCAAGTCGAGATCGGCGGTGGGGTTGGCGATGGGGTTGGCCGAGAGATTGGCTGCGGGAATGATCTCCGGCGTGGGGGAGGCAAGCTCCAACCTGCCGACGGAGTGCAAACCCTCCAGCAGCGCGTGTCCCGGCTGGCTGGCCTGGACGCTGGTGAGACCCATGCTGATGCCGACGGTCGCCCCGACTGCGATCGAGACAACGCGCCGAGCCGTGGAAACGGTTCGCTCGTTCAGGATCGAATTTTCAGAGAGTATCTTCATAGCTGCCTACCTCCATAAGTGTACCGAGACCATCGTATCTAAGTCAAAGAAATTAAACGGTTTATTTTGATTTTTTTCTTGCATTTTTCGTCCCATTGTGGTACTCATTGTGCTACGCCTTTTCTAGTACTTTTCGCCCTTCCGTCTGCCTGGCAACCTCAACCGTATGACAAGATGATCCTGTGACCTCCGATCCTCATGTTCCGTTCCCGTCGCCGACCCCAACGGAGCCTTCCCTTGGTATTGCCGAGGGGCCGATTGCACTGACAATTGCTGGGTTTGACCCCTCCGCCGGGGCCGGGATTTTGGCGGATATCAAGACCTTTGCCGCCCACGGCATCTATGGCATGGCTTGCATCACGGCGCTCACAGTGCAATCGACCCTAGGAGTGCAGGGGATGGAGCCAGTGGCCGCCCATGTCCTCGGTGAGACGCTGCTTTGTCTTGTCGGGGATGTCCGGCTTGCCGCTATTAAGGTCGGAATGTTGGCTACGGGTGAGATTGCCGGGGCTGTGGCTGGGTTTCTGCGCAGCCAGCCGGGGGTGCCCGTCGTGCTGGATCCAATCCTGCGCTCCAGCTCCGGGGCGGAGCTGCTAGATGCCAGTGGTCAGGCCGTCCTGCGGAAGGAACTTCTGGCGCGGGCCGACTGGATCACTCCCAATCTTGAGGAACTGGCGGCGCTTACAGGGCGAGCAATCTCCGAAACCCACGAGGAGACCGAGGCCAGCGCCCAGGCGCTTTTGGAGATGGCCGCCCGGCTGGGCAATCCCGGCCTGCGGGTTGTCGTGACCGGAGGGCATGCGGCCCGGCCCGACGACCTGCTAATAACGCTGGCTGCTGACAGCCAGTGGTTTCCGGGCCAGCGCATTGTCACGCGCTCCACACACGGAACAGGTTGCACCTTTTCCAGTGCATTAGCGGCGCGGCTGGCGCTGGGCGATACC
>DAHXNK010000081.1 GCA_027365415.1 Acidobacteriaceae bacterium
CCCAACGCGGCATCGCCGCATTGCAAGAGACATTGAAGGAGTTGCAATGGCAACCGGAAAAATAAAAGCTCGCGCTGCGAAATTAGATCGCAATACGACCGAGACAAAGATTCAGTTGCGCCTTGCCATCGAAGGTCAGGGACGCTATACGATCCAAACGGGCATTCGCTTTTTCGATCACATGCTGGAGCTATTCACGCGTCACGGCGGATTCGATCTCACCTTGCAATGCAAAGGCGATCTGGATGTCGATCAACATCACACCGTCGAAGATGTGGGCATTGCGCTCGGCGAGGCATTCGATCAGGCATTGGGCGATAAAAAAGGCATTCTTCGCGCCGGATATTTTTTGATGCCAATGGATGAAACCCTCGCCATCGCTGCCATTGATCTCAGTGGGCGCACGGCTTGCGTCGTCGATGCCAAGGTTCGCGTGCGTCTGGTTGGCGATCTACAAACGGAGTTGCTGTACGACTTTTTTGAAGGCTTCGCGCGCGGAGCACGCGCCAATGTCCACCTGAAGGTTCTCTATGGCCGTTCCAATCACCATAAGATTGAGGCCATTTTCAAAGCCTTTGCGCGGGCGCTGCGCTTTGCCTGCTCCCGCGACCAGCAGTTGCGCGACATGCTGCCCAGCACCAAGGGACTTCTATGATTGCGGTTGTCGATTATCGCGCTGGAAATCTCACCTCCGTCTGCAAGGCGCTGCGCGCGCTGGGATGTGAGCCGCTGGTGACTGCCGATCCTGACGCTTTGCGCGCGGCAGAAAAGATTATCCTGCCCGGTGTCGGACACTTTGCTGCAACGGAGCGGCTCTTTCAATCGGGGCTGGCCGCAGCCATCCAGCAGCGCGTTGCCGAGGGTGCGCTCTTTCTTGGCATCTGCGTCGGCCTACAGTGGATTTTTAGCGGAAGTACAGAGGCTCCCACCGTTCCCGGACTAAATGTTTTTCCAGAACAATGCGAGCGCTTTCCTGATTCCGTGAAATGTCCGCATGTGGGATGGAATTCCCTCGATGTCGTTCGTCCCTCGCGGCTGCTGCGCGGACTGACGCCGGCGACGCATGTGTATTTCACGCATTCCTATCGCGCTCCAGCGATACAAGCTACCGTGGCGGCTACAAATTATGCAGGAGACTTTTCCGCTGTCGTCGAAGATGGAAACTGGATGGCCGTACAGTTCCATCCAGAAAAATCCGGCGCTGCTGGTCTAAAAATTTTACAAAACTTTCTGGAGCTGCCCGCATGTTGACGCGAAGAATCATCGCATGTCTCGATGTAACGGCAGGGCGCGTGGTAAAAGGAGTGCAGTTTGTCGGCCTGCGCGATGCGGGCGATCCGGCAGAGTTGGCTGAGCGCCATGTGCAGGGCGGCGCGGACGAAATTGTTTTTCTCGATATCACGGCCACGCACGAGGGTCGCGATACATTACTGAATGCCGTACAGCGCACCGCCGAGCGCATCTTTGTACCGCTCACCGTCGGCGGCGGCATTCGCACACTAGAGGATGCGGCGCGGGTCTTTGATGCAGGAGCGGACAAGATCAGCTTGAACTCCGCAGCCATCACGCAACCAAACTTGATTGAAGAAATCGGCGCTCGTTTTGGAGCGCAAGCCGTCGTGATCGCCATTGATGCGCGCCGCAAGCAGCCGAATCAAACAGAAGTCGTTGCTCCCGAATTGGCCGAGGTCTACATCAACGGCGGACGCAAAGCCACAGGCAAGCGAGTGCTGGATTGGGCGAGAGAAGCCGAGCAACGAGGAGGCGGAGAGATTCTGCTTACTTCGATGGACGCAGATGGAACGCGCAATGGATTCGATTGCGAACTGACCGCTGCCGTCAGCCAAGCTGTGCAGATTCCAGTCATCGCCTCTGGAGGCGCGGGCATGGTCGATCATTTTGTCGATGTGTTTACGCGAGGCCATGCAGACGCGGCGCTTGCGGCCAGCATCTTCCACTACGGAATGATGGATGCGCGCACGCTCAAAGAGCAACTCGCATCGCGTGGGATCTCCATGCGTCTGCCCTGCTGAAGCAACCACAAAAAATATTAATGCGAGGATGAAGAAACCGAGATGCTGATTCCTGCTATTGATTTAATGGGCGGCCAGATTGTGCAACTGGTGCAGGGCGAGCGGCTGGCGCTGCAATTTGACGACTTTGAATACTGGATCGAACGTTTCGCGACATACAAGCTGGTACAGCTTATCGACCTCGACGCCGCCAAGCGCCAAGGGGACAATCGCGCTTTGATCGAACGCATTCTGCAACGGCTTCCCTGCCAGGTGGGCGGCGGCATTCGCTCTGTCGCCGACGCTCGCGCTCTGCTGGACATGGGAGCGATGCGCATCATCTTTGGCTCGTCTCTTTTTACCGCTCCAGAAACATCGAACGCCGCCACCGCCGCTCCGCAGGATTGCGTGCGCGTGGATTTTGCCAGAAATCTTGCGGAAGAAATCGGCAGAGAACGCCTGGCGTTCAGTGTCGATACCAAAGGCGGCTATGTTGCCGTTCGCGGCTGGCAGCAAAATATTGCTTTGCGCCCGGAACAGGCGATGAAAGTATTAGAGCCATACTGCGCGGCCTTCCTCTACACGCATGTCGATACCGAGGGCTTAATGCAGGGCTTCCCTTTTGCGATTGCAGCACAATTGCGCGCGCTTACCCAACGGCAGTTGATCGTGGCTGGAGGCATCCGCGAACGCAGCGAAATCGACGCTCTGGATGCCATCGGCGTGGATGCCGTAGCGGGCATGGCAGTTTACACTGGCCTTCTCGCGACATAAAAATAAAGAAAACGCGCTATGATCCTGCCAGCGGTTCGGCGTGTGGCAGGTCAGATGGAAGCGTTTCATCCTGTGGCGCATCGGCTGCATCCGTTTGTGAAAGTATCGTCACGCCCAGCCCTTCCTTGCGCGCGCGCAGATCGTAATAACAGAGCGTGGTTGCGATGCCGGTAAAGGAGATCGCCCACGTGCCAAAGAGAAGATTGACGGCTGAGGCAACGGCATTCAAAAGCGGGAACATGGCCAAATGCCTTCCGGGATACATCGCCAGCAGGCGAAGAGGTAGAACAATCATCGCGCTGACTACAACAAATACCATCACCAACGCATACATGGCGTAGATGCGACTCCGGCTCTTGGCAGAGAGCGCGATGGAACGTCGAACGGCATCGGACGCTGGCATGTTTTCCGCCAGACACGCGGGGATCGAGATGGCATAACGCGCGATAATCCAGAAAATCGCCAACACGCACGCCCCCAGCAATACGGCAACCACCGGAACCAGAATCAGCGCATATCCCATCCAACCCGATGCGTGCAGCGATTCTCCGATCATGTTCTGCAATAGAACACCCACGGCGACTCCGACCCCACTTAAAATCAAACCCAGAAGCACAGAGTATCCAAAGACCCGTATTGCTACCTGCAACGAAACGCCAATCAAGCGACCGATCCGCTCCAGCGCCAGGCTACAGGCATCACCCACGGGCATCGTTCGGCCTTCGACCCACGCCGTAACCGCATAAAAGAACGCGCCCTGCACCACCTGCATCACCAGATACGTCAGCAAAGATGCCAGCAGGCAAACGATGACGAAGAGCGCAATCTGCAACGGCGGCATCCCCATGCCAGCCCGCCGTTGTAGCAAGTCGCTGGAAGAGGTGATGGCTCCGGTAGCCACAAGCTGCACCGCAGCCACAATCAGCATCAACCCAAACACAAGGCTGGGACGCTCACGATACATCACAAAGGTGCGCTGCAATAATCCAGACGGAGTGAGCGGCCCGTAAGGATTGGCATCGGATGTTGCCTGGATGGTTTTTTCGTTGGTCATAATAAGGTGGATAAAACTCAAAGTGCCCGTGCGCGGAGGATACCACAACGGCCCTGTCGAAGACACTGGAAAATCCAGCGTCTTTGAGTGCGGCATGAGTGCTGCATCGGTTGACGCGAGCACATCCGCACTGGTCTGATACAAGTACGCGGCCCAGCTTGGGCGTGCAATAACTGAATCGCAATCAAGGAAGGCCACATGAAGTTTTTTTCCGGCAAGCCATCGATCCCGTTTTCCCTCTTGCTCCCAGCGCTTCTCTGCCTGACGACGATTGCCATCGGTCAATCCAGCGGCAATCAAACGTCCAACGCGGCGACCGTTCCTCCAGAGAAACGAACTTTTTCTCCCATCCACGGATTCGATCGCAACATCATGGATACCTCGGCGAATCCTTGCGAAGATTTCTATCAATACGCCTGCGGAAACTTCTCAAAAAAATATCCTATTCCCGGCGATATGCCGATCTACGATCAATTTGAAAATCTACAGGAATACAACACGCAACTGCTGCATGGAATTCTGGAGCAGGCGGCGCAGCCGAAACCCACACGCACCGCCAATGAACAAAAGATCGGCGACTACTACGCCAGTTGCATGGATACCGCCGCCATCAACGCAGATGGGCTGAAGCCGCTGCAACCGGAACTGGATCGCATCGACGCGCTACGAAACAAGAGAGACCTCTCCGCTCTCATCGCGCAGGATCAAAAAATAGGAGTGAATGCCTTTTTTTCGCTCACCTCGCAGCAGGATTTTCAGGATGCCACCAAGGAAATCGCCGTCGTGGATCAGGATGGTCTGGGGCTGCCAGAAAAAGATTACTATCTGCGCACAGACCCGAAGAGCGTGCAAATTCAGCAGGAATATGTGCAGCACATGGCGAACCTGCTGCATCTTTATGGTCAGCCAATGGATCAGGCCCAGCGCAATGCAAAGGGCATCATGGTCATGGAAACCGCAATGGCCAAGGCATCTATGGGCAATGTAGAGCGGCGTGATCCGCGCAACGTTTATCACATGGAAACCGTTGCCGCGCTTGCAGCCAGTTCGCCTCTCTTTGCGTGGAAGGAAATTTTTCAGGACGTACAGGCTCCCGCGTTTGACTCTCTGAATGTCGCGAGTCCAGATTTTTTCACAGCATTGAATGGCATCGTGCAACAAACCGATATGGCGGTTATTCAAAATTATCTGCGCGTGCATCTGCTCGACTCGTTCTCCTCGCGGCTGCCCACGGCCTTCGATGCAGAGACTTTTGATTTCTATGGGCACAAGCTTTCTGGAACTCCGCAGCAGCATGTTCGCTGGAAGCGCTGCGTCGCCGCTACCGATGGAGGGTTAGGCGAGGCACTGGGGCAGGTCTACGTGGAAAAGTATTTTTCTGGAGACAGCAAACAGAAGACACTGGACATGGTGCAGGCCATTGAGTCTGCGATGGGCCAAGACCTCAGTTCGCTGGATTGGATGAGCGCGGACACCAAAGCAAAGGCCAAAGAGAAGCTCGACCTTATCACCAATAAAATTGGCTACCCCAACCAATGGCGGGATTATTCCAAGCTGAGCATTTCGCGCACCGATGCGCTGGGCAACTCCATGCGCGCGCGGCAATTTGAGTTTGCGCGCGAGATCGACAAAATCGGCAAGCCTGTGGACAGGAACGATTGGGATATGTCCCCGCCCACCGTCAATGCGTATTACGATCCCAGCATGAATAACATCAACTTCCCTGCCGGAATTTTGCAGCCGCCATTCTATGACCACTCAGCGTCGCAGGTGGTTAACGATGGCCATATTGGAGCCATCGTCGGACATGAACTGACCCACGGTTTTGATGATGAGGGCAGCCAGTTCGATGGACATGGCAACCTGAAAAACTGGTGGACTCCAGAGGATAAAAAACACTTCGAGCAGCGCACAGCCTGCCTCGTCAACGAGTACAGCAGCTTCGTCGCGGTGGACACGCTGCACGTCAATGGCAAGTTGACTCTGGGAGAAAATACTGCGGACAACGGCGGCATTCGTCTGGCTTACATGGCGATGGAAGCCTATGCGCAAAAGAACAATATCAACCTTGCCGAAAAAATGGGCGGCTTCACGCTGGAGCAACAATTTTTTATCGGCTACGCGCAAAACTGGTGTTCTACTGCGCGCCCCGCGTTTCTCCGTCTGCGCGCACTGACGGACGAACACTCTCCCGACCGCTTCCGCGCCAATGGCGTAGTACAAAACATGTCGGAGTTTTCCCACGCCTTTCAGTGCAAGCAGGGCCAGCCAATGGCACCCGCGCAACGCTGCCGCGTCTGGTAAATTCCACGAGAAGCCTCTATGCTCGCGCCGTCTGTCCCACGGCGGCCAGATCCATCACCAGTTGCTCCAGAACCAGTCGCTTGTCGATTGGGGAGGAGCGCAGATCGCGGTCGGCGCGCGCAACCCGCTCGATCATTCGCATCAAGTCGCGACGACTCTTGTAGCGGCGCGCTTGGCGAATCAGATCGTCAACAGCAAACGGAGCCACGCGAAATCCTGGCCATAGCGCCTGCCAGATGGCACGGGAATCGCGCACATTTTTTTCCAGAACCACCAACATCTGGCGAAAGGTTCGCGCCAGCATATACAGATGTCCAATGGCAGAATCCTCGCCGCCATCGCTGGCATTCAACAACCCTTGCAGCAGCAGTAACGCGCGCGCTTTGTCATGCGCGGAGATGGCATCGGTCAGTTCATACAGCGAACGCTGCCGCGCAGATGCGACCATCGCCTCCACATCCGCCAGCGTGATCTGGCTGCGACCACTCACATAGAGCAGTAGCTTTTCCACCTCGGAAGCAATGCTCATCATCTCCCCGTGCAGCGCGTCGATCAACCCACGCGCAGCATCGGCTTCGCATCGCACCTCCGCCTGCGCCGCAGTTTCCACCACCCAACGCATCGCATCGGCTTCACTCGCTTCTGCCAACTCCACCAGGCCGCAGTGGATGCCCAGCGTCTCCTGAATTTTTTCGTATTGCTCCTTATCCTGCATGTCCATGCGCCGGACATCGGCAGGAATGTGCAGATGATCGGCAACAAACACCAGCAGCGCCTGCGGATTGGTTTCGCGGAAGTATGCGTCGATGGCGGCAAACTCTTCCTTTTTGGAACCACGCTGGTAGAGCGCGCGCACATTCCGCACAAAGATCACCTGGAATGGCGCCATCAACGACGGGGTTCGCGCATGGTTGAGCGCATCGAAGATGCTCTGCTCTCCCAACACAACTTCAGACACGCAAAAATCGCGCATCGTCGGATCAATCAGAGCATCAAGGATTCCCTTGCGGCATTGCTGCTGAAAAAATGCCGCATCCCCCAAAAACACGTACCCAAATCGGCGCGCATCGCTGCGCAGCTCCGCCAAAAATCGCCGAACCGCTGCGAAGCTCCCACCCAACGGCGCGTTTTTTGAAGTTCCGTCCTGCATCCTAAACCACCGCTCTCAAAAAGAATCCAAAATATCGCTCACCAACGCCTGCGCAAAATCGCGCGCCAGCCGATGCACAGCCGGAGTGTCCTCCTGAATAAAGCTGGTCAGATCGGCGGTGGCCTGATACTGCTGCCGAAAAAGATAGTTGGAATTCTGGTATAGCACCTTGCCGTCGCGATCCGTCAGCACCACCTTGGCC
>DAHXNK010000082.1 GCA_027365415.1 Acidobacteriaceae bacterium
AGGTGATGCACGGCATCTGGTCGCTGGGCCAGGCCATGTTTACCAAATGCGTGGTGGTGGTGGATGAGGATTGCGACGTGCAAGACCTGCGCGAGGTGACGCTGCGCGTGGCCAACAACATTGATCCAGAGCGCGATATCCAGTTCACAATGGGGCCAGTGGATTCGCTGGATCATGCCTCGCGCCAGCCAGGCTATGGCAGCAAGATGGGCATCGATGCAACGCGCAAATGGGCAGCAGAGGGATTCACGCGCCCCTGGCCTGAGGTGCTCACGATGGATGCGGCGACCAAAGCCCGCGTCGATACCATCTGGAGCAAGCTGGGGCTGTAGAGTAAAGTAAGTTTTCAGACAAGGCACTTCGGGACGTTGTAGATATTCATCCTACTCAAGCCAAAAGAGGGCTTGAATGGGGCACCGCCAGTGCAATAGATCGGCAACATCTATGAGTGATCGTCGATTATCGGAACCGAGTAGCAGTCTTCAAGCGCCCGAGTCTAGGAATGCTGAGCAGATACGTCGGCAAGAGTTGTATGATACACACGCAAATCAGGCGCGAATAGACCAACAGTCGAGCTCCGATGAATTCGACAAGAGCCTCCTGACATTCTCAAGCGGGGCACTTGGATTGTCTTTGGCATTCATCAAAGATGTTGTTCCATTGGAAAAAGCTGAACATCTCAACTGGCTCTATTTCTCATGGATTTCATTTGCATTCTGCATCGTAGCAACAATTGCATCCTTTCCGCTCGGAATACAGGCGCAGAAAATCCACCTTGAGTACCTTTACAAGTATTACATTCAGCAACAGAACGAATTTCTTAACAAAAAAAGCAGATGGTCGAAGGCTGTGACATGCTGTGCTATTGTCGGTTCTATCTGCTTTCTCGCAGGTCTGTTGGGTACAATGATCTTTGTTTACGAGAATGTTTCTAAGGGGACTCATAGATGAGCAATAAGAATGACCCACAAAGCAGTGAAAAAACTGAACCATTGGCGTTTGATGCACGATTGCCAGCCAAGATGACTCCAGTTCAACCACAATCACAGACGCAGACTGAGGTACCTGTCCAAGACAACCGACCACCCGAGAATTCCGACAAGAATAAAAAGTAGACGGATAGAGGGCGAGTGGCCGGGTGCCCTATTCAAGCCTGCTTTTGGCTTGAGTGGGAAAAGTGCCCGACGGCCTTTCTCATGCTGTCTGCGCTATACTCAGCAAGAATGGCAACGAATTTCAACCCCGGCGAGAAGACCTTCTATCTGGAGACATTTGGTTGCCAGATGAACGTCCATGACTCAGAAAAAGTCATCGGCACGCTGGTACAGCAGGGCTACCAGCAGGTGCAGGAGGAGACCGAGGCCTCGCTGATTCTCTACAACACCTGCTCGATTCGCGATAAGGCCGAGCAGAAGGTCTTCAACCGCCTGAATGATTACAAGGCGCTGCACAAAAAAGGCAAGCGCTTTGCCGTGCTGGGTTGCGTGGCGCAGCAGGAAGGCGAAAAGATTTTTGACCGCGCGCCCTATGTTTCACTGGTCTCCGGCTCGGCCTCCTATCGCAACCTGCCGCAGATGCTGGCTCGTCTCGAAGCAGGCGAGGAGCGCATCACCGGCCTGGACGACCGCCAGACCGACCAGACCTTTGAGACGGAGTTCACCGCGCGCAGCAACCCCTATCGCGGTTACATCACCATTATTGAAGGCTGCGACAAATTCTGCTCCTACTGCGTGGTTCCGTTTACTCGCGGCAAAGAGCGCAGCCGTACCGCCGACTCCGTGCTGGCCGAGGCGCGCCGCATGGCCGACGCTGGCTACACAGAGATTCAGTTGCTGGGCCAGAACGTCAATTCCTACCGCGACCCCTCCGGCAAGATGAGCTTTGCCGAACTGCTGGCCGCCGTTGGCGAGGTAGCTGGCATTCGTCGCGTGCGCTTTACCACCTCGCACCCGCGTGACTTTACCCGCGACATCGTCGATGCCATTGATGCCGTGCCCACGCTTTGCGACCACGTCCATCTGCCAGTGCAGAGCGGATCGACGCAGGTGCTCCACGCCATGCAGCGCCTCTATACCCGCGAGTGGTACTTGGAGCGCATCGCCTGGATTCGCGCCGCCAAACGCCCCATCAGCCTGACGACCGACATTATTGTTGGCTTTCCCGGCGAGACGGACGCGGATTTTGAAGACACCATTACGCTGCTGGCCGAGGTGAACTACGACGCAGTCTTCGCCTTCAAATACTCGCCACGCCCAAACACTCCGGCGATTTCCATGCCGGACAGCATCCCGGACGAGGTGAAGAGTCAGCGCCTACAAATCCTGCTGGATCGCCAGCGCGAACTACAAAGAGTGAGTTACGCCAGACATATAGGGGAAATAGTTGAAGTGATGGTTGAGGGTCATAACGCGGCACGCGGTCAGGTGATGGGCCGGACAACACAGAATAAGACGCTCAACTTTACGACAGGCTCTCCCATCCTGCCCGCGCCCGGAAGCTATCTGCAGGTTCACATTACGGGAAATTACCCCAACAGCCTGCTGGGTGAAACGCTAGTTGGTGAGGCTCTACCAGGCGACGTACTTTACAGTCCGACCTTGCCTACGCCAACCGAGGCGAGCCTGCCGAAACTGGTAACGATAGGAGCGCTCTCGGCATGAGCAGCCCTTCCTCTAAATCGGAAATGATCAGCGTGGCCCCTGTCGAGGGATTGATCGAAGTGAAGATTCGCGGCCTGATGATGGATCCAGTCACCAACATGCCTATTGTTGTGTTGAAGGATGTCCACAGCGATGCCGTAGTGCCAATTTGGGTGGGAATTTTCGAGGCCAACGCCATCGCGCTGGAGATCGAAAAGACCACGACACCGCGCCCGATGACGCATGATCTGATGATCCATCTGATTCGCAGCACCGATGCGGTTTTGCGTCGCATTGTCATCACGGAGCTGAAGGACGACACCTTCTATGCCGTACTCTGGATGGAGCGCGCTGGCGAGTGGGTTAGCATGGATGCGCGACCGTCGGATGCTCTGGCGCTGGCCCTGCGCATGGATTGTCCCATCTTTATTGCCGATCAGGTGGCGCACGCGGCACGGTTGACCAATGCCGGAGCAGAGAATTTTTCTCCAGAGGAGCTGCGCCGCTGGCTGGAGAATCTGAACGACGAAGACCTTGGCCGCTATAAGATGTAGCCGAGGCTCCTACCGCGCAGATGCCCAATCGACTCGCCATCTCTCCTCGGTCAGCAAAGTACAAGGCATTCCGCATTCTTGCGGGGCTGGAGCGCATTCTGCGCCGCCATCAACCCACAACGCCGCAACGGCTTGCAAGTATTCGGAATTTTCTTTTTCTGCAATATGACGCGCCTCTAGGCAGCGCCGTTCATGCCACACCCTTATATGAGGCGATTCGGCGGGCGTTGCCGGAGGCGCATATCACCGTCGCTGCTAGTCGCATGACGGCCAGCGTTTTACAGCACAATCCTTTTGTCGATGGCTGCGTGGTCACGCCATCGCCAGAGAAGAATTTTCTCGGCGCTCTTCGCGCTGTACGAAATGTATATCGGCAGCTTCCCACCGGAGCCGTGTGCATCGCCACCACCACTGGCAATCAACGTCCGATTCTGGCTCTGCTCGCCCTGCTAGCAGGCAGGGCAACGCGCATGGGATATACGCTCGCCTTGCCGCTCTATGACGTGGCGCTCGATTTTTGCGCGGATCGCCCCCAGATGGAAAACAATCTGGAGATTCTGCGTGCTCTGGGCCATAAAGTTTCTGTCCCAGAGCCGCGCGTTTTTTTCAGCAGGGAAGAGGCGGCATACGTGACGCATCTGCTTTCAGGACTCTCTTCTGAAACTCCGCGCATTGCCGTGGTGACGCAATGCAGCGTCATCCAGCCCAAGCAGTGGAGCGAGGAACGCTTTCGCAGCGTGATTGCAGCGCTTCACTCCACGCGCAGCGCTATTCCCATATTTTTAGGGACGGCAGAGGAAGCCGCTGCCATTGAAGCTTTGCGGCAGCCGTTGGCTGAACGCGGCATTTCCCTGGCCGGGAAGACACCGGCCATTCCGCAACTGGCAGCGGTTCTGGCGCAGTGTGATTTCGTCCTCAGTTTAGATACGGGAACCTTTCATGTTGCTCGCGCGGTGGGACTACCCGGAGTCGTAATCGCGCCAGCATGGCAGAATCCTGCGGAATGGCTACCCGTTGGCCACGCGCAGTACCGCATTCTTTGCGGCGATTCCATCCCTATGCCCACGCTGGATTATTGGATGGAGGAGATTGGCGTGGAATCAGTGATACAGGCCATGCTGTCTTCGATGGATGCGTTTCCATCCTCTGGAGCGGCGCGGTATGCTCGTCTGGAACGATCTTTGTCGAACCCGGTGCAGACGGCAAGCATGATTGCAAACGAAAAGAGAGATTCCGATGCCGCCCATCGCCAAACATAGTCCGGCCAAACTTTTTTTCTTTCATCTACTGGCAGGGCTGGAACGTCCTTTGCGCGGCAAACTCACGCTGCAACCGGAGCCGCTGCGTTCCATTCGCAACTTTTTATTTTTGCAGTATGACACGCCGTTGGGCAGCGCCGTCCACGCCACGCCATTGTTCGAGGCGATCAAGACAGCATTGCCAAACGCGCATATTTCTGTAGCCGCCAGTCCGATGGCCGCCAGCGTTCTCCATCGCACTCCCTTTGTTGATCGCTGCGTGGTCACGCCGAATCCCTGGCAGGATTTTCGCGGCACCGTTCGCGCTGTTCGCCAGATGCAGCGGCAGCTTCCGCCTGGCCCGGCGTGCCTTGTCACGACGCTCGGCAATCAACGATCCAAGCTGGCCTTTCTCGCAATGTTCGCGGGCAAAGCTGTACGCGCGGGATATATGCTCGCCGCGCCGCTATACGATCTGCCGCTCGACATTGATTCCAACCGCTCGCAAATCGAAAGCAATGTAGATATTCTGCGCGCTCTGGGCCATGAAGTTGTCGCGCCCGAACCGCGCATGTTTTTCGGCAGGGAAGAGGCAAACTACGCATTGGATGCTCTCACTCCAACCTTTGGCGATGCGACACGTCCAAGAATTGCCTACGTCACGCAGAACAGCGGAGGACAACCCAATCAATGGCGCGTCGAGCGATTTCAGCAGGTCATCAGCACTCTGACTCGCATTTTTGATGCGCCTCCAATTTTCGTTGGAAGCGCGCAGGAAGCACAAAAAATTAACGCGCTGCGGGAGTCGTTACACGAAAAGGGAATCAGCCTGGCCGGAAAGACTACGATCTCCCAATTAGCCGCAGTTCTGGCCCTCTGCGATGCCGTGGTCAGCCTCGATACAGGCAGCTTCCATGTAGCGCGCGCTGTTCAATTGCCAGGGGTTGTCATCGCTCCCGGATGGCAAAATCCTATCGAATGGTTGCCGATTTCCCATCCAAATTACCGTGTGCTGTGGGGCGGGCCAATCCCGGAGGAAACGGCGGATCGCTACATCGACGAAATCAGCGTGGAGCAGGTGACAGTGGCGACGGAAGATTTGCTGCGTCGCTATCCTCCGTCTGCGGCTGCGCGGCAGACACGGTTGCAGGCCGCGCTCCGCGAGCATGAGCCTGCCGTGGTACGCGCATGAGTCACGGAAGCCTGACTCGCATTGCGAAAGTAATGGCGGCACTCTTGACCTCCAATGGAGTGAACCTGGCCACTCGGCTGTTGCTGCCGCCCATCTTCTTATATCGATACGGCACCACGCTGTACGGCGAATGGATTGTTCTGTCCGGTGCGGTGGCCTATCTCAGCACGCTCAATTTTGGCATCCAGACCTACGTCACGCAGGACTTGACCGTTTGCTACCAGCGGCGCGACCTGGAACGATATCACCTGCAACAATCGACCTCGTTGCGCATTTTGCTTGGAATTCTTGGGACGGCCTCTGTGCTGGCGGTGCTCGTGTTTGGCTTGCCCGCAAAACATCTTCTGCGCCTGACAATTCTACAATCCACGGCTGTACTCGCGCTATATCTACTCGCGCTTCAGGTATTGCTGAGCGTGCTGTTTAAGTATTTCACGGGCATGTACACGGTTCTGAGCCGTGCGCACACCGGAGTTTTGTGGATCAACGGACAGCGGCTGGCAATGGTCATTCTGACATCCTTTGGCGCATGGATGCGGTGGTCGTTTCCTGTGCTCGCCGCCTTGCAACTCGGAATTTATATTGTGGGAACGTTGCTGATTCTGCTGCATATCCGGCGCGTAGCGCCAGAGATTTTTCCGCAGGTGCGCTTGTGGGATCGGAGCGCCGCGCGTGGCATCCTTCGCCCCAGTGGGTACTTCGGTCTCATCAGTATGAGCACATTCCTCTCCTACGAAATACCGGTGCTGATTCTACAACGTGAGGTTGGCCCCTTTGTCGTGGTGGCGTTTGCCGTCATGCGTACTATCTTCTCCATGAGTCGCCAGGTACTGAATGCGCCCACGCAAGCCCTAGCCCCGGAGATTACGCGCTTGTTTGGCAGGGGAGAATGGGATGCTCTGGTGCGCGTCTACAGTTATTCCGAGCGGCTGATCTTTGCGTTGATTCCCACCGTGAATCTTGGCGTTCTGCTGATCTCGCCCATGCTGCTGGCTCTGTGGCTGCACAAACCTCAATTGTTTTCCGTGCTGCCGTATGTTTTGATGGCAACCATCTCCATGACGCTCAGCGTAAAGGAACATAAATTTCAATTTCAGTTCGCCACCAACACCCATGAGCGTCTGGCGCGCATTATGTTCTTTAGCTATATCACCCTCGTAGCTATTGCCATTCCCATGATTCATTGGCTGGGGATGATCGGGTTTCTCGTGGCATGGTTGACCATCGAAATGTTTCAAGTGTTGCGGATTCTTCGACTCAATCAAGACCTCTTCGCGCACACCGGGGAGCACACGCTAAAATACGTCTACCGTCTGGCAGAGCTTTCTTTCATAGGTATTTTAGGTGCAGGCATGGCGTTGGCGCATACGGATGCCTCCGCATATTGGATTCAATTTGCCGCAGGCATCGGAGTAGGTGCAGTGATGGCAGTTGCCGCGTTCTTCTTTTTTGATATGGGGAGTATTGCCAAAAATCTTTTCACTTGAATCGGGAAAAAATGGGACGGCAAAGGACTTGCAAAAGGCAGCATCAAAAGTATGTCTTAGCAGCATCAAAAGTATGTCTTAATAGATTGCGGACATTTTGGGGCAGGACGGCTGAAAGCATTTTGGCCTCTGTGTTCAAATTGCACCTTGGAAGGGAGTCAAGCGGGAGGGGG
>DAHXNK010000083.1 GCA_027365415.1 Acidobacteriaceae bacterium
CCTTCCGACAGCGCAGAAAAATACACCAGAAACGGTTGCCCCACGATATTCTGTCGCGGCACAAATCCCCAGTATCGGCTGTCCAGGCTGTCATTTCGATTATCTCCCAGCACGAAGTAATCTCCCGCAGGAATCGACAATTCGCCGTTATGTACATCCAGGCCCATTTGCATCCACCACTGCGTATTGACTCCCGGATCGGTGTAGAGATGAGAGGGAAAGTAGTCGCGGAAGACGCTGGGAAAGCTGCGCGTGTAAATGGCAAATGGTTCCTCGATCGGCTGGTCATTGACCAGCGCGTGCCCCGCAAATACACGAACGCGATCCTGCGGCAGACCGATAACGCGCTTGACCAGATAGGTTGCTGGATCCAGTGGAAAGTGAAAAACGATTACGTCGTCGCGCTGGATATTTCTGTAGGGCAACAGAGAGTGCCAGATGCCGGGCGTGGCGTACACCACCTTGTTGACCAGCAAAAAATCTCCCACCAACAGGGTGTCTTCCATTGACGCGGAGGGAATCCGATAGGGTTGCGCCAAAAAAGTAAGAATAAACATTGCGATGACAAGAATCGTCAGCATGGTCTGCGCCACGCCAAGAAAATCCTGCGCGCTCTTCTGCGATACCGTCTCCATCTCCATATGTATCGGGGTATTGCTCATGCCAAGTCTTCCTCGGCAGACGGAGGCATGTCCTCTGGATGTGCCCCTGTCAGTTGCAAGGATTCCAACGCCAGTCGGGCGGCCTCCTGCTCGGCATCTTTTTTTCGGGAGCCGCTGGCGCAAGCCAACAGTCGTTGTTCGCCATTGGGCTGCAATATCTGGAGCGCGACAACAAAGGTCTTTTGATGATCCGGGCCGCTCTCTGCGGTCACGGCATATCGCGGCTGGCCCAACCCTCGCGCCTGAAAATACTCCTGGAGCGCAGATTTGTGATCGCCCACTGCGAGGCCGGAGCGAGAGGCATTCGCCAGGGTTTCGAGCATTTCCGCTAGCAGCCAGCCGCGAATAAATTGGGCGACTGGCTCCAATCCGCCGTCGAGATAGATGGCGGCAAGCAGCGCCTCCAGCGCGTTGGAGAGGATGGCTGCTTTTTTGCGTCCGCCGTTGCGCTCCTCGCCGTTGCCCAGGCGCAGCGCCTCGCCCAACGATAAAGACCTCGCAACCTGTCCCAGATGCTTGCGGCTGACCAGTTGTGCCCGCAGTTGCGTCAGGTCGCCCTCATTCATCTCAGGGTAAGCGCGGTACAAATGTTCCGTCACTACCAGGCCGAGTACGGCATCGCCCAGAAACTCCAGTTGCTCGTTGTCATCCTGCGGTGTCCGAATTTTCTGCTGTTCATAGGCCAGAGAACTGTGCGTTAGCGCTTGCTCCAGCAATTGCGGATCGCGAAACAGGTATGCGATGCGCGCTTGTAGAGACGCCAGCGGATCGCCAGAGGGTCGCTGGTCGCGTGCCGAACGTACAGGCTCACGCTCGGGCATGGATGCGGATTCGGCGGTGCGCTTATTCAAAAATCTCTCCTGCGCAGCGCTTACCGTGCCGAACCGTCAGGTGGTGCGCCTGTTGGCGCAGCAGAACCCGACGGTGCATCGGCGGCGGTTGGCAGATGATAGGGCTGCTTTAATCCCTGATCGGCGGCATGTTTGGTGTCTGGGCGGCTATCCCGCGATTGCAAGGCTGCTTTGTATTGGAGTACCGCATCGTCGCGGTTGTCCTCCACGTCGTCGATGCGCCCCAGATAGATGTGCGACCACGCCACGGTGCGCGGGTCGTGGGAGAGCTGGATTGCCTGCTGGAAGGCCGTCACCGCAGCCTCCGGCTTGCCGCTGAAAAGGTCTACCCGCGCCAGAATGAACTGGGCGCGACCCGCGTGAGGAGTATGCTGGGCCAGAGCTTGCTGGGCCAATTTGCCTGCTGTCGCCGTATTGCCAGAGGCAAGACTTATCTCTGCTTGATCCAGTAAATCCGGGCCGGAGTTGGGCCGTTCGACAACGTCCTCTTCCACGTGATCCGAGAAAACAAGTTGCTGCACGCGCGCTTTTTCCGCAGGCACGTCGATGCTGTAGACCATTTCGCCAACCGCCTCCTGCAAGCTGACGGGATCAGACTCAAAGATAGCAAGCTGGTCGTAAAAATATTGCGTCAGAATATAGCCCTGCTCCATATCCTGCTGCACGAGCTTCTTGCGCACCGCCGCCACCTGCCGATCATGCGCGTTGATCAGATTGTTCACCGCAGATATCTGCGAGCGATCCACATGCGCGGGCGGCGTATAGTTGGGAACGCCCGTATCCATCGTGCGGGCTTCAATGGCGCGGATCAGGCACTCCGTCACCAGCGCCACAATATCGCTCTTATCCTCAAAGGGGAGCGGAGCGAACTGCACCCGCTCCAGCAGCGGCTGCAATTCATTGATGGCGGGGGTGCGCGCATAGAGCAGGGGTTCCAGCTCATAGTGCAGATAGGTGTGTTTGATCTCCTTCATCCGCACCACGCCATTCACCGGCGAGGCCACCACCACATAATCGCCGCCATAGACGCGCGCGTTGACCTGCCCCGGCGCAATCTGCGGATCCAAAATCACAACAAAGCGCCGATGGCTGTATTGGCTGGGCGGCTGCTTCAGATATAAATCCATGTCCAGGATCATTTTGGTCATGGGATCGTGGAGCGTGCTGACCTCGGCATCATAAGCAGGCCGGAGCAACGCCCAGATCAGATGCAGATTGACGGCCTCGGCATATGTCCGCAGAAGCGAGGCATACTCGGCGATTGGCTCTGCATCCGGCGGCAATTGCTCCGTCGGCACGCTTGGAGTGAGCGCTGGCGGCGGATTCAGGTACAGCGCCAGGGAAACATACTGCGCCAGATTGTGCCGTGGATTGCCCAGCGTATGACTGCGAACAAAGTCGCACAGCTTGTCGCGGGCCGCGCGCGCCGACTCCGATTGCGCCAGCGCCTGATTCATCAGGTCGCGAGCCTTTTGCCGCGCTGGATCGGAGATGGATAGTTCTTCGTCATAGCCGCAGGCGTTGAGTCCCGCCATCACATCGAAGACCGCCTCATTGGTCTCCAGCGCGATGGCCGGCCCGGTTGGATCGAGCGCAGGCGGAGCTTGCTCGGCGGGCTTGCCGGATGGTGCAGCCGCATTGTTTTGGCTTGCCTTGGGCGCGGACGAAGACGTAGACGGCGGCGGTGTGGACTGGACAGTGTTCTGACTCCAAAGCGTCGAACAGGCAAGCGCGCCTGCTCCGAGCAAAACCAGAGCGCAGCGGCAGCGGAAAACCCTGAGGGAAAACGGACTCGCCTGCATGTGGGACACCGAAGAAAACACTTGTTTTCAGTCTATGCACCCGGAGACGGCAGGGTCAAACGTTGGCAGGGCGGCGGACGGCCATCCCTTTGGGACTGGAGACAGTGAAGATGTTTATCCATACGTAGGTCTGTATCAAACCATTTGAATTATATTCAAATATGTGATTGAATAGGTGATAATGAAGAGCGCAACAAAGCGAGCATTCAAGACGGAGTTGTTTGAGGAATTCGCGCGCATCGGCAAGGCGCTTTCGAGTGGCCGTCGGCTGGAGCTTATCGAGCTTCTCGCGCAGGGCGAGCGGGTCGTCGAGGAACTTGCTGTAGAAGCTGGAATGTCCGTCGCTAACACTTCGCGGCATTTGCAGGTATTGCGCGGCGCGCATCTGGTTGCCGTGAGCCGACATGGAACCTATGCGCGGTACCGTCTGAGCGATGACCATGTGCTGCGGTTATGGCTGAGCCTGCGCGAGGTTGGCGAAATGCGGCTTGCTGAAATCGAGCGAGTTGTCGAGGGCTTCTTCAAAAACCGCAAGGACATGGAAGCGACCACCTGTGAGGATTTACTGAAACATCTCAAAGCAGGAAGCGTGGTCGTACTTGATGTTCGCCCAGAGCAGGAATACAGCGCGGGCCACATCCGGGGCGCGCGGTCGATCCCGGTGAATGAACTGGAAGCGCGATTAAAGGAAATTCCTAAAAAGAAGACCATCGTGGCGTACTGTCGCGGCCCCTACTGTGTTCTTGCCGACGAGGCTGTCACCATTCTGCGAGCCAAGGGTTTTAACGCGCTCCGTTTCGAAGGTGGTTTCCCGGACTGGAAAGCGCAAGGACTGCCCGTGGAACGCGCGATCCATCTTTGAAGCATTCGTAAGCTCATAAAGATGATAAGGCGGGGGGTGCATGAACAAAAAAAGAGTCGTGGTAGTGGGCGGATCGTTTGGCGGAATCAACGCGGCCTATGAACTTCGCAAGCGGCTTCCGCGAGATGCCGAGATCACGGTCATCTCGCGGGATGCGGCGTTTACGTTCATGCCCTCGTTGCCGTGGGTGATTCTGGGATGGCGCGATCCGTCGCGACTGCAAGTTTCCCTCAATGCGCCGCTTCAGCGTCGGCGGATTCGTTTTGTGCAGGATGAAGTGAAGGAACTCGACCCTCTACGGGGAGAGGTTCGGACATCCTCGGAGAAATTCCCATACGACGCTCTTATTCTCTGTCCCGGAGCGGACTTGGATTATGCAGCAATCCCCGGCATTGATCCGAAGTCTGGGTACGTTCATTCCACTTTTACGGTCGATGAAGCGGTTCAGGCGCGGAATGCCCTGGAAAAAGTATTGGCCTCGGATTCGGGACGCATCGTGATCGGCGCGGTGGCGGGAGCAAGTTGTATCGGCCCGGCATACGAGCTGGTGATGATGATCGACACGGTGCTGAAACGAGCAAAGAAGCGCCATCGCTTCTCACTGGCCTTCGTAACGCCGGAACCATTTTTGGGACACTTCGGTGTTGGTGGCATTGGCGCATCGCCTCGAATGATTCAGGACGAGTTTGCGGAGCGGCATATCGCCAGTACCGTAAACGGAAAAATCATCGAGGTGCGGCCCGGCAGTCTCACCTTGGCGGACAACACAGAACTGCCGTTTGATTTCTCGCTTGTGGTTCCAGCATTTCTCGGCAGCCCATTCGTCCGCGCGGTCGAGGGTCTGGGCAATGCGAAGGGATTTATTCCCGTAACGTCACACCTGTCGAGCGCAAAATTTGGGAACATCTACGCGGCTGGCGTAGCCGTTGCCATCGCTCCGCCCGGCGTGACCCCGGTGCCCGTCGCCGTTCCGAAAACTGGGCACCTGAGCGAGGCGATGGCCCGGATTGCCGCGCACAATGTTGCGGCGGAGTTTGCTGGCGGCAAAAAGATGGATGGCCTGACGCTGCCAATGACCTGCATCGCCGATGCGGGCGACACGGCATTTTACTTGGCCGCAGAGCCGTTCCTGCCTCCGCGCAACAAGATCGTCGCAAAACGCACCAAGTGGGCAAGATACATGAAAATCGCTTTTGAACGGTACTACCTAGCCAAGATTCGGCATGATTTGCCGTCGATTCACTTTGGATGGTAGGCCAGTGATACATAGGGAACCGTATGCGCATCTACCTTGATTTCAATGCGAGCACGCCGATAGCGCCCGAAGTTGCCGCTGCAATGCAGGCGGTGCTGGATAGGCCGTTCGGAAATCCGTCGAGCGATCACTGGGCAGGGAAGCCCGCGCGGGAGGCCGTTGAGAAGGCGCGGGCACAGGTTGCCAGCCTTCTGGGGTGCGACGCCTGCGAGATTGTCTTCACCAGCGGTGGAAGCGAAGCGAACAATCACGCACTAAAGGGAATCTTCTTCGCCAGACCAACTGCGCATTTCCACATCATCACGACGCAGATTGAACATCCTGCGATCATCCATCCCTGCCATTTTCTGGAACGACTCGGCGCGAAAGTTACCTTCCTGCCTGTGGATGCCTTGGGTCGCGTCGATCCAGAAGATGTGCGGCGCGCGGTGACACCGACCACGGTTCTCATTTCCGTGATGCACGCCAATAACGAAGTTGGCACCATCCAACCCATTGCGGAGATCAGCCATATCGCTCGCGAGCACGGAATCGTGTTCCACACCGATGCCGCCCAGTCTACGGGAAAGATTCCAACAAAGGTCAGAGATATGGGTGTCGATCTCCTGTCCGTAGCGGGCCACAAGCTCTACGGCCCTAAAGGAGTCGGAGCGCTCTATGTCCGTGCGGGTATGCAACTGGAGCCGCTCATCCACGGCGCGGGGCATGAAGCGGGCCGCCGCGCGGGTACGGAGAGCGTTCTACTCGATGTAGGTCTTGGCGCGGCCTGCGAACTGGCCGAATCTTGGATTGGCAAGCCGTCAATTCGGGAACGGAGAGACCTGTTCTGGCACCGGTTGACCGAGGAGTTCGGCGGCGGCGTAGTTCTCAATGGGCATCCGACGGATCGTTTGCCGAACACGCTGAGCGTCAGTTTCCCCGGCAAGGTTGGGGCGGAGATTCTGCGCGCCTTGGATGGTGTGGCTGCCTCAACGGGTTCAGCCTGCCACTCCGGTTTGATCGAGCTATCCCCCGTTCTGAAGGCAATGCGAGTTCCTGCGGAGACTGGCATGGGCGCGATTCGGTTCAGCCTGGGTCGCACGACGACCGAGGAGGAAATCGAAGTCGTTGTGCGGCAACTGAAAGAGATTCTTGGCTAATGACCTCAACCATGTGAAAGGGAATCTATGAATTATCTTCTGATTCTGAATGATCCACCGTACGGCACCGAACGCAGCTACAACGGCCTTCGGCTGGCGAATGAACTGGCCAAAGACGAGAAAAATACCGTGAAGTTGTTCCTGATCGGAGATGCGGCGGCTTGTGGAGTTGCGGGGCAGACGACGCCCAACGGATATTACAACATCGAGCGAATGTTGAAAATCCTTGCATTGAAGCACTGCGGGATCGGTGTTTGCGGGAGTTGCATGGATGCGCGGGGCATCAAATCCGAAGCGATCATGGAAGGCGCCCACCGGAGCACAATGAGCGAGTTGACCGGCTGGACGCAGGAAGCCGATAAAGTCATCGTTTTCTGAATTTCCTGGATCAGCGGCTGGCAAGTGCGCGGCCGACGAGATCACCCGGAGACGGCAGGGTCAAACGTTGGAAAGCTCTGAACAAGTCCGCGTTTTGAGGAAACGGAGCGTGAGCCGGAAGAGGCGCCGTTTTGGCCACCCCTCAAATGTAGAAACGCGAGTCTCCAGCCATAAGGGAATGTTGCCTCGCAAGAAGAACTTATT
>DAHXNK010000084.1 GCA_027365415.1 Acidobacteriaceae bacterium
GAACAACCTGAATCCAAAAGTGGAGTCAATCAGATGCAGGAACCAGCGCGTGTTGGTTGGATGAAGGCAGGCAGGCGACAGGTTTCCTACTTCATTTAGACGGCTGGGAGTGGAATCCGTCTACGCGGCTCCAGGGCGATGCATGGAAATCGCCTCAGAGCAAATGTCGGCTGGATTACTTCTCTTCTTCATCAAGGAGAGGGACATCTTCGCCGTAGTCCATCCTGTCCATGTCGGACTCCAGGGCGGCATAGTCGGCATAGTCCGTATCCCTGGTGGCATCGGCCAGAGCGTCGCTGGCCTCGTCGATATCCGCAGGAATGGTGCCCTCTTGCACGTCCTCTTCGACGAGTAGAAAGCGGCGGATGTAGCGCAAGGGGTCTTCGGTGATGACCATTTGTCGCAGATGATAGCGCCAGACACCGACCTGAGCGGTGCGCCGGGTATGCCCCCGGGGCTGGACGGTGATGACATGACCATTTTTGGTGACGCGGGTGTAACTGGAAGTGGGTACGACAAAGGTCATTTTGCTGCCAGGTTTCCAGAAAGACTGGGCAAACTCGTGGGAGAAGATCAGGCTATAGTAACGTCGCTCACTTGCCAGCGTGGTGACGGCATCCTCAAAGCTCGTCCACGGAAGCGCCAGACGGAGAGTGTACCATTTGCGAAACTCGAAGCCGTTTTCTTTCGCCTGACGAATCAGGGCGCGGAGCAGGTCAGAGCGTGTCATTCTTTACTCGCTAGCAAATTAGAGTTAAGACGCCAGGGCGGATGAACCGATCCTGAAGGTTGAATTGTTTATAGCCTGCGTGTTCCACAAAGCGCACACAGGCATCCAAGCTACCACTATGCATAACGGCATTAGTGTACCGCAACACTACATGAAAATTTTGCGGACTGCGCTTGCGTGGATGAGAGCGGCAACGGAAACTGGATATGGTCGTCCCAATCCAAGGAGTTGCATGGAAATTAGGATATTCACAAGCGGTGACGAGCGGACGTCATCTGGTGCGGGTTGGTTTTGCCGCAGTGGAAGCGTTGCTGCGATGCCGATTTTACTTTTACTTTTGTTTGCGGCGCTGTGCGGTTCCCCGCCGATCTTTGCTGTTGTCACCGCTCCCAATGGCACGCACACCGACGCGCTGAATCTGACGCCGGAGGTTCAGGATGCCTATAGACATTTTTACAATCTGGATTATGCCGGAGCATTGCCGCGCTTTCAGAAAATCCAGAAGGAACATCCCGGCGATCCCATCAGCACGGTCTATGTGCTGAACACCACGGTGTTCCGCGAGCTATATCGTCTGGGCTTGCTGGATACCACGCTCTACGTGAACGATGGTTTTTTGTCGGGGAAACATCCGGTTGTTGAGGACATGCAAGTACGCAAGCAGGTGGATGCGCTCGCGGCCCAGGCCATCCGCATCGCCAACGCGCAACTCAAAGTGAATCCCAAGGACGTGGATGCGATGTTTGCCCGTGGCTATGCGCGCAGCATACGCGCCACCTATATGGCAATGGTGGAGGAGAGTAATCTTCCGGCGCTGGCGCTGGCGTTGTCGGCGCGCCGAAATCAGGAGGAGGTTTTGCGACTGGATCCAAAATATACCGATGCCAAGCTGGTGGTGGGCGTGCATGAGTATGTTGTGGGGTCGCTGCCGCTGCCGCTCAAGCTGATGGCGGGACTGGTTGGCATCAGCGGATCGGTTTCCAAGGGGCTGGATTATTTGCGAGATGACGGAAAGAACGGCATCATTACGGCGACCGGGGCCAGCACATCTCTGGCGCTGTTTCTGCGGCGTGAGGCGCAATATCCAGAGGCGATTACTGTCGTGCAGGGGTTGGTGGCGCGGTATCCGCGCGATTTTCTCTTTCACCTCGAATATGCCAACTTGCTTAAAGATTCCGGTCAGGGGCCACCCTCGATTGCTGCCTATCGGGCGATTTTGCAATTTGCTGCCAAGCCGGGATATTTTCCCAACGCGCATTGGGAGATGGCCTGGTACGGATTGGGTGAGGCTCTGCGCGGTCAGCGTGATATTGCCGATGCCGCCGCAGCCTATCAGGAGGCTGCCACGCAGCCGACGATCTCCTTGCTGCTAAAGCGTCGCACGCTGCTGGCTGCCGGAGAGATGGAGGATTTGCTGCATCAACGCGCCAAGGCGCAGGAAGAATATGCTGCGGTCATCGCGCTGGGCGGCGACACCAGCGAAGTGGATCGGGCGCGAAAATACCAGCATTCTCCATACCGGGGGAAATGAAGCGCGCCCTCTCATCCTAGAAACAATATAGAAGCATCCATTTTGATCGTGCAACAATGGGGATGGGGATACTCGCTTGCAGATGGAACGAGACGAAGCACGGCTGTTTTACACCTTTATGGGGACTGGCCCAGATGTCGTTCTGGTTCATCCCACGCCGGTGCATCACGCCTTCTGGTTGCCGATGGCGGAGCAACTGGCGGATCGCTATCGATTGCTGCTGCTTGATCTGCGCGGACATGGCCAGTCGGAACTGGGTACTGGCCCGATGACTATTGAGAAGCTGGCGCGGGATGTTCACGGTATATTGGAGACCGAAGGAATCAGGAGCGCAGCCTTTGTGGGCTGCTCCATCGGGGGATCTCTGCTCTATGAATACTGGCGGAGATATCCAAAAGAAATGGCCGCGATGTCGCTGATCTGCGGCAAGCCGCAGCCGGATGCGGATGCAAATCGCGCGCGCCGCCACCAATGGATGCGCGATGCGCGCAAGCCCGGCGGGCTGGAGCAATTTTTCGATCAAATGGCAGACACGCTGGTGGGGCCGACCTGCATCCATCGTCACCCGGAACGCCGCGCCGCTGCGCGCGCCATGATGAGTGCGATGTCTCTCGAAGCTATGCTGGCTGTGCAGCAGGGCTTGATGTTGCGGCCTGATTCCGTGCCCACGCTGGCGACGATCTGCGTGCCGACCTGCGTGCTTGCGTGCGGCGAAGACAAGAGCAGCACGCCAGAGGAGATGCGCGTTCTTGCCGATATCATTCCGGGCGCGGAGTTCCACCTGCTAGAGGATGCCGGACACTTTGCGCCCCTAGAGCAGCCGGAAAACGTGGCGAGAATTCTCGGCAGCTTTCTGGATCGAAACTACGGCAATGCCAGCGACAATCTAACGACGACGGGATGAATCCATTGAGTGCAGCAAGAGTGATTCCAGCCAGAAACTTTCAGTATCGCGGAAAACAGGAAACAGACTTAGAGTGCGAAGGCGTGCCCTTAGCCCGCTTGGTGCGCGTCTATGGCACGCCGCTCTATGTGTATTCCGCAAACGCCATTCGTGAGCGCGTGCAGATGTTTGCCGAGGCGTTCGCGGGGACGCGATCCACGCTTTGCTATTCAGTCAAGGCCAACTCCAATCTCTCCATTTTGCGTTTGCTGGCGGAAATGGGTGTTGGCTTTGACATCGTCTCAGGTGGGGAACTGGAGCGCGCGCGCCGCGCGGAGAAAAAATCTCTGCGCCGTATTGTCTTCTCCGGCGTGGGAAAAACGGCGGCGGAGATGGATGCGGCCCTAGTCGCAGGCATTCGGATGTTTAACGTGGAGAGCGCGGCGGAGATGGAGTTGCTGGAAGCGCGGGCGCGACAGTTGCGCCAGCCCGCGCCGATGGCGCTGCGGGTCAATCCCGATGTCTTTGCCGAAACGCATCCATACATCTCCACTGGCCTGCATGAACATAAATTTGGCGTGGCAATGGCCGAGGCGCGGGCGTTATATCGGCGCGCAGCGCGCAGCAAGCACCTGCTGCCCGTGGGGATCAGCGTGCATATTGGTTCGCAAATCCAAAATGCGGAGCCATTCGGACAGGCATTGCAACGGGTGCGGGAACTGGTGGCCGATCTTGCAGTGGAGGGAATTCGACTCCAGTATATTGACGCGGGCGGAGGGCTGGGCATCTCCTACAAACTGGAAGAGCCATTCGATCCTTTGGCATTGCTGAAGAAGTATGCCAACGCCATGCGCGTGGCGTTGGGAGATTTCGACGGGGAACTGCTGCTGGAGCCAGGCCGATTTATCATCGCGCAGGCTGGCGTGCTGGTGGCACAGGTACTCTACGTCAAGAAGAATGGCAGCAAGACATTTGTCGTAACCGATGCTGGAATGAATGATCTGATTCGACCGGCGCTGTATCAGGCGCATCATGCCATCGTGCCGCTACGTCGCAGCCCGAAGAACCAGGCGACCGTGGTTGATGTGGTTGGCCCGGTCTGCGAGAGCGGAGATTTTTTTGCCCGCGACCGCGCCATGCCGGAACTTGCCGCTGGGGATGGCGTGGCCATTCTCGATGCTGGAGCCTATGGCATGTCGCTCAGTTCCAATTACAACTCGCGCCCTCGTGCCGCCGAGGTGCTGGTGGATGGAAGCAAGCACGCGTTGATTCGTCGTCGAGAGACGATGCGCGACCTGCTGGCAGCGGAGTTGTTACTGCGGTAGCGGCGTGGAGCTAGGCAGAGTCATCGAAGATGAGAACGTGTGTGGAACGGATACAGTGGCGGCGTACTCGCCTTCATCCTGCTTGGGGCCGAGGCCCAGCTTGATGAGCGCTCGCGCATCTGGGGTGATTTTGGCCTGCCAGCCATTGTCGGACTGGAACTTCTGCATCGCAGTCTGGGTCTGAGCGTCCCAAGCGCCGGTGGCACTGCCGTGCAGGTAATGCTCGCGAATCAGAGCCTCTTGAATTTCCGTTGTCCGTTGCGGAGTAATAACGCGCTGGCCCAGGATTTTATGAGTTTTTCTGTAGTGGTGATGCAGCTTTTTGTGGCCCGCCGTCGCTTGGCGGCGCACACGAGTTGCGGAGGCAGGTAGACAGACTGCCAGCAGGAAAACCATCGCGTAGATTGCCCTGCAGATTCGTGTGTACGATACGCACATACCTTAAAGTCTAACCGTATTGCCATTGGGTTGCAATCGGAAAATATCGCGCAATCGGGGAATGCGCGGCAATGGAATACGGGGCAATCAAAAAGCAGGCTGGGGTCGAAGATTCTCGACCCCAGCCTGCTTTCCTGTTTGCTCTGTCTTCACAACCACGCCGATTTACGGCATGGTGCCGCCAACATAGGTGTTGGCGTGGGATCGATCCCGCGGATCGGTGACCATGAAGACGATGTCATCTCCCGGTTTCAGCGCATCCACGATGCTCTGGAATTGGCTGACGTTGGCGACAGGTTTCCGGTTGACCTGCAAGATCACCTGACCCGGTCGGAGTTGTTGCAGTTCGTCGGCAAACGACCCCGGACGGATGCTGTCAATTAGCACGCCGCCGGAGAGACCAAGTTTGCTGGCCATATCGGAGGGGATATCGCGCACGCCCATGCCCAATTTCCCTTGACTGCTGCTTGATCCGCCTGGCCCAGATCCCTGGTCGCCATTGCTGAGGGCGGCCATCATCTTGGCGCGATCCGCGATGGTTACGGTAGTGGTTTTGTGCTCCCCGTTGCGGATGTAGCCGATTTTGGCTGTCGAGCCGGGCTTGCGGCCAGCGATGTCGTTGATGAGATCATCGCCGTTCTTGATCTCGCGTCCATCAATCGTCGTGATGATGTCGCCGGGTTTCAGGCCTGCTTCCGCAGCCGGGAATCCTGGCTGTACGGAGCTGATGATGACTCCATTCTTGAAGCCATAGACGCGGGCCACGGCGCTGGACATGGCCTGCTCCGGCTGGAAGGTGATGCCGATGGAGCCGCGAATCACTTTATGTTCCGGCCCGATGAGCTGGTTGTAGGTGTCGATGACGGTGTTGGAGGGCATGGCGAAGCCGATGCCTTGATTGCCAGCCGACTGGGTATAAATGGCCGTGTTGACGCCAATGACCTGTCCGGCCATATTGACCAGCGGCCCGCCGGAGTTGCCGGGATTGATGGCTGCATCGGTCTGGATGAAGTGCTGAAATTCTCCCGATGTGCCCGGCTCAATGGAGCGATTTTTCGACGAGATGATACCTGCGGTTACGGTCTGTTGCAGTCCAAAGGGACTGCCAACGGCCAGAACCCAGTCGCCAATCTGCGCGCTCTGGGAGTTGCCCATCTTCACGGTAGGCAGGGGGTTTTTGGTATCAATCTTGATGACGGCAATGTCTGTGGCTTTGTCGGTGCCGATCAAGGTTGCTGGACGTCCGGGATCGCCTTCTGGATCGGTCGCCAGACGGACAAAGATTTTGTCGGCCTTGTCGATAACATGATTGTTGGTGATGATGTAGCCGCGTGGATCGACGATAAACCCGGAACCCAGGGATTCGCGCACGCCGCCACCCTGGCCTTCGCCGCCGTCATCGCCGCCAGGCCCCATATCCTGACCACCCTGACCACCCTGACCGCCGGGGCCATTTGGCTCGCCAAAGAAGCGGTTGAAGAAGTCCTGAAAGTTGTCCTGTCCATTGCCTTGCCCCTGGCCCTGTCCATTGTCCTGGCCGCGGCGGCGGACGTTGGCTTTTGGAATGGACTCTGTGTTGATGTTGACCACAGCGGGGCCGACTTCGTTGGCAATTTTAGAGAAGGCTGTGGAGAGAGTCACCGGATTGGGAATCTGCAAGGGAGTCGCGTCCGAGGAGTTGACCTGCGATTCTTTGCCGTGGACACCATGCGCCATCACGGAGCCAATCAGAATCCCCGCAGAGAGCGTGGCAAGAATGGTGAAGGTGAAGGTAAGGCGGCGAGAGCGGAGTCGTGCAAACAATGCGTTCATGTCGTGATCTAACCTCTTAATTTTCAGACATCGTGGAGGACGGTAACTGCAAAAACCAGTATACCCGCCAACCGACGCTCCTGTGCGGTCACATGAGCGTCGCGCATGTCTGCTAGCAATATAGACGCAGAGAAGGCAAAAGCGTTTCTATGGACATGCGAAAGAGGGAAGATTCAATCGGGATATTCGACCTGCATCAGAAACAGCCCGGAAGCAGGCGCGGTTGGCCCAGCCTTCGAGCGGTCACGTGCGGCGAGAATGGCGGAGATCGATTCTGGCTGAAACCGTCCACATCCCACTGCGAGGAACGTGCCCACTAGATTGCGCACCATGTGATGCAGAAAGCCATTGCCGCGCACCGTATAGCGGAGCAGGCCGGGAGTGTTGCTGCCCGCTGTTTCGATGGCATCTTGCGA
>DAHXNK010000085.1 GCA_027365415.1 Acidobacteriaceae bacterium
GCGATGCGCATCTGCCAGCCGCCGGAAAACTCCTCTGCCTGCCGCGCCCAATCCTGCTTGCTGAAGCCCAGGCCGGTCAGTACGGCACCCACCTGCGCCTCCAGCGTGTAGCCATCCTGCATATGGAACTGCGCCTGCATGTGAGCAAAGCGGTTGGCTGTCTGCGTGTACTCCGGGCTGTCAGGTGGCAACACGGACATCTGCGCGCTGAGAGATTCTATTTGCCCTTGGAGCGCGCGCGTGACGGCAAAGACGGACAGGCATTCCTCAAAGACCGTGCGACCGCAAAGCTGGAGGCCATCCTGCGGCAGGTAACCAACGGTCATGCCGGAGGTCTGCTCCAGCCTGCCGTAGTCCAGGCCGTCGATGCCAGCCAGAATACGCAGGAGCGTGGATTTGCCCGTGCCATTGCCGCCGACCAGTCCGGTGCGCTCGGCGGGCGTTAGCTGCCAACTGACGTTTTCAAACAGCAGCTTGGGGCCAAATCGTTTTCCAGCTTCGACGAGTTGCAGCATAGATGGAGAATTTCCTGCGGAAACTCTATTGTCGCATCCCAGATTTGTGTCTCGGATGCACATCCCGGATCGCCAGGCTTATCTCAGTCTGTGCGGTGATTCGCCCGCCTAGGTTGGTATACTCGGCAGCAAAGCCATGCGCCTGCCATTTCCAACTCATCTCAACATGCAATATGTGCTCATTGGGCTGACGCTAATGCTTTTTGCGCAGCTTTTGAATGGCACCGATCCTTTGTTTGCGGTTCTGGATTGCATGGCGCTGCTGTTTGCCGCGCTGGCTTTTAATGTGTTGGGGGGGCTGTCTACCACGAGCGGAGCGCTTGTTTTCGCTCTTGCGTTTTCGACCTATGCCACTGCAATTTTCGTAAAAATATTTACCTTTGAACCCTCGAACAAAAACTTTCTCCAGCCACTGACAACAATCACGGCAACAGCCCTTGCATGGTTCGGAATCATGGTCAGTGCCTGGATGAGCCGAAAGTTTATTCGCCCACGTCCGCTGGTGGGGTTTTCCCCGCGTGACATGGAAAACTTGGGTAACGTGGCAGGGGCGCTGATTGTCCTGGGCTTGCTGAGCCAGTTTCTGATTTCCGCCTATGGAGTGAATCAAGCTGGTGCCGTGGAAGATGGATCCTTCTGGGCCATTCTGAATCAGATGAATATCTTCATACCGCTGGCGATTGTTCTGGGAACCTACTACTCCATCCAGATGAGCGGCGGTACGAAAAGCATGAACTGGGTGGTGATTGTCGCCAGCCTGTACGTGGGAGGGATCGGATTTGCGGCAGCGTCGAAACAAGGCATGTATACGCCACTGTTTTCCTACTTTCTGGTTTGTGCTGGCTTGCGGTACCGTTTTCGCGCCATGCAGGTCTTTCTGATATTGCTTTGGGTGGTCTTTGCCATTGGATTTTTATTTCCTTGGGCGCAATATGCTCGCAGCTTTACGCGGAAGCCCACGCTGGGCCAGACTTTAATCGCTACTTATGACGCTTTGCGCGATCCCAATACCCTTCCTGCCATGTATCGCTGGTACCAGGACTCTCAGGTGTTAAACGAGGATATCAACCAAGTCCAGTTATGCTACGACCATCCTCACGGCCTGATTGATCGCGAGTCCTTGGTCTGCTCCGACGATGCCTTGATTGATTTGACGCTCCACACCAGCATTGTGGGACCAGATTATTTGCTTCGAGGAACAGCGATGGTCATCCCTCACTTTATGTGGCCAGGAAGGCCGAGCATATTTCTGGGTAACCTATACGGAAGAGATACAGGCTTGGTTGGGGATAATGACGAGACCACGCAAGCATCCTTTGCGCCGGTGGGAGATGCGTTCCGGGAATTTGGCTGGTCGGGCGTGGCCGCCGTTTTGCCGATCATGTTCTTCTTCACTTTTATTATTGTTGACAATGTATTTGGCGATTCGCGAGATACGCCGTGGGGATTGATGATGGTTTCGTGGGCAGCCGTTTCAGCGCCTGGACTCCTGCTCCCCGTACAACCTCAGCTTTGGGGACACTTTATCCCGATAATGCTGGCGCTGATCTGGATCACCCGCTACGTGGCCCCGCAGGCGGCAGTCATGGTTGGGTTGCGCAAGATACACGTCAAGATACTTCCAGTGGAAAAAGTGTTGGAGTCATAGATCGTGAAGTTGTAGCGTTTGTGCCGGGGTCTACAAGGAAAATCCAGAGTAAGCAAGAGGCAGCATTGCAGCGCAAAAAGGTTCTACTGCGCTGGAGCGGGAGGGATTTAGCTACGGCGAAATTTTTCCCCTAGAGAAACTTGTTTCCACGGGGGAAATTGCTCCCACGCCCGTTCCGTAACGCGCGCAGTAGATTATCCCCATTCGTGCTAAACTGCTTCCGACTCAAGTTTCTTGGATTTTATATCCCATACACGTTTTGTGGAGAAGTCATGTTGTTGAAGACGATCTTTCGCGTGTTCCTTGCGAACACCTTTGCAATTCTCTTGCTGGCTTCTGGCGGGAGCACGCCTGCCTACGCTGGATCTGTGGGCAACCCGACGGCCACGCCTGTTTCCAGCAATGCCTCCGCAGAAGACCCGTGGTGGAAACATGCCGTCATTTACGAGATATATCCGCGCAGCTTTCAGGACTCCAACGGCGATGGCATTGGCGATCTAAATGGCATCACCGCACGACTGGATTATCTACAGGGGTTGGGTGTCAATGCCATCTGGCTCACGCCCATCTATCCTTCGCCGCAGGTGGATTTTGGTTATGACATATCCAACTACGAGGCCATTGACCCCACGTATGGAACGATGGCCGACTTTGACCGTCTCGTGGCCGAGGCGAAGAAGCGGAACATCCGCGTCATCATGGACATGGTGATGAACCACACCTCGGATCAGAATCCGTGGTTCGTGGAGAGCCGGAGTTCGCGCGACAATCCCAAGCGCAACTGGTATGTGTGGCGTGATGGCAAAGGCCCAGGCCAGCCGCCGAACAACTGGGAAAGCGGGTTTGGCCACTCTGCCTGGGCCTACGATGCGAAGACCCAGCAGTGGTACTATCACCACTTTTATCCCCAGCAGCCGGATTTGAACTGGAACAATCCAGCGGTGGAAAAGGCCATGTTCAATGCGGTGCGCTTCTGGCTGAATCGTGGCGTGGCTGGCTTCCGTCTGGATGCCATCACTACTCTGTTTGAAGACCCGCAACTACGCGATGAAAAAGTCCTGCCGGGGAAGAATGCCTTTGGCGATCCCAACGAGTCTGGTGCCCTGCAAAGCATCCTGCCCCCGATGCATACCGTTCTGCGCGCGCTGCGCAAGGTAACGGACAGCTATCCCGGCCAGCGCGTGTTGATTGGCGAGACCTACATGAGCGCGCAGGATCTCCCCACAATGTATGGCAAGAATGACGACGAGCTGCAATTGCCGATGGATCTTCGCGTAGGATTCATCAACAAGCTGGATGTCGCGAAATTCCGCAAGCGCATCAGCGAAGCCGAGAATGACATGCACGGCAACCAGCCTCTCTTTGTCTTCGACAACCACGACCAAATACGCAGTTGGAATCGCTATGGCGATGGCATCCATGATGCCGCTATTGCCCGCATCGTGGCCACGATGCTGCTGACCACACGCTCCACGGCGCTCATGTACTACGGCGAGGAGCTTGGCATGGTGACCACGCCGCCCAAGACCCGCGCCGAGGTACAAGACCCGATCGGGAAAATCGGTTGGCCGAAGGAGAAGGGCCGCGATGGCGAGCGCACGCCGATGCAGTGGACGCCGGGCAAGGACGCTGGCTTTAGCACGGCGGCCAAGACTTGGCTCCCCGTGGCGCCAGACTACAAGCTGGTCAATGTGCAGGTGGAATCGGCGCAACCGGACTCGCTATATTTCTGGTACAAGAAGTTGATTGCCATGCGTCACAACAACCCTGCCCTGTATGGCGGGGACAACATTATGCTGAACACGTCCGATCCCAACGTGCTTTCGTATCTGCGGAAGAATCCAGAGGCGGGGCCGTCTGTGTTGGTGGCGATGAACTTTACCGCGCAGCCGCGCAAGATATCTTTTGACCTGAAGGCTCAGGGCATCACGGGAACACATGCGCGCACTTTGCTGCAAAACGGTGGCGTGGCGGAGCATGTTTCGCTCCACCATGTAAAGCTGCCGCCGTTTGCGGTCTTCATCGGCGAAGTCCAGTAGATGGGCGGGGTCAAAATTCTCTGGATGCATCCCCAGGTCTAAAAATCGAGATCTGGGGTGCCCCGCGTTCGTGTGGAAACTTCGTTAAAAGCCCATGCGGTCGTCGGCGGAGGGGCCGTAGGTTGGTGGAAGCGGAATGTCGTTCAGCCGCAGATAAACGCCCAACTGTGCGCGATGATGCACCATGTGGTTGAGGAACATGCTGCGATAGACCAGAAAGCGTGGCTCCTCCACAATCGTCTGGCCCTGAAAACTCAGCTTCCATTGTTTCTGCCAATGCTCGTCGTCCGCGCTGGCGATGGCTTTGCGCGCCTTCTCCACGAGAGCATCGAAGTCCTTCAATAGCTGTTGGCGCGATTCCATGACCAGCGGCTTCATGCTGCTCTGCGCGAAATCGAGATTCGGAAGCTCGATGACATATGTAATCAGTTCCGACAACTGCGCCGTGTGCGCGGCCAGCTTGCCGAGCGGCATGGACTTTCCATGCGGCGTGTACTCCTGTTTGCCTTCCGGGATGCGCTCCAGCATGGCGCGGGTCTTCTTCATCTCCGCTTCAAATTCGGGTAGCAACATCTGGCGAATTTCCACATCGATCTCCTTCGGGTATCTTTCAGGAAAACATTGTAGCTGACGAAAGAAAAATTTCTCTACCGTGTGCGGGCAATCTCCGGGCGTAGAGCCAGATCGGCATCTTCGTCCGGTTCTGGAGCGCCGGAGGGGCGCTGGTGCGGCTCCAGATGATGCTTGCTCAGGTTCTCTTTCAAGATTGCAAATGCCTGCTCCGGCGTGTCGGCAAATTGGAAGAGCTTGCGGTCTTCAGGAGAGATGGCCCCTTTGCTGACCAGCACATCAAGGTTGAAAACCTGGTTCCAATACTCCGATCCGTAGACGATTACCGTCATCTGCTTGGCCAGTTTCTGCGTCTGCGCCAACGTCAGCAATTCAAACATCTCATCGAGCGTGCCGAAGCCTCCGGGAAAAACTACCAATGCCTTGGAGAGATACGCGAACCAGTATTTACGCATGAAGAAGTAATGAAACTCCAAACTGAGCGCGGGCGTGATGTAGCGGTTGGGCATTTGCTCAAACGGCAGGCGGATGTTCAGCCCGATGGTTTTGCCGCCCGCCTCATGCGCGCCGCGATTGGCGGCCTCCATAATGCCGGGGCCACCGCCGGAGGTGACGACGAATCGCTCGCGCCGCGATTTGATGGTCATGCTCCACTGCGTCAGCAGATAGGCCAGCTTGCGGGCATCTTCGTAGTAGCGGGCCATCTCGACTGCGGCCTCAGCGCGATGCAGACGCAATTCGCTGGCCGCGCCGCTTTCTTTTTCTTCTGCCGAGGCGGGCTGCTGTTCGGCGGGAGCGGGCTGCGTGGAGCCAGTGTTTGCCAGCAACTCCAGATCGTGATTCGCTTCGTCGAGCGCGTGGAAACGGGCTGAGCCAAAAAAGACGACCGTGTCCTGAATATGCTCGCGACGAAAACGCGCCAGCGGCTCAATGTACTCGGCAATAATGCGGAGCAGTCGGCCATCCGCGCTATTCACAAAGGCGGGGTTGGCGTAGGAAAGTTGTGGGCGCTCGGTAGGTTCGGGAGGGATTTCGGGTTTGATCGTATTCATTCCATCCTCAGCATATTGAGCATATTGCATCTTGTCATCTGGCGCGAAGGTTGCCCGTTACGGCAATCAGTCTGCGCTCGACAAAATAATTTGCGTCTGCAAGGTCAGCTAGGCGCGCGAGACCGCCTCGCCGTTATGGGAATTTCGGTAGTGAATGACCTCAGTGAGGCCAATCCAAATATCCATAAGGCCGATGCCAGAAACTACGCCACGGGTTGTGCCGTGCAGCAGCAGATGGCCGAGCTTTGGATACGCGAGGATATAGGGGTTCTGAACCCAGAATCGTGTCCAGGGAAGGCAGAACAACAGCAGACCGAGGTACAGGCAGAACGTGACCAGCACTACCAGCGAGAAGCGTTGCATCCAGAGCGGGACGGGCGCGGCGCGGGCTGGTTTTGGCGCACGCGCCAGCTCCGGTTGCGCGGCGGGCCATCGTGGGGATGGTCGGGCAGCATCCGGCGTTGCGTTCTGCGCGCTGGGAACATCCGGGGGAAACAACTCCGATTGCATCGGCATCAATGGGTACCGAAGGCGCTGCACGATGGACACAGCACCCCCAAGAAGCCAAGGTATCACACGCGATGCGGCACGGTTCCGTTGGGGGCTGTCTGTTCTTCGGGTGAAACCCCGGCGCAGGGCCTGTTCCTGCGTTCTTTGACCCTGCTCAGGATAAACCTAGCGAAGGGAAAAAGCCGCCGATTTCCTTCGATGTGCGCAGGAGAAACGCAATTACAAAATCTACCACGCCAGATCATGCTCCCAGCGAAATCACGCGCCGCCTCAGCCTCCAAAGTGCGAATGACCGCCCGTTACGTTTCACACTCGATATCCGTGGAGGAAATGGTTCGCAGAATTCCGCTGAAGATGCTCGCAGGAGTGGGTGGACAGCCCGTCACGATATAGTTGACGGGGATAATACTGGCTACGCCGCCTCTACTGGCGTAGCTCGTGCCGAATACACCACCGCAAGCTCCGCAGTCACCGATGGCAATGACCCATTTCGGATCGGGCATGGCATCGTATGTGCGCTTGAGCGCTTCTTCCATGTTTACGGATACGGGGCCGGTGACCAGCAACATATCCGCGTGGCGCGGACTTGCCACGAATTTTATGCCTGCACCCTCCAAGTTGTAATACGGATTATTGAGCGCCTGAATTTCCAATTCGCAGCCATTGCAGGAGCCAGCATCCACATGGCGAATACAGAGCGCGCGTCCGAGAATTTTCAACAGATCGTTCTGCAAGATTTCGAGCGTAGGCG
>DAHXNK010000086.1 GCA_027365415.1 Acidobacteriaceae bacterium
GTGCGTGGCTGGAGGCGCGTACCTGCCTGTAATGACGGATCATGTTTTGATGACCGAGGGCAGCGGACTTTTTCTTGCGGGGCCAGCGCTGGTGCAGGCGGCCATTGGACAGAAAAATACGGCAGAGGAACTGGGTGGCGCGACCATGCACGCGGAAATCTCTGGCACGGTCGATTTCAAAGAGCCAAACGACCATCTTTGTCTGGCGCGAGTGCGCGCTTTGGTCGCTCGCTTCGGGCATCGCGTGGGAGCGCCGTTTGATCGCGCTCCTTTTGACGCAGCGCAGGACGCGCCTAGGTATGCTGCTGAAGATTTACTCGGCCTGCTGCATCCCGATCCAGCCAAGGCCGCCAGCAATGCTTATGACATGCATGAGGTCATTGCGCGGCTGGTGGATGGCTCGCGTTTTGATGAGTACAGGCCGAACTATGGCTCCACACTGCTCTGCGGCTATGCGCGTATCGGTGGATATGCCGTGGGCATTGTTGCCAACCAGAAAACACAGCAGCAGCAGATCGGCCACGACAGGGAAAAGCGCATGGAGTTTGGCGGCGTCATTTATCCTGAATCCGCCGATAAGGCGGCGCGCTTCATTATGGATTGCAATCAGAATCTGATTCCGTTGATTTTTCTGCATGACGTGAATGGCTTTATGGTGGGCCGTGATGCGGAAGGAAGCGGCATCATTCGCTCCGGCGCAAAGATGGTGGCTGCGGTAGCGAACAGCGTGGTGCCAAAGATTTCCGTCATCGTTGGCGGCTCCTTTGGAGCAGGGAACTACGCCATGTGTGGTAAGGCTTACGATCCGAGATTTATCTTTGCGTGGCCCACGGCGCGCTATGCGGTGATGAGTGGATCTGCCGCAGCCAATACGCTGGTTGAGGTCAAGGTCAAGCAATTAGAGCGCGACGGAAAAAAACTGAGCGATGCGGAGAAGAAGGAACTCCACACGTCGATTCTGGCTACATATGAAACACAGTCCGATCCGCGTTATGCCGCTGCGCGCCTGTGGGTGGATGCGATCATCGACCCAACAGCAACCCGAGAGGTGCTCATCACGGCGCTGGAGGCGGCTTCACTGAACCCAGACGTGCCGCGCTTTCATCCCGGTATACTGCAAACCTAGTGCAAACGCCGACCGTAAAAATCATCGAGTGCCCACGAGACGCATGGCAGGGGCTGCCAAAGCTGATCCCAGCGGAGATCAAGGCGGACTATCTGCGGACGCTGGTGGCTGCGGGATTTCGGCACATCGACGCTGTTTCGTTTGTCTCGCCGAAGGCCGTGCCGCAGATGGCAGATGCCGAGCAGGTGCTGGCCTTTCTCGATCCGCCGGATGATGTCGAGGTGCTTGGAATCGTCGTCAACGCCAAGGGAGCGGAGCGCGCCGTTGCGACCGAAGCCGTGCGCGTGTTGGGATTTCCCTATTCCGTTTCGCCAACGTTTTTGCGGCGCAATCAAAATCAGACTCCGGAGGAATCGCTCGACGCGCTGGAGGCCCTCAGCGAACATGCCTATCGCGCCGGCTTGGACGTTGCGGTTTATATTTCGATGGCCTTTGGCAATCCGTATGGCGATGCGTGGAGCGAGGAAGAGGTCGTCGAAGCGTGCAGCCTGCTTGCGGAAATGGGCGTGACGCAAATTTCACTGGCGGACACGGTGGGCGTGGCAGATGCAGATGCGGTACGTCGTCTGGTTTCCGCTGTGATGGAAACGCAGAAGGAGATCGAAATCGGAGTCCACCTGCACGCTCGGCCTGCGGAGGCAACAGCGAAGGTACTCGCCGCGTATCATGCCGGATGCCGACGCTTCGATATGGCGATTCGCGGGCTGGGTGGATGTCCCTTCGCGCAGGATGCGCTGCTGGGAAACATTGCGACAGAGATAGCCCTCAACGCGCTGCGGCAGGTCGGCGCAGACTTGCCGAGATTGCTGCCGCTGGATGGCTTGATGGCGGCGACGGAAACCATCGCGGCTCGATATGGCCCGACAAAACAGTAACAGCGTAGACACAGAGGCAGGCATGACGTACACAACACTGCGGATCGAAGAAGCCGACGACATCCTTACGGTTACGATGAATCGTCCAGAGCGGCGCAATGCTCTGAACCCGGAATTGATGGATGAACTGCTGCGTGTTTTTGACGAGGCAGGGAAGCGCGCATCGGGCGTTTTGATTCTCATCGGCGCAGGCGATGCCTTTTGCGCGGGGTTGGATCTGGACCATCTGCGATCCTTGCGCCAAAAATCTCAGACCGAGCATGAAGAAGATGCTACCCGTGTTGTGCAGTTGTTTCGCTCGCTCTACGACCTTCCTTTGCCGACCATCGCCGCCGTCAATGGGCCGGCCATTGCTGGCGGGATGGGGCTGGCAACCCTTTGCGACTTCACGTTGTCGGCGTCAGAAGCAAAATTTGGATACACGGAGGCACGCATCGGATTTATTCCCGCAGTCGTCGCTTCCTTTCTGGGTTTGCAGGTGGGAGACAAACAGGCTCGCGATCTGTTGCTGAGTGGACGCTTGATCCAGGCGGCAGAGGCGCAGCGCATGGGATTGGTGCATGAAGTTCTAGAGGCGGCAGCATTGATGCCGCGCGCGAGAGAGTTGGCGCAATCGTTGTTACAGAATAGTCCAGAATCTTTGCGTGCCACCAAGCGGCTGCTCTCTTCTCATGTGCGGGAGCGGCTGGATCGTGAGTTGCAATCGGCGATTGCGTGGAGCGCGGAGGCACGCGCTACCGGGGATTTTCGCGAAGGGGTTGCCGCGTTTCTGGAGAAGCGCAAGCCGGATTGGCCATCGCGAAAAAAGTAACTAAAGGCGGAGAGAAAAGAGCGGGAGAGACAATGTCCGACAACGATCAAAATGCAGCCGCAGATGCTTCCACCGCGTTGGGCGAGGCGCGTTTGCGCGTGCGCTATGCGGAGACAGATCAGATGGGCGTGGTCTATCACGCCAACTATCTGGTCTGGTTTGAAATTGGTCGCGTGGAGTTGATGCGGCAACTTGGCTTCGACTACAAACAGATGGAGTCCGAGGACGATTGCTTTATCGCCGTTGTGGAAGCAAACTGCCGCTACAAATCCCCAGCCCGGTACGACGATGAGTTGGTGATTGCCACGGAGATTGCCGCTCTGCGTGGCTTTGTTCTGAAGTTTCGCTATCGCGTGCTGCGTGCCAGCGACGGCGCGCTTCTCGCTGAAGGAGAAACGACGCATATCATCACCGACCGCAATCTGAAAAAGAAGCCTTTGCCAGAGAAGTACGTGGAGGCCTTCCGCCGCGTGCGATGCGATCTGCGGCTCTCGTAGAGCAAATGCTGTAAGCGGGTATGATTCAGGAGGATCACTAGGGAGGGAGACTACCATGCGGATGCACAACCCAGCTCATCCAGGAAAGATACTCGCCAGCTATCTCGCAGGGCGTTCGGTCACAGAAGTCGCGCGTCACCTTGGAGTGACGCGGCCCACGCTCTCACGGGTGCTCAACGGCAGGGCTGGTGTCTCCGCAGACATGGCTCTGCGCCTCGCAGAGGCCTTTCACACGGAGGCTGATTTCTGGCTCCGCCTGCAAATGCAGCGCGACCTCTGGGAAGCCTCGCAAAAGAAGCGCGCCAAGGTAAAGCCGCTTGCCGTGCGGGTTGCTGCGTAGTTTATGCGCCGCCACCCATTCGACTTTCCTGTAACTCATCTGAGAAATAGGTGTATCCTGTGGTGTGATAGTCTGGCAACTTAACATTTTCCAGTATGAAAACGCGAATACTAGTCACGTTCAGATCATTAGTCTTGAAAGGATATGAATGGCACCTTCAATCCCTTACCTTGCCAGCCCTAATTCAATCAAAACTGCACTAGAAAAGATTAGACAAGCTGCCACACCAGATCGTGTCACGGGTGATTTTGTCACGACAAAGCTGAACATTAAAGGAGGAACTGGGGCAGCGATTATCCCATTTCTTAAGAAAATTGGCCTTGTTGGGTCAGATGGCGTACCCACCAATTTGTACAAGCAATTTAGAAATGAGGCTACAGGCAAGGCTGCGATAGCAAGTGCCGTGAAGGCCGGCTATAAAAGTCTTGGCGACATAAATGAATATTTCTATGATTTAAGCGATAAAGATCTCAAGTCTCTAATCGTTCAGGTTAGTGGCGCTGAATCTGAGAGTTCGGTTGTTAAGCTTACACTTTCGACATTCAAAGCCCTTAAGACATTTGCTAGTTTTGAAGAATCTTTGCCTGCAGAAGCTTCCTCTGTAGCTTCGGTGAAGACAGACATAATTCAGTCATTCACTCCTCCACCGCAGCCGCTATTGCATAACGGAATTGGCATGAACTTGTCGTACACAATCAACCTAAACCTACCACCAACGTCCGATCAGGCAGTGTTTAATGCAATCTTCCGCAGTTTGAAGGAGTTTTTATCTACCGATGCTAAATGATGAAGCGTTGGAAAGAATAAAGGCGTTCGGCATGTCGAATCAGATGCTTGCGGAAGATCTGACTCGGATCGAGACAGTCTATGGTATTGATCTTGGGCACAGTCAAGCGGCGCGCGGAACTGTCGAAGACATTTACTATCCTCAGTTTGATTCCGAAGTGCGTAAAGAGTCTGCAACGATGGCGAAGCATTATGAATTGTTCTATTGTTTAGAAAAATCAATTAGATCACTGGTGTCCGAAACCCTGGAAACTTCGGAAAAGATCGAACATTGGTGGGCATCAACGCGGATCCCCCCAAATATTAAAAACGTCGTGCAGGAACGTATTCAAAAAGACCTGGATGCTGGAGTTACACGCAGGTCGACAGACGAACTCGATTACACAACTTTTGGTGAACTGTCCACGATTATTAACGCCAATTGGGAAATTTTCGGCGGGCTATTCAGCAGCCGAAAAGCAGTGGAGAAAGTCATGGCAAGCCTTAATTCACTTCGCGGGCCGATTGCCCATTGCAGCGCGCTCGCGGAGGATGAGGTATTGAGACTCCAACTCACGGTGCGCGACTGGTTTCGATTGATGGAATAGTCAAGATTACACTTGCTGACGCCCCCCACTTTTCATTCCGTCCCCATAGGCGCTACCATAGAGGCAGGCGGCAACAGGCTGCCAGAACGTTATGCTCGATGCGCCCGTTATGCTCTTCACGCCCAAGATCATCTTTCTGAAGCGCTGGCACCGCGGCAAGCCGGAGCGCGGCTAGAATTCGGGTTTTTCTCTTTTTTCACGGGGCCACAGCCCAGCCAGCCACGCTGGGAGATTTGCAGCGCCCGCCTGGCAATGACCATTGTTTCGATACCTGATAGAGGAGCCACGATATGAACAGCTTTGGCAGCCGCGCGCAATTGAAGAGCGGCAACAAGACCTACGAAATTTTCCGCCTGGATGCACTGACAAAAAAAGGCATTCGCCTGGAGCGCCTGCCTTACTCCCTGCGCATTTTGCTGGAAAACCTGCTGCGCTATGAAGATGGCAAGAGCGTGACCGCTGCCGACATCGAATTCCTGGCCAAGTGGGACCCGAAGGCCGAGCCATCGCGCGAGATTGCCTACATGCCCGCCCGCGTGTTGATGCAGGATTTTACCGGCGTGCCCGCCGTCGTCGATTTGGCCGCGATGCGCGATGCCATGCGCGCGCTGGGCGGCAACCCTGAAAAGATCAATCCGCTGCAACCTGCGGAGCTGGTCATTGACCACTCCGTGCAGGTGGATGAGTACGGAACCAGCAATGCTTATGATCTGAACACGGTGCTGGAGTTCCAGCGCAATCGCGAGCGGTACGCATTTTTGAAGTGGGGACAATCGGCCTTTGCGAATTTCTCTGCCGTGCCGCCGGGCATGGGCATCTGCCATCAGGTGAACCTGGAGTATCTGGCGCGCGTGGTCTTCACAACGCAGCCCAATGCCAGCGGCATCGCGCAGGCGTATCCCGACACGCTGGTCGGCACCGACTCCCACACCACGATGATTAACGGTTTGGGCGTGCTGGGCTGGGGCGTTGGCGGCATTGAGGCGGAGGCGGCCATGCTCGGCCAGCCTGTCTCCATGCTGCTGCCGCAGGTGGTGGGCTTTAAGCTGACGGGCAAGCTGCGCGAGGGCGCGACGGCGACGGATTTAGTCCTTACCGTGACGGAGATGCTGCGCAAGCTCGGCGTGGTTGGCAAGTTTGTAGAGTTCTACGGCGCAGGTATCAGCGCGCTGTCACTGGCCGATCGCGCAACCATCGCCAACATGGCCCCGGAGTATGGCGCGACCTGTGGCATCTTCCCGGTCGATGCCGAGACGCTGCGCTATCTGCGCCTGACGGGCCGCAGCGAGGAGCAGATCGCGCTGGTCGAAACGTATGCGAAGGAGCAGGGTCTCTTCCACACACCGGATGCGCTAGAGGCGGAATACTCTGCAACCTTGTCGCTCGATCTGGCGACTGTGGAGCCATGCGTCGCAGGGCCAAAGCGTCCGCAGGATCGCGTGCGGCTGAGCGAGACGGCAGGCAGCTTCCACAAGCAGTTGCCCGCGTTGAAAGGGCCGAATGCCAACAAAAGCGAAGCGCGGCAGGTGGAGCGCTGGAATGGCGAGGGCGGTCATCCATCTGCCAATGGAAATGGCAGCGGCAAAGTCACGCCGGAGCCGGGGATAGCCGAGACAGTTGAGCATCGCTTTGGCGTGGCGGTGGACAAGTATCTCGACCACGGCTCTGTGGTGATTGCCGCGATTACAAGCTGCACGAATACCTCGAACCCATCGGTGATGCTGGCGGCGGGATTGCTGGCCAAGAAGGCTGTCGAAAAAGGGCTGGCCGTGCCGCCGTGGGTGAAGACCTCGCTGGCGCCGGGTTCGCGTGTCGTCACCGATTATTACGAGAAGGCTGGCCTGATGCCGTATCTCGAAAAGCTGCGCTTCCATGTGGTCGGCTACGGATGCACGACGTGCATTGGCAACTCCGGCCCGCTGCCTGCCGATGTATCCAAGGCTATTGAGGATCACGGGCTGGTCGCGGTCTCGGTGCTCAGCGGCAATCGCAATTTTGAGGGGCGCATCAACTCCGAAGTGCGCGCAAATTATCTAATGTCGCC
>DAHXNK010000087.1 GCA_027365415.1 Acidobacteriaceae bacterium
CGCGCAGGATCATCAGCGATAGCCGGACGGGGCGGGTCATGGCAATATGTCCCAGCCCTTCGCTGGTGCATTTCTCTTCGATAACATCCTCCAGTGGATGAATCACGCGAAAATACTTCGGTTCGTAGACGGGTTCGATGGCGGCCATTTGGCACCTCCTGAATTTTTGTAAAAAGCCCAATCAAACAGCTTGCAATTTTCTAACTAAACAATTTTGGCAACATCACCTGCGCGGCCAAGAGCAGTGACAAGGCGAAGAGCACCACAATAATTGTCCAGTTGATCCAGTTGTTCCACGGGCGGTTGACCCAGCGATCTCCGAGCAGCTCCCGGTCATTGAGCAGGAGTTGCAGGAAAATAATGGCGGAAGGCAGAATGATCCCCGCGAAGACCTGAACGCTGACGATGACCAATTGCAACGGCATCCGTGGGATTAAAACAATTGCCGCAGCGGCCCCGATGCAGCCGATGTACACGGCATAAAATCCGGGAGCCTCCCAAATCTTTTTGTGCAGCGAGTGCTTCCATCCCTGCACTTCTCCATAAGCCCACGCGCTGGCTAGGGAGATGGCTGTGGTGCCCAGCACCGCTGCATTGACCATGAGCAGCAGGAGGCCCTTGCGAACGAACTCCCCGGCAAAGGGAGCCATCGCTCCGGCAAGCTGCGCCGGATCGACAAAGCGAATCCCATGTCGATAGCCAGCGTTGCCAACCAGCATCATGGCTCCGGCAACGAGCACGGTGAAGGTTGCTCCAATCAACGTATCGAGACGCGCCCATTCCAAATCGGCAAAGCGAAGCCGCTTTTCTGCGATGCAGCTCTGCTGAAAGAAAAGCTGCCAGGGCGCGATGGTGGTGCCTACAATTGCGATGACCAAAAAAATCAGATCGCTTGTAATTTTTCCCGGCGGCAGGCTGGGAATCAACGTGCGATGTATGGCCATAAGCCAGTTGGGATGGACGGTTGCCGCGAGCACAAACCATGTGAGATCGAGCAAGCACAGCGCAATGACGATTCTCTCCCAGCGCAGGTAGCTGCCTGTGATGACGATCAGGATAAGTCCGACAGCAGCGATCGGCACGGATAGATAGGGAGAAACGCCAAGCGCGCTCAGCGCGAGCGAGATTGCGGCAAACTCCGTGATGAGCGTCAAAAAATTGACCGCGAGCAGATCGAAGAGGGAGAATCGGCCCCACCACTTTCCGAATCTCTCGTAGATCATCGCGGCGTGCCCTTTGCCTGTCGCAATGCCCAACCGGACGACCATCTCCTGTATGAAGTAACAGATCGGCAGGAGCAGCAGCAAGATCCAGAGCAGGTGCAGCCCGTATTGGCCGCCTGCCTGAACATAGGTGGATACGGCCCCGGCATCGTTATCGGCTTCCATGACGATCAGTCCTGGGCCAAAGACCATCAGAAAGTTGAGCAGGTTCCTCTGCCAGGAACGTCGGACAACGATGCCCTTGCCTCTGCTCTTGCCCCTGCTCTTGTCGATCATCGCGATTTCAGACTGTACCGGAGTCATTTCGCTTGCTCCTCATGCTTTTTTTCGGACATCAGGCGCATCGGCATAATCCCGGTGGGTCGATGCTCGAAGGGACAAGGCTCGAAGGATCAAGATCAGATGCTGCAGCAGCGCTGGCGCTGGATGCGCCAACGGCGACCCAGACGCAGGTAAGGGGCTGTTTTTTGCTTTCGGTTGCGATCCAGATGCGCGTCAAACGGTTGCGCCCAATGGAAACGGGTGCAGCCGTAGCAGAACGTGCCATCGCAGAGGCGCGGGCAAAGGGATAGATCATGGCTCCTCCTTTTCGAGACACACGCAGCTTTGATGTACATGGCGCTGGGAGCTTGCCATCCAGCCACGCAGAGAAAGGCGTGCTTCGCTCGAACGATTTTCTTTAAGGAGAGAGGGAGACCGCCCGTAGGGGGCGACTATTTCTCACTCGCTCGTTTCACGGTTGGGCACTGTGAAAGCGGCGAGGAGCTTGATCCGTTATGACCAGATCGATCCAAGACACTTACCACAGCGCAGAAAAGCCATCCAAGTACTCGGAGGTTCTTGCGCAGTTGCAATGTTCATAGTTTTTGAGATTCTCCCGCGGCGGCAGTGGTTCGTCGTCACTATGTTCACCTTACCATAGCCCCCTAGGGTATAAGCAAGTCTCCGCGTGCATTAAAATCAAATTTCCTGAGATTTCTTTTTTTCATTGAGGAGTTGCTTGTGAAGGGTTTGAAATCGGTACGTCGTGTGCTGCTGAGCGTCACGGATAAAACGGGCGTAGTCGCCTTTGCCCGGACGCTGCATGAACTAGGGGCGGAGCTTGTCTCCACCGGAGGAACAGCGCGCGCGCTGCGCGAGGCGGGTCTGCCCGTTCAGGATATCTCCGAGCTGACGGGCTTTCCAGAGATGCTGGATGGTCGCGTCAAGACACTGCATCCCAAGGTTCACGGCGGCATCCTGCACATCCGCTCCAAGCCGGAGCATCAGCAGGCCGTCGCTGCGCACGGCATCCTGCCCATCGACATGGTGGTGGTAAATCTGTACGCCTTTGCCGCGACGCTGGACAAGCCCGGTGCGCGTTTTGGCGAGGTCATCGAGAACATCGACATTGGCGGCCCGTCGATGGTGCGCTCGGCGGCGAAAAATTTTGAAGATGTAGCCGTGGTGACGAGGGTCGCAGATTACGTCGCGTTGACGGAAGAGTTGCAGTCCAACCAGGGAAAGCTGAGCCGCGCCACGCGCTGGCGGCTGGCCAAGCAGGCCTTTGCGCTGACAGCGGCGTATGACATGGGCATCGCCAACGCGCTGGACGCGATTCCAGAATTGACGGAAGAAGACGCGGCCATCTCTCTTCCCGCGCCAGCGGAAGCGCCGTTTCCAGCCACGCTGCGACTGGCCTATCCGCAGACAATGTCGTTGCGGTATGGAGAAAATCCCCACCAACGAGCAGCCCTCTACGGTGATGGCAGTGGCACAGGCATTGCAGGCTTGCAGCAATTCCAAGGCAAGGAGCTGAGTTACAACAACTTAGTCGATCTGGATGCTTGCTGGGAGCTTGTTCACGAGTTCGACCAGCCCGCCGTGGCCATCATCAAGCACACCAATCCTTGCGGAGTAGCCACGGGAAGTACCGTGCTGGAGGCATATCCGAAGGCGCTGGCCGCTGATCCTCTCTCCGCTTATGGAGCGGTCATCGGCGTCAATCGCGAAGTGGATGGCCCGGTTGCTGCGGAGATGGCTAAGCTCTTTGTGGAGGCCGTCGTCGCGCCCAGCTACACCGCAGAGGCCAAGGCGATCTTTGCCGCGAAGAAAAATCTGCGCTTGGTGCAGGCGCTTCCCTCGCAGACCACGCGCATGGTGAAGCAAATCTCCGGCGGCCTGCTGTTGCAGGATGTGGATCGTGGCAAGGTGACGGCGCAGGAGTTGAAAACCGTGACGAAGCGTACGCCCACGGAGGCTGAACTCCATGCGCTACACTTTGCCTGGCGCGTCTGCAAGCACGTTAAATCCAATGCCATCGTCTATGCGCGCGCTGGGCAGACGCTGGGCATTGGCGCTGGACAGATGAGCCGTGTGGATGCAGCAAAATTTGGCGCGATGAAAGCCGTGCTGCCGCTCACCGATTGCGTGGCGGCCTCGGATGCCTTCTTCCCATTTCCCGATGGGCTGGAGACGGTGGTGCAGGCAGGCGCGACGGCGGTGGTGCAACCCGGTGGCTCGGTGCGCGATGCCGAGGTGATTGCTGCAGCGGATCGGCTGGGCGTGGCAATGGTCTTGACCGGAATGCGGCACTTTCGCCACTAGCGGAATCTCTGCACAATCCCGACTTGGGCAGATGTTTTCGCCACAGAGTTTCGATATCTCTGGCATTGCGAAGCGTCAATCCTATAATCAATTATGGTCACGTTGCGTCCAGCTCCTGCCTCGCCCGATGCGGGAAACGATCTCCTCGCGGAGAAATTCCAAAGGCTGCTGGCCACCGTGCGCGCCAATCGTCCCCAGGATGATCTTTCTCTCATCGAACGCGCCTACGAATTTTCCCTGAAGCATCACAGCGGTCAACTGCGCGCCTCTGGGGAGCCATACGTGCTGCATCCTCTGGAAGTGGCGCAGGTGTTGGCGGAGATTCGCATGGATTCCACCGCCATTGCCGCAGGGCTGCTGCATGATGCTGTGGAAGACACGCCGGTGACACCGCAGGAGATTGCCACCAGTTTTGGCGAGCAGGTGGCGCACATCGTCAACGGCGTCACGAATATCGACAAGATTCAATTTGCCAATCGCGAGGATCGCCAGGCGGAGAATGTTCGCAAGATGCTGCTGGCGATGGTGACAGATGTGCGCGTCGTGCTCATCAAGCTGGCGGATCGACTGCACAATATGCGCACGCTGGAGCATCTTCCGCTAGATCGGCAGGAGTCCATCGCGCGCGAGACGCTGGATATTTACGCGCCGCTGGCCCATCGCTTGGGCATGGGCAAAATGCGCGGCGAGCTGGAAGATCTCTCCTTTCGCTATGTCGATCCCTTTGCGTATGAGCAGGTTCGCTCCGCCGTCGAAGCGCGCCGACAGGAGGGCGAGAAATTTTTGCGTGGGATTGAGGACGCCTTGCAGGAGCGCCTCAAGGAACACAGCATTACCGCGCGCGTCGAGTGGCGCATCAAGCGACTGTACTCCATTTATCTAAAGTTGCAACATCAGCGCATTACGGTCGATCAGGTCTATGACCTGCTGGCCGTGCGCGTCATCACCAGCAGCGTGCAGGATTGTTACGCCGTCTTTGGCCTGATCCATAGCATCTGGCGTCCGGTTCCGGGTCGCATCAAAGATTTCATTGCCATGCCGCGACCCAATCTCTATCAATCGCTGCACACCACGGTCATGGCCGATGGCGGCCATCAATTTGAAGTGCAGATTCGCACCGATGAGATGCACCGCACGGCAGAGGAGGGCATCGCCGCGCACTGGAAGTACAAGGCGGGCGGCTCACCCGTCAGCGCCAAGGACGAGCAGCGTTTGGCCTGGGTGCGCCAGATCGTCGAATGGCAGCGGGAGATGACCGATCCCAACGAGTTTCTCTCCACGCTCAAGATTGATCTGTACCCGGAAGAGGTCTACACCTTTACGCCGAAGGGCAAAGTGGTCGTGCTGCCCAAGGATGCCAGCCCCATCGACTTTGCCTATTCCATCCACACTGAGGTGGGCAACACTTGCACCGGAGCCAAAGTAAATGGCCGCATGGTGCCGTTGAAGACGCGACTGCGCAATGGCGACATCGTCGAAGTCACCACGCAGAATGGACACACGCCCAGCCGCGACTGGCTCAATTTTGCTAAGAGTAGCCGCGCGCGCAACAAGATCAAACATTGGCTGAATGAGCATCAGCGCGAACGCGCCATTGAGATTGGTCGCAAGCTGCTGGAGCGCGAGGCGCGCAAGTATAAAGTCTCGCTAACGCAATTCCATGATGCGGATTACGTGAAGGTGGCCAACGAATACGGCCTAGGCAACACGCTCGATCTGATGGCGGGCATTGGCTTCGGAAAATACTCAGCGCGGCAAACGCTGAATAAGCTGGCTCCCGGAGTCACGGCTCCTCCGGTCGGGCCGGAGACGGCGATCTCCTCCATGTCGGATGCGGTCAAGCGCGTCTACTTCAGCAAGGGCGCGGATTCTCTTACCGTCGAAGGTCACGACGAGCTGCTGGTCTATCGCGCGCGCTGCTGCAATCCCATTCGCGGCGAGGAGATTATTGGTTATGTCACGCGCGGTAAGGGTGTCGCGGTTCATGCGCGGAATTGCCCGAATGTGCAGAACCTGCTGTATGAGGCCGATCGGCGCATCTCTGTCGAGTGGGCGCATCTACCGGAGGCAGACATCGCTGGCCATCGCGCCACCTATGCCGTCAAGCTGACGGTCTTCTGCGATGATCGCGCTGGAATGCTGAAGGAGTTGACCGCCACCATCTCCGACGATGGAACGAACATTCGCGGCGTGGATACCAAGGCGGGTACGGGGGCCGAGGCGATTGTGGAATTTATCGTGGATGCCTTCGACCTGCGCCATTTGAATCGGCTGGTCAACAGCCTGCGTCGTCTCTCCGGCGTGCGCGAGGTGCAGCGGCAACAGAAGCTGTAGGTGCGGAGTTCCTATTCCACACACCCAGACTGAATAATGATTCGACAGGTCATTCAATGGACTTGTTGAATCATTGCGAGTCTTTCTTGACGTGCTTTAATTTTGTTACAAGTTGCACACGCAGAGTATTGCGAGCAGTCCGGCTAGGTTTTTTAAAAGTCTTACTGGGATCGTCAGCTAAACAGCAAGCAACGACAGAGTGTGCGCCGCAATCTGGTTTTGGAATATGCACTGGAAAGAAATTGTAGAACTGTCCATCTCCAGAAGGGACGTGCACAGGTAGCTCCTGCACTTGAATAGAATAAGCCTCGTATGCAGAGACATCTCGACCTGCTGAACAGTCTTGATGAAGTACGTCGAGCGGAGTCGAAAACTTTCCACGCAAAACCGATGGGGAGTGTTCTACTGTCGGCCCATCGTAATGAACACTAATGGATGCAGCGGTAAGCTCTCCATTAACCAATTCGCCCATAGACACCCGTCTATAGAGTAGTTCCTGCGGCTCGAATCCTGCATGTATGTCGACTTCATTTTCATGAAGTGGCAAGATTCGCACCCTTGAGGTGATCTTTAAGCCTATCGAGCAAATTGCTTCTATGAGAAGCCGAGTCGTCCCAGTCTAGTGTTTTCGAATTGCCGTTTCTGTCATAGAGCAGGATGAAAGATTCCATGCTGTTTAAGCTTTCAAGAACAGCGCGATTCTCCGTTTGGGACATGAAAACAAATGCAACGCCGCCTTCGGCTGAGGGCATGACTTTACTCGGCACCAGTTGCGCCGATTCGAGCGCACTGAGTATGCTTCTAGCTTTCTCTATGGATGGCTCAGTTGGAGCAGGTGATCCATAGGAGTTCCAGTTCTCTTGCACAGATGCAAGCTGGCTCAGGTCGCTATACAGGTTTTCAAATTCATTTCG
>DAHXNK010000088.1 GCA_027365415.1 Acidobacteriaceae bacterium
GAGTTCGGCGAAGTTGTTGTCGCGGCGCGCACCGAGTCCAGAGACGGCAATCGACATACACTCTGCTTCTCCGTCCGCGATACCGGCATCGGGATCTCCCCGGAGAATCAGCAGCGCGTTTTTCAGGCATTCGAGCAGGCCGATACTTCCACCACGCGCCAGTATGGAGGAACGGGTCTCGGCCTCGCTATCTCGCAGCGCATCGTGCAACACATGGGCGGACGAATCTGGATCGACAGCATTTGTGGAGCGGGTTCCACGGTTTCCTTTACTGCATCGCTGGAAGAAGCTCCGCCACAGCCGGAGCAGGAAGCTCAGCCCACAGCCAGATTGGACGATCTGCATGGCATCTCGACGCTCATCATTGACGACAATGCGACGAATCGCCGCATCCTTCTGGAGATGACGCGGTACTGGGGAATGTTGCCCACAGGCGTGTCCTCCGGGCCAGCGGGCTTGCAGGAACTGGTCAACGCCGTCGAACGCGGCCAACCCTATCGGCTTATCTTGCTCGACGAGCAGATGCCCGGCATGGATGGGTTGGAGGTGATTGAAAAAATCAAGGCCGATCCCAGGCTACAGGGTGTCATTATTATGATGCTGACCTCCTGCGATCAACTCTCCAGCATTGCGCGTTGCCGCAGCCTCGGCGTTAACACCTACATCATCAAGCCCATCCGCCCGGCGGAGTTGCAGGAGACGATTCGCATGGGATTGGGCATGCAAGCGATGCGGCCAGTAGCACACGCGCAATCGACATCCCCGGCAAGGCAGGGCCGCGCGCTACGCATTCTTGTTGCGGAAGACAACATCATCAATCAAAAGCTGGCATCAGCCTTACTGAAAAAGATGGGTCATGAGGTGGAAGTGGCGCGGAATGGCCGGGAGGCGCTGGATCGATGGAATAACGGAAATTTAGACATGATTTTCATGGATGTGCAAATGCCAGAGATGGACGGCGACGCGGCAACCGTCCTCATCCGCGAACAAGAGAAAGCGAAGCAGACCGGGGAGCACATCCCGATCATCGCTATGACCGCCTTCGCTATGACCGGGGATCGTGAGCGCTTTATGGGCGCTGGCATGGATGACTACCTTACCAAACCTGTCAGCTCCGAAGTCGTGGAGCGGGCCGTAAAGCGTTTCTCCTGTTTCGGCCTTGATTCAACCCACAACCCACAGAGCTAACGACAGCCCGACATCAGGAGCTATGCGCGTTGCGGCGATGGGTTGCGCAGCGTCTTCCACAGGCCGAAATAATGGCGCGCATGGGCCACATCCAGCGTGATTTGCGCCTTGAGCGCATCGGGGGAGGGCCAGCGCATCTCTGTCCGAATGCGATCAAGAAAATGCAGCGTGAGCGGCGTGGTTTCGTCGAGAGCAATGGGATGAAAGCGAAGCAAGTGGCTTTCCACGGCAAAGGAATTTGCGCCAAAGGTGGGCCGATTGCCGACGTTCGTGACCGCTTCAAAACGCTCACCCCCCACCTGCACGCAGGTCAGGTAAACTCCGTTCGCTGGCAGGAGTTCCCGATATGCGGCCAGATTGATGGTGGGAACGGTGTATCGCGCACCGTAGCCGCGACCCGGCGCGGGCGTGGATTGAATCGCGAAGGGCCGCCCCAGCAATTGTCGCGTGCCGCGCATGTCTCCTTGTTCAATCGCGGCGCGAATCCGGCTGCTGGAGATGGGTTGGCCGCGCCACATCTGGGCCGGATGCGCGTGTACGGTAAAGCCCAGACCCGCTCCTAGGCTGGCTAACGTATCCACGCCTGCGCGCGCATCCTGGCCAAAACGAAAATTCTCTCCCTCGTGGACTTCAATGGCATGGAGCGCGTCGCGGATAACAGCCTGCGCAAACTCCTGCGCGGAGAGCTGCGAGAGCGCCTGCGTAAAGGGCAGCACCAGCACGGCGTCAAGGCCGGGGTCGATCCCCAGGGTTTGCAGCAATTTTAGTTTTTGTTCCAACGGGGTGATGAGAGTCAACGGCTGCTGCGGGCGCAACACGCGCACCGGATGCGGCTCAAAGGTAACGGCGATGGAGCGCGCTTTGCATTGCCGCGCGCGCTGCGCCAGTTCTGCCAGCACGCATCTGTGGCCGCGATGCACGCCGTCAAAGTTGCCAATGGTGACGAGCGAGGGGCCAAAGTCCGGCGGAACATCCTGCAACGAACGGAAGATCAGCATGGCGCGCCTGCAAAGGGAATGCGCAGCCCGTCATACGCCAGACGCACGGATGGTGGCAGCGTCTGCTCGACCTCTGCATGGAGAATTTCATGCGACATGTGGGTGAAGTACGCTTGCTTCGGACGAATTCTCTCGACGAACTTCAGCGATTGCTCCACATGGGAGTGGCTGGGATGCGGAGTCAGGCGGAGCGCATCCAGAATGAGCACATCGAGATTTTCCAACAAGGAAAAGCTGGATTCAGGGATGTCGCTCATGTCTGTAAGGTAGGCGGCAGAGCCGAAGCGAAAGCCTGCGGTCTGCATCTCACCATGCAGCAGCGGAACGCGCCGAAAGTCGATGCCGAAGAGGTGGGTTACGTCGGCCAGCGGTTGCAACGAGACTCGCGCCTTGAATGGATATTTATTGCTGTCGGAAAACGTGTATTCAAACATGCGCTCCAGCACGGCAGCCGTGGCCGCATCTGCATGGAGAGGAATTTTCTCCTTGTCTTGAAAACTGAGCGGACGCAAATCGTCGAGGCCAAGAATGTGGTCGGCGTGCGGGTGCGTGTAGAACACGGCATCCAGATGGCCGATCCCCTCGCGCAGCGCCTGCTGGCGGAAGTCCGGCCCAGAATCAATGAGCACGCAGCGTTCTCCGTAGAGAATCGCGATGGACGGACGCGTGCGATTGTCGCGTGGGTCAGACGAGGTGCAGACGCGACATTTACAGCCAAGCGTGGGCACGCCCATCGAGGTGCCGCTGCCGAGCATCAGGATGGTTGCATTCATCATGGCTGCATTCATCGTCGAGTCCATCTGGTTGCTCGTGGAGTGGAGACGGCACGGGATCGATCATGGCCGCCGAGGAAGATTCAACGCCTGCCCCTGGGATCTAGTTTGCTCCGGGGATCCAGGCCCTTGGGATCCAACGGATGCGCCGTCTGTTGCGCGGCGTTGCGCGCAATGGCGTTGGTGATTTCGAGGAACATCATTCGCGCCTCGAACAATGCGTTGTCCATCATGATCTTTTCGTTTTCATTTAGATTTCCAGCGGTCTTTTTGGCCAGAACCTCCAACATGTCGATAGTCTGGCGCGCGCCCATCAGGTCAATGCGAGCCTTTTCTCCCTGCGGCGTGCCTGCACCAAGGTGCATCACCGCCGTCATATAGAGCGACTGGATGACATGCTCAAATCCTACATTTGCGCTCTTCGCGCCGCCCGGCAATTTGTCGCGCAAAATTTCATCCATTTGCCGCGTGGTCTCAGAGTAGGCAACCTGGGACTGCGCTGACTCCTCGGCGGTGGGGCCTTCGAGCGCTGGGGGTTCTTCTTTGGAAGGTTCGGCTGCTGCAGTCGTGGTGGTTTGCTGCACGGCATGAATGCCGCTTGCTGCGGGCGATACAGCAGGCGCTTGCGCTGTCTGCTTCCACCGCTCGTCGTGGGCCGCCGCGTCCTCGGCGGTGTTGGGGCGCGCATCGCCTTCGCTGGTAAATTTGCGGCGGTCAATCACGGTGAACTCTGGTTCTTTTTCTTTCATGGATCCATCCTGCTTTCTAAAAATGTATGCCTGTTTATGATGCCTGCGCCGACGGAGTGGCAGGACTCTTTTCCCAGAGAAATGGCAGCGCCGACGCAGTGGCTATCGAGCCGTTACAACGTAACTCGGATTTTCTGTCGAGCGCTTCCCGGCGAATATAGCCCAACGCAAAAACTTCTTTTCGACCATCAGGCAGCGTGATGTTGGCGGCACTGGTGATATCGCCGACAGGTTGATTTTCAGACAAAAGCGCGGCTTTTTCTGTCGACGAGATCGCTTCTGCCGCGAAATCGGAGCCAAGCACAAATCCAGAAAACGTTCGGTGGACGTTGCCACGCGAACGAATGCGCTCGACGATCTCCTGTCCCAAATAGCAGCCTTTGGCAAAGTGCAGCGCGCGCGTCTGGGCTGTCTCCTGCGGCAGGTCGCGAGCAGTGATATCCGTTCCATAGGCGGGCGTGCCTTCCAGAATGCGAAGCTGCTCGATGGCGTGGGCGCCGCAAGGGATGACTCCTGCATCCAACAACGCCTGCCGGAGCGGTTGCGCCTGATCCTGCGCCAGCCAGAGTTCATAGCGAGGTGTGATTGGACTGTGCGCGGCGATGAGCGTACAGGTATTTCCGCGCCAGTCGCGCGCGCGCATCTGCAATGGCTCCATGCCGGCTGTGTCGAGGCCGAGCTGCATCAGCGTAGCGGCAGCGTGGGGGCCAGCGATTCCCAAACAGGTCGTGGTTGGTAAGGGCGCGAGCGCAACATCGTCCATGATGATGTAGTGCTCCAGAAATGCCGTGAGCGTCGCGACCTGGGCGATATCGGTGTCCAGCCAGAATTCATTCCCACGCTGGTAAATATTCAGGTCGCCCTGAATGCGCCCCTGCGCGTTCAATACGAAGGCATAGCAGCCATAATCCTGCGCGAGAGCGCCCACATGATTCGTGACCATGCCATTCAACCAGCGGACGCGATCTTCTCCCGTGCAGACAAGCAGCGCGCGCCGACCCCGGTCGTAGCCCCCCGCAGTGGAGAGCAGCGCGCGCAGCTCCTGCGCTGGACTGGAGAACATGGAAGCGGCTTGGGCGGGTTGATTCATGCGCATCCTAAGGAGCAACGTACACTGTGATTATAGCTTTCTGCTGTCTGTCTTTCGGCAGCGAACATTGCGCAGCAGCGAGCACTGCAAGCACATGGGGTTTTGGATGTTCAGAGTACATCTCGATACAAAGCGGCGTTGCAGGTTCGTCGTACACCTTGCATTTGTTGGATTTCTCCTTCCGTATATGGCTGCGCAAAGTCTGGCGGCACAAACCACGGGCAACGCTGCGCCTCCGCCGATTGCGCCCAGCGGAACTCCACCAACGACCAGCACGGATACGCGCATTACACCCGCCCAGGCGAAGGAACTGTTCCGCTCCGTCGATACGATTCTGCAATTCGACAGCAACGACACGGGGTATCCCATCCGCCACACGATCACGCCTCGCCTGGTGACACGCGATCAGGTGGTGCAGTATCTGACCGGCCAATTGCGGAAGGATCGCGAGACGCAGCGCTTGCAGCAATCCGAGCTAGTACTAAAAAAATTCGGCTTGCTGGATCGCGATTTTCATCTGGAGCCGTTTCTCATCCAGCTACTGCGCGAGCAGATTGCCGGATACTACGATGACAAAACGAAGACCGTAAACCTGCTGGACTGGATTGAGCCAGAGGCGCAAAAACCCGTGCTGGCGCACGAGTTGACGCACGCCTTGCAAGATCAGCATGTGAGTCTGGAGAAATGGGAACAAGCGGACGAAGACAAAACCGCGAAGAATGTGGCTCAGGACAACGAACATCTCGCCAAAGATGAAAACGATACCGTGCGCGATGCCGTGCTGGAGGGACAGGCAATGGCCGTCTTTATCGACTACGCGCTTGCGCCCACAGGGAAAAACCTGTTGACGGCCCCGGATTTGGTTCATGCGATGAAGCAGGCCATGAGCGACAATACCGACTCCCCAGTAATGGCGCGCGCGCCCTTGTTATTGCAGCAATCGCTGATCTTTCCCTATCGCGAAGGGCTGGATTTCATTACCGCCGTCTTGCGGGCCAAGGGAAAGGATGCAGCGTTTGCGGGGACGCTGGATCGTCCCCCTTCCTCCACCTACGAAATCTTGAATCCACAAGCCTATTTGAACCATGCCAAGGTTCCGCTGCTCACCATGCCAGATATTCATGGCCTGATTAGGCCAGAGTACAAGCCGTATGACATTGGCGTGATGGGCGAGTTAGACGTGCGAATTCTGACGGCACTCTTCGGCGGTCAGCAGGCAGCAGCCGCGCTGGCCCCAGCCTGGCGCGGGGGCATCTACTACGCAGCGCAGAGTCGGAAGGCCAGAACAGAGGCAGCGAAGACATCCACGGCATCGCTGGGGCTGCTGTATCTTTCGCGTTGGGCTACGCCGGAGGCAGCGCAGGGCTTTGCCGATATCTACGCAGCGGAGATAGGCCGCAAGTATGACCACGCGATTCCAAGAGCGTCCGTCGTGCAGGGAAATCATGACTCTTTGCGGGAGCGAATATGGGACACCCCCGAGGGGCCGGTGCTGATTGTGGTTTCTGGCAAAACAGTTTTCATCAGCGAAAGCTTTCCTATGCCGCTGGCCCGCAAGCTGGAGTTTGTGATGATGGGCAGTGTTGCCAATAGCGCTCAGAACGCGGTTGCCGTCAACGTGCAGCCTTCGGTGGAGTTGAGTTCCAGTCTGCGCCAATTTCTGTACAAGGCAGGTATTCCGTTGACAGCCACGCGCATTCCCTAACCCGCACCCCTTGGCCGGATATACTAGGACGAGTTTTCCTTGCGCGTTAGGAAAACCTTGCAGGCCACCTTCGTTGGATGCGTGCTTGCATGTCATGGATAGATTGAGTCGGAGGGAACGCTATGCATCACGCAGAGATTGGCATCATTGGGGGCAGCGGTCTGTATACCATGCCTGGACTGACAAACGTACGTGAAGAGCAGATCAGCACGCCGTTTGGCGACCCTTCGGACTGGCTGGTTCTGGGAGACC
>DAHXNK010000089.1 GCA_027365415.1 Acidobacteriaceae bacterium
TGGATGCCGGTCCCGTTCTATGCCTACTCTGTGGCTTACGGAGCTGTCCCGATCTTTCTTCCTGCATGGTGGCCGCACGCCTTTTACAACACACGCTATGGCATGGAGATGCTGCCCGCACTGGCGCTGTTCCCTGCGTTTGCCGTGATGGCCGTCGCGCAGAAACGCCCCCAGTGGAGACGCTCTGTTATCGCATTCGCTGTACTGCTCATCGCCGCCAGCAATGCATGGCTGCTGCACACAACGCCGCTGGTCCTGCAGGAAGCGAAGGCCAATGCGGCGACGCGTATGCCCTTCGAGCGGGCACTTGCCAGCAGACTCATGCTTCTTCCTCCCCAATCTACGCTGATGATGTACACCTCCGCGCACATTGGTGCGCTGCAGCAGATAGGATTTCCCTTGCGTCAGACAGTCAACGAGGGCGACTACAAGCTGTGGAGCGGAGCACTGCTGGCCCCTGCGTCCGCTGCCGACTTTATCGTTGCGCTGGATGACGATCCAGTGGCCGATGCGGTGCGGAAGCATCCACAACACCTGCAATTGCTTTTCCTGATCTGCAGTACAGGTCAGCCCTGCGCTCGCATTTATCGCTCGGAGGAGCGTTCGCCGCATTGATTTTTTCTATGGAGTTCTTCCCTTGATAAAGTATCTGTACGGGTACTGACATCGTGTCGTTTTCAATCCATCGCTGTCTGTTCCTCTGTACGACCGTCCTTGTGGGCATCGCTGGCACGGCATCTATCCGCGCGACCCTTGCGCGTGGGCAGAATGACAAGCCAGCAATCTACCACGAAAATCACCTGCCAATAACTGAATCGGAGGCCCCTGTGGACGCTGCTGTGCGTGCAGAAAAGATGGTTTTTACATCGCAGTTCACACCCAGGGATTTTGTTCCGGACGGCAACCTGCAGAAACCTGTATGGCAGTCAGCCAACAAAGTCGAGTTCGACCAGGACCCATTTCTTGGAACTCACCATCCCGGACTGGAGACCATCGTCGCCAGCCTTTGGACGCCGGATTATTTGTATCTCGCGTTCTGGGCGAAATATCGCACAGTGAACACGTTTACGGGAGAAGATCCAAACATCGAACGTTGGGAGCTTTGGGACCGCGACGTGGTGGAAGCCTTTATCAATCCGCAGCCGGAGCGAGAGCTGCATTATTACGAGTTTGAGGTAGCACCCAACAACCAGTGGGTCGATCTCGAATTGGACCTGACCGGCACACCGGTACACAATGCACAATGGAATTCGGGTTTTCAACACGTCGCCGTCATCGATGAGAAACAGCATGTCTGGACGGTAGAAATACGTATTCCAGTCCGGCCCATGGGTGTACAGAAGATCGACCCACACACCGAGTGGCGCATCAATTTCTACCGCATGGAAGACGTGGGACAAGACCACGCCCGGCAGCCACTTGGCTGGAGTCCTCTTGGTGCGGCCAACAAGTCCTTCCACCAGCCCGCCCACTTTGGTGTACTGAAATTTGCGGCCCCGAACGAGTAAGATCGAGAGTGACTAAAAGCGACCTCGAATCTTCCTCCTTATGACAAGCCTCTTCGATCTATTCAAAATTGGGATTGGCCCTTCCAGTTCCCACACTGTAGGGCCCATGCGTGCTGCGCGTCGCTTCTGCGTGGAACTGGATGCTGCCGGGATGCTGGACAGGTCATCGCGGGTCACAGTCGAACTCTATGGCTCACTGGCGTTGACCGGACACGGACACGGCACAGACCGCGCCATTCTTCTTGGACTGCTCGGCGAACAGCCGGACAAGATCGACCCAGCGGCGGTGGATGGAATCCTGTTCAAGGTGCGCGAAGAACAAAAGATCGCGCTGCTCGGCAAACATACCGTCGCGTTCCATGAGGCACAGGACCTGCTGTGGCGTCGAACAGAAATGCTGCCCGACCATTCCAATGGGATGCGCTACTCTGCCTGTTCTGCGGACGGCTCCCTGCTCCAGCAGAAGATTTTTTATTCCATCGGTGGCGGTTTTATACGCGCCGAAGGAGAAGACGTTGCTGCAACAGAATCGACGACGATTCCTTATCCCTTTCGCAGTGCAGCGCAGTTATTGGAGATCGCCGAGCGGCATCGCCTGCGTATCTGGCAACTGATGCTGGCGAATGAAGCAGCGACGCGCAGCGAAGACGAGGTGCGCACCGGAGTGCATCGCATCTGGCGCACTATGCAGGTTTGCACTGAGCGCGGCTTGACGACGGAAGGCACGCTACCCGGTGGATTGAACGTACGCCGTCGCGCGCCAGAGATGCGTGCCAGGCTGCTTCAGAAAAAATCTGGCGACCCGCTGGCTGCGATGGACTGGTTGACGCTCTACGCCATTGCTGTGAACGAAGAAAACGCTGCGGGCGGTCGCGTCGTCACCGCGCCCACCAATGGCGCGGCAGGAGTGGTCCCTGCCGTCGCGCATTACTACCGCAGCTTCGTTCCCGGCGCAGACGACGAAGGCATCCTTCGGTACTTCCTGACGGCAGCCGCCATCGGCGTGCTTTACAAGGAAAATGCGTCCATCTCCGGGGCTGAAGTCGGCTGCCAGGGCGAGGTGGGTGTTGCCTGCTCCATGGCCGCCGGAGGACTGGTCGCAGCGATGGAAGGAAATAATCATGAGGTCGAGCACGCTGCTGAAATTGGCATGGAACACAACCTCGGCATGACCTGCGATCCCATTGGCGGACTGGTGCAGATTCCCTGCATCGAGCGCAACGCCATGGGCGCGGTGAAGGCGGTGAACGCCTGCCGCATCGCGATGAATGAGACCGGCGAACACAAGGTCTCGCTCGACCAGGTGATCCGCACCATGTACCTGACCGGCCTCGATATGCAGGCGCGCTACAAGGAAACCTCGCAGGCTGGCCTGGCGCTGAATATCATCGAGTGCTGATCACGCCCTTGCTTAAATTCAATTGAGCTGTCCGTAGGCGACGCGGCAATCGTACGTCATCCTGACCTTGCCCTGGTTTTGATGGTGCTCGAAGATCTGCGTCAGCGCCGTGTGCATGGCGTCATACCCTGGATGGCCAGGCTGCGGCATGTAAGAAGATGACAGCGTGCGACCCAATAGACCTTGAAAATCAAAGTCTTGATGGTTTGGAAAGATGGCCATGTGCATCTTTGCGGGCGCGAAAAATTCCAGCGCATCGCTGATGGAAGGATATGTTGCCTTCACGCGTTGATAGTCGATGCCATGTTCGCGCAACAACTGTTCATAGGCCACGAAGAATGGCTCCGGTCCGATGTGACGTTCGTTTGTCAGGACGACCGCATTGCGATGGGGGCGTAAAATTCTGGCGAACTCCTGCCGGGCGCGACGCCGATCGAACCAGTGCAGCGCCTGTCCCACAGTAACGAAATCGATCGACGCTTCGGCCAGGCCCGTCGATTCGGCAGAGCCATCGATACATTGCAATTTGGGATGTGTCGCGGTAAGTTCCGCGCACGCAGCACGCATGGCCGCATTCGGCTCGACGGCGACTACCGGATTGCCGTGCTGCAGAAAAAGCTCCGCCAATATGCCGGTGCCAGCGCCAATGTCTGCAATGACGGAGGTCGGCGTCAGTCCGCATTCCTGGCGAAGCAGCGTGAGCAGCGCAGCGGGATAATGCGGGCGAAATTTCTTGTATAACTCGACGCGTGTGGTGAAGCGCTCTTTGGAGTTCATGCTTTCAGACGATGTTACATCGTGAACGACAGACACATTTTTTATCTTTCGATGGCCATAGCGACCGAGTTGCCGCCGCCGAGACACAAAGCGGCGACGCCCTTCTTTACATCGCGACGCATCATTTCATAGATCAGCGTGACCAGCACGCGCGCTCCGCTCGCACCGATGGGGTGTCCAATCGCGACCGCGCCGCCATTCACGTTCACCCTGCTCAGGTCGAGTCCCAGTTCGCGCGTGACGCCAAGCGCCTGCACCGCGAAAGCCTCGTTCAGTTCATACAGGTCCACCTCATCGCGCTGCCAGCCTGCTTTTTCCAATACCTTGCGAATGCCGGTGACGGGGGCCATCATCACCCACTTCGGCTCCACGCCACTGCTGGCCTGCGCACGAATGTGCACCATGGGCCTCAGCCCAAGAGCAGCTGCCTTCTTGGCCGACATCACCAGCAGCGCCGCAGCGCCGTCGTTGACGCCTGGCGCATTGCCCGCCGTGACTGTTCCATCTTTCTTGAATGCTGGCTTCAAGGCGCGCAAAGATTCCAGGCTCGCATCCTCGCGGACGGACTCATCATGAACGAAAAGCGTGGTCGCTTCGCCTTTCTTCTTCGCTGGCAGTTCGACAGGAAAAATCTGTGACTCGAAGCGGCCTTCCTTCTGCGCCGCTGCCGCCTTGCGGTGGGAGTCCAGCGCATACGCGTCCTGCTCTTCACGAGTGATGCCGTACTTCTCGGCGACGTTCTCGCCTGTCATTCCCATGTGGTAGTTGTTGTAAATGTCCCAGAGGCCATCGTTGACCATGCTGTCAACGGCCTTGCTGTCGCCCATGCGAAAGCCCTTGCGCCCTTGCGGCAGCAGATAGGGAGTGTTGCTCATCGACTCCATGCCACCGGCAACGACGATCTCCGCATTGCCGGTCTGGATAGCCTGCGCGGCCAGCGCCACGGCCTTAAGGCTCGACCCGCAGACCTTGTTGATCGTCAGGGCACTGACCTCCGCGGACAGGCCGCCGTAGATCGCCGCCTGTCGCGCCGGATTCTGGCCCAGCCCTGCGGAAACCACGTTGCCCATAATGCATTCATCCACCAGTGCTGGATCAATCCCAGCGCGCTTCACAACTTCGCGCACCACTAGCGCGCCCAATTGCGGCGCAGAGAAATCTGCCAGCGAACCCAGAAACTTTCCGACTGGAGTGCGAACTCCAGCAACGACCACCACATCTTCCATACGACGTTCCTCCACAGACCACAAAACGATTCGGCAAACTGGAAAGTATACGGCGCAATGGCATGGATTGGCTCGAAGCGGGAGCGCATTTTCTTGAAACTGATCTCAAATTTTCTCTCGACTATGATCGAAAAAACATGAGATGCGCGGAAGAAAATTTTTCTTCTGCTCGACGCTCACAAAAAAAGTCATGCACAAAATTCATTTTTTTCTTGACATTGATTTTTTACAAAACTATACCTTCGTGTAACTGCGATGCAATACCGCAGTACTCGATGTCACATCGAAAGGGAGAATAGTTCACATGGCAACTAAAAAAGTAGCGAAGAAAGCCGTTAAGAAAGCCGTCAAGAAAACCACCAAGAAAAAGTAACCTCAACCCAAAAGGCAAACAGAAGAGGGAACGCTCCGGCGCTCCCTCTTCTGTTTGGCAGACACAATTTTTGCCACATAAAAAACAGCGCGCAGGTTTCCACCACCGGCACATCTAGGCTAAGCTCAGGCAAGTGATGACTCGCAGACGCTGGATTGCCGACCAATGGAATGAGGCCTCTGCCGCCTTGGTAGATGCGCAGGCCGCACACCTGGCGCGGGTACTGCGCGCCCAAGTCGGACAGGAATTCGACATCGTTGCCGGAAACGAAGTGCGACGCGGAGTGATAGAGCGCGTCGCCGAAGACCGGATCGAATTTTCTCTCCATGAGGCAATCGAATCATCGGACGCTTTACCGCTCGTGATTTTGCTGAGCATCGTGCGCTTCGAGCGGATGGAGTGGGCGATGGAAAAACTGACTGAGCTTGGAGTCGCACGAATCATCCCTCTGGTCGCGCAGCGCAGTGAAAAGCATTTGGCGCAGGCGGCAGAAAAACGTGTGGAGCGCTGGCGCAAGATTGCGCGCGAGTCTGCACAGCAGTCCCGACGCAGCGACATTCCAGAGATATCCGCCCCCACGCATCTGGCGCAATGCATCACAGAGGGGGAGAAAAGTCCGTCAACCGCGCGACTGCTGCTCTCCGAGCGCGAACATACTCAGTCATTGCGTCGCTGCCTGGAGGGAGCATTTCCCAATCAGCATGGAGCGACTGCGGAGAGAAATTTTTATGCTGCGATTGGTCCCGAGGGCGGATGGTCGGATGCAGAGATACTGCTGTTCTCAAATCATAGCTGGACAGCGGCTAGCCTGGGGCCACGAATCCTGCGCGCTGAAACAGCCGCCATCGCCGTCGCCAGCGTACTGGGCAGTTGGCTTACTTCTGCATCCTTGCCGGTTTAGCGCAATTTCACTGTTATTATGTTGGGGCATCGTTCTTTCCCACCCTAGCTTCGCTAGGATGGGGCACCCAAACACTACGCTATCCGTGAAAGTGGTTTAGCGCGTGCATCCTCGCGCTCCTAGGGCGTGTTAACACTATCTAAGGGCTTCGACGATGAGAGCGAAGTGGACGAAAGCAAGGAAGACGACATCGAGTTTATCGAAGCGGGAGAAGATGCGCGGAAGCCTTTGAGCCGCCGGAAGAGCCGCTCGATTTCATTGCGTTTGCGGTGTATGGCTTTGTCGTACTGACATGGTTCCAGACGGTTGCACTAGGGCGGCACTACCGGAATAAAGCCGAAATCCAAGGCCAGTTGCCGGGTCTCGTTGTCCTCGCAGGCGCGGTCCATAATCAGATGCAGCGGCGCGTGCAGCGGCCCCAGGCCCGCCAGCAGCTCACGACCAGCCTTGGCGTC
>DAHXNK010000008.1 GCA_027365415.1 Acidobacteriaceae bacterium
GCTGTCGATTTGTATTGTCTTCGTGCCCATGTTTTTTCTGGGCGGAGTTGCGCGCTATCTTTTCGTGCCGCTGGCCGAAGCGGTTGTCTTCGCCATGCTGGCCTCATATTTTCTCTCGCGCACCGTAGTGCCGACAATGGCCAAATATATGCTGCGGGTGCATGAGGAAGGGCATCTGGAGCATCGCCGCGCCAGCTCCAGCCCACTGGTGCGCTGGCAGATGAAGTTTGAAGATGGCTTTGAGCGCATTCGCAATGGATACCGCGATCTGCTGACGGTCTGCCTGGAGTATCGTGGCACATTTGTTGCAGGATTTTTTGCCGCCTGCGCCTTGTCGATTGTGGTGCTCTATCCGTGGCTGGGGCAGGATTTTTTCCCTGATGTGGACGGCGGCCAGTTCAAGCTGCATGTCCGCGCGCAAACCGGCACGCGTATTGAGGAGATGGCCCGACTCTGCGACCAAGTGGATCAAACCATCCGCCAAACGGTTCCGCAAAAGGAGATGGGGGCCATCATCGACAACATTGGCGTGCCCTACAGCGGAATGAATCTTGCCTACAGCAACTCGGCAACCATCGGTTCGTGGGACGCGGATATTTTGGTTTCTCTGGCGCGCAAGCATCGCCCGACGACGGAATATGTGGCGCAGTTGCGGCGGGTGCTGGCCGACAAATATCCCGGTGTCACGTTTTATTTTCTGCCCACGGACATGGTGAGTCAGATTTTGAACTTTGGCCTGCCTGCACCGCTCGACATTCAGATAGTTGGCAACAATATCGTCGCCAACCATGCCTTTGCGGAAAAAATGATGGCGCAGGTGCAACAAATTCCCGGCACAGTCGATGTGCGCATGCAACAACCATTCAACGAGCCAGAATTTACAGTGAACGTGGATCGCAGTAAAGCGCAACAAGTTGGCTATCAGCAGCGCGATGTGGCGGAAAGCCTTCTGACGGCACTCAGCGGGAGCTTTCAGACCGCTCCGAATTTTTGGCTGGATTGGCACAACGGCGTCAGCTACAACATCGCCGTACAGGAGCCGCAATACACGATGGATACGCTCCAAGACTTGGAGAATATCCCCGTGGCCAACAGCAGCGGCGCGCAGCCACAGATTCTTGCAAACGTGGCCAGCCTGCAACGCGGAGCCGAATCGGGAACCGTCAGCCACTACAACGTAATGCCAGTCATCGACATTTACGGCGCAGTGCAAGGCACGGATTTACGCAGCGTCGCGAATCGGATCGACCGCATCGTCAAGCAAGACACCAAAAACCTGCCACGCGGATCGAGGATCATGATTCGCGGCCAAATTTTGACCATGCGGCAATCCACCGTCGGATTGATCGGCGGACTGCTTTTTGCCATTGTGCTGGTCTACCTGCTGATTGTCGTCAACTTCCAAAGCTGGCTGGATCCGTTCATCATTGTCGCGGCATTGCCAGCGGCGCTGGCTGGAATTGTCTGGTTCCTCTTCCTCACGGGAACGCACATCAGCGTGCCAGCGCTGACGGGTTCCATTATGTGCATGGGGGTCGCCACGGCCAACAGCATTCTAGTGGTCAGCTTTGCGCGTGAGCAACTCGTGCAGGGACACGCCGCGCTGGAATCTGCCTTAACTGCCGGGTATACGCGCTTCCGCCCTGTGCTGATGACGGCGCTGGCGATGATTATTGGCATGGTGCCGATGGCGTTGGGCCTGGGCGATGGCGGAGAGCAAAATGCGCCGCTGGGTCGCGCCGTGATTGGCGGACTGGTTTTTGCCACAGCGGCGACATTATTTTTTGTGCCCGTCTTCTTCAGTCTCTTTCACCAGAACAAACAGCCGCTGCACGCGGATATTTTGCCGGAGGATGTCGCATGAAACCTACGGAACATCTCGCATCGTCGGACATGAACGCAGTCGAAAGCGCGACGCGCCCAGCGCTGCACGCCTCGCTACAGGCCAAGCGGCGGATGCGAACACTGCTGATCGTCCTTGCGATTGTCGCCGTGCTGATTACCATCGGCGGTATTTTGCCGCGCATTCGCGCCCGCGCCGCGCTCCGCGCCCAGACCGAGCGCATGGCCATTCCGACGGTTGCCGTGACCACGGCGCAACCGGGAGCGCCCACCCGCGAGCTGGTGCTGCCGGGAACCATCCAGGCATTTCTGGACGCGCCAATTTATGCCCGCACCAATGGCTACGTTCGCGTCTGGTATCACGACATTGGCTCGCATGTTCGCCGGGGAGAATTGCTGGCCGTCATCGAAACGCCAGAACTGGATCAGCAGGTGAAGCAGGCCCGCGCTGATGTTGTGACAGCACAAGAAAATCTGAAGCTGGCGCAAATCACAGCGCAACGCTATCAGGGTTTGGTAGCCACAGACGCGGTCTCCAAGCAATCCACGGATGCAGCCAATTATTCCTCCAGCGCATTGCAGGCAACCGTCGCCTCTGCCAATGCCAGCCTCGATCACCTACTGGAGTTGCAATCCTTCGAGCGCGTCTATGCGCCCTTTGACGGCGTAGTAACAGCGCGCAACACCGATGTCGGCCAACTGGTGGCCTCTGGCAGCAACGGCGGAACAGGCAGCGCCTCCGGTTACAGCGGCAATGCCACGATGGGCAGCGGGGCAGCGTATGGAGGCGCCACGCCGCGCGAACTCTTTCATGTTTCCAGCACGCGCATGCTACGCATCTTCGTCAACGTGCCGGAGCAGTACGCGCCCACCGCTCGCCCCGGTGTCAACGTTGGCCTCACGCTGGCCGAGTATCCGGGCCGCGTCTTCACGGGAAAAATTGTGCGCAGCTCGGAGGCTATTGATCTGAACACGCGCACGTTGATGGCGGAGGTGGACATCGACAACCGCAAGGGAGAGCTGCTGCCCGGAGCATACGCGCAGGTGCATCTCAAGCTGCCGATGAATCATCCGGCGCTTATTATTCCGGTGAGCGCGTTGCTCTTCCGCGCCGAGGGTTTGCGCGTGGCCACGCTGGACGACAACAGTCGCGCTCACTTGGTTCCGCTGACGCTGGGCCGCGATTGGGGAACCCGCGTAGAGGTTCTCGTTGGCCTGCAAGCTGGAGAGCGCATCATTGACAGCCCGCCGGATTCCATTGTGGATGGAGAAGAGGTGCGCGTGGTCAGCGGAGTTACGACACGCGTTGCCGGAGGGGGGCATCTATGAGGCACGCTGCGCGCTGCGCGCCGATATTGTCTCCGCTGCTGGCTTTGTTGTTGGCTTCGGTCGTGTTGACCGGCTGCATGATTGGGCCAAATTACAAGCGGCCCTCCGCGCCCACGGCCCCAGCCTTCAAGAGTGTCGCTGGCTGGCAGCCCGCGCAACCAGAAGATTCTCAGATTCGCAGCGACTGGTGGAAGGCATATCACGATTCCGATCTGGATGCGTATGAAGCGCAAATTGAAGTCTCCAACCAAAATCTGAAGCTGGCCGTCACGGAGTTCACCCAGGCGCGCGCGACCATTCAGATCAATCGCGCCAATCTCTTTCCGTTTATCGGCGCTGGTATTGGCGCGACGCGGCAGCGCGGTTCTTACAATCGTGCCATATATTTTAGCGGCATTAAAAACGAATACAACGATTTCAATCTGCCGCTCGACGTAAGCTGGGAGCCGGATTTCTGGGGGCGCGTGCGACGTTCCGTTACGCAGGCCAAGGCGAATGCGCAGGCCAGCGCTGCCGATGTCCAGAATGTTCGCTTGAGCCTGCAAGCCGAGCTGGCCACGGATTATTTTCAACTGCGCGGACTGGATGCACAGCAACAGATTCTCGATCAAACCGTGACGGCCTTTCAGAAATCCATGCAACTGACGCAGAATCGCTACGCGGGCGGCTTGAACTCACAACTGGACGTGGCGCAGGCGCGTACCTTGCTGGAGACGACGCAGGCGGAGGATCAGGATATTGGCGTGGCGCGTGCGCAGTATGAACACGCCATCGCCGTGCTGGTAGGGCAGCCTGCTTCGTCTTTCACCATCGCGCCGCGTGTTCTTGCCACGGTGCCGCCGCCTATTCCTGTCGGGCTGCCCTCGCAATTGCTGGAGCGCCGCCCGGACATTGCCTCCGCCGAGCGCGCGATGGCCGCAGCGAATGAGCAGATCGGTATTGCTCGCACCGCCTACTATCCAACCTTTGCGCTGACTGGCCTCGGTGGTTTTGACAGCGGACATCCCGGCAACTGGTTCACTGGGCCGAGTTCGTTCTGGTCGGCTGGACTGTCTGCGTCGGACACCCTCGTCGATTGGGGGCAGCGTCACGCAGTGGATGTGCAGGCGCAGGCCGCGTATGACGGCACCGTCGCCGCATATCGGCAAACCGTGCTGACGGCGTATCAAGAGGTCGAGGACAATCTAGCCGCGCTGCGCATTCTGCACGACGAGACCGCAACGCAGCGGGAGGCTGTGGTCGCGGCGCAGAAGCAACAAGAGATTGCCACGAGCCGCTATAAGGGCGGCATCGACAATTATCTGAATGTCATCACGGCGCAGAGCATCGAGTTGTCCAATGAACAAACGGCTGTGCAGATATGGACGCGCCAGATGACCGCAAGCGTCCTGCTGATGAAGGCCTTGGGCGGTGGATGGGACGCAAAACAATTACCGAAGTTCTGATGCGATACAGCGTCAATCAAAAGGGTGTCCGTCTGAACGGGGCGTAGCGAAGGAAAAATCCAGAGAATCTTCGCCCAGCAAGAATGGAATTGAAAGAGGGGGAATCGCATGACTCACATGGAAGAACCACGAGAGAACGCAGCATTCCTGCCGGAACGTCCGGCGGCGGGCAGCGGCATTCTAGATCGCAACTGCATGCACGATCGCATCTGCTGGGCGATTCTGGATCGCATCTCCGACGGAACCTATCAGCCCGGCGACCGACTGAAGGAGCTGATTCTGGCCCGCGAATTTCAAGTGAGTCAAGCTCCCGTGCGCGAGGCGCTGCGTAAGCTGGAGGCCATCGGCGTGCTGGAGTCAGAACCCTATCGCGGCACGCGTGTTCGCGCCATCACGCCGCAGGAGCTACGCGACACCTATCAACTGCGCGGTATTCTGGAGCAGACGGCGACGCAATATATCCGCGACTTTACCGCAGAGGACGTGGACATGCTGGAACGGGAGTTTGCCGCAATGCAGGCCGCTGTTCTTGCCGGAGATATGCAGACCGTCGCGGTTCACAATAAAAATTTTCATTGCCATATTGTGCTTTGCTGCGACAACAAAGAGGTGGTGCGCGTCTGGAAGTCGCTTGGGGTTGGATTTATCTCGCGTTTGAATATACAGCGTCTGGCCGCGTCTGGTCAGCTACCTGCAGCGGTAGCTGCGCACAGGAAGATCATCGATGCTTTCCGCTCCGGGGATTTTCCGCAGGCTGGCAATTTGCTCCGCGAGCATTCCTTCCAATTCATTGCCAATATCGACGAGAGTACCCTCCCGCATACACGCGAGCTAACGGTGGCGGCTCGATAGATGATTCCCTTCGAGGCTGGAGCGCCCTGAGGAGAGAAGCCTAGCCCAGACAACACGCCGCGGGCTGACAGCGTAGCGCTAGAGCGTTTCTAATTTAAGTATTTGCATTTATGTGAGAATGCTCCTGCCGGGAGAGCGGGCGGGGAAAAAAGCGACGCGATCATCCCGCGTCTTGGAAATAGATACAACCGATTTCCACTTTCGTGCCTCCCCTACGACGATTCTTTCTTTCTCTTCATAAGAGGAACAACGTCTTGAAAGATCACCGATGTCCGAGGTCTCGATTCCGAGACCTCGGAATTACAAGACTTTCCATATGAGCCGTTTAGGTTTGCAGTGCGGCGGCGTTGCGGCGTGGCCTGCGGTTGGCCTGCAAGATTTTCTTGCGGATACGCAAACTCTTCGGCGTCACTTCGACCATTTCATCGTCAGCGATGAACTCGATGGACTGCTCCAGATTCAAGGGCCGGAACGGTACTAGGCGAACGGCTTCATCGGCAGACGAAGCGCGCATGTTGGTCAGCTTCTTTTCGCGAATCGCGTTTACGTCCAGATCGTTGTCGCGAGAGTGCTCGCCAACAATCATACCCTCGTAAACTTCAACGCCCGCGCCCACAAATAGGACACCGCGTTCCTGCAAGCCATCCAGAGCGTGGGTTGTCGTCGTTCCGGTGCGATCCGAAATGAGCGCGCCACTCTGGCGCTGCGGAATCTCTCCCTGATGCGGCATATAGCCATCAAAGAGCGTGTTCATGACGATGGTGCCACGAGTTTCGGTGAGCATTTCGCTGCGCAGACCAATCAATCCGCGGCTGGGAATGCGAAAGGTGAGACGGACGCGGCCATAGCCATGATTGTTCATCTTGACCATCTCGGCCTTGCGCGGCCCCAGGCGTTCCATCACCACGCCGACAAAATTTTCAGGAATGTCGACGGTGAGTTCTTCGACCGGTTCCATCAGCTTGCCATCTACGCGGCGCGTCACAATCTCCGGACGCCCCACCGATAGCTCAAAGCCTTCGCGGCGCATCATTTCAATCAGAATCGCCAGTTGCAATTCGCCGCGTCCAAGCACCTTAAAGCTGTCTGGGCTACCTGAGTCTTCCACGCGAATCGAAACATTGGTCAGCAGCTCTTTGTCCAGCCGATCGCGGATATTCCGCGAGGTGACGTACTGGCCTTCGCGTCCGGCGAAGGGCGAGTTGTTGACAGAGAACTGAATGGCGATGGTCGGCTCGTCAATGGTAATGGTCGGCAAGGGTGCTGGATTTTCGACGCTGGTGATGGTCTCGCCGATGGTGATGCCCGGAATGCCGGCCACGGCGATAATGTCGCCTGTTTCGGTCTCTTCCGTATCGGTGCGCTTCAATCCACTAAAGGTAAAGAGCTTGGTAACTTTGGTTTTTTCTAACGAACCATCGCGCTTGGAGATGGCTACTTCATCGCCGGTGTGCAGCGTGCCGTTAAACACGCGCGCAATGGCCAGACGCCCCAGGTAGTCGGAATAGTCGAGATTGGTGACCAGAATTTGCAGCGGGCCGTTTGGATCGCCTTTGGCTGGTGGAATCGTCTCAATAATCTTGTGGTAGAGCGGCTGCAGATCGGTGCCAGGAACCTTCAGATCCATGGTCGCCGTGCCCAGCTTGCCGTTGGTGTAGATGACTGGAAAGTCAAGTTGATCTTCGGTTGCGTCCAGATCAATGAACAGGTCATAGACCTCGTTCAGCACCTCTTGCGGGCGCGCATCCGGGCGATCAATTTTGTTGATGACCAGAATCGGCAGCAGCTTGGCTTCCAGCGCTTTGGAGAGAACATAGCGCGTCTGCGGCAGCGGGCCTTCGCTGGCATCGACCAGCAGCATGACCCCATCTACCATCTTCAGTGCGCGTTCGACTTCGCCGCCAAAATCGGCGTGGCCCGGCGTATCGACAATGTTGATCTTGGAGTCTTCAAAAAATATGGCCGTATTTTTGGCCAGAATCGTAATGCCGCGCTCACGCTCCAGGTCGTTGGAGTCCATGACGCGATCCACCATCGTTTCATTGGTGCGGAAGGTTCCGCTTTGGCGGAGCATGGCATCAACCAGTGTGGTCTTTCCGTGATCGACGTGGGCGATAATGGCGATGTTGCGAATGACACGAGACACGATGCGTTCGGTTCCTAACTTGAAAGATTTTCAATTGTGATTGTGAAGACAGATTCACGCCGCCGTAGAAGGAGCGGGGAAATTCCAGCACACGTCTTAAGTTTACCGCAGAATGCCGGAATCGCGCTGCCAAAATGAGAAGGATGTTGCTGCGCGTTCCCGATCCTCGCGTTACGCAAAGGACGGAACTCCCATGCAAGAGCAGGAATCTCCGTGATAGCCTCGTAGAAGATGCGCCCGTAGCTCAGATGGATAGAGCGAACGCCTCCGAAGCGTTAGGTCACAAGTTCGAATCTTGTCGGGCGCACCAGAATTTCCTTCAAACAAGAAATTCCGAGTAGGCTTGTCCTTCTGAACGAAGCGCTGCGGAGTGAAGCGAATGCTGGAAACATAGACGAAGCAGAAACCATCTGAATTCTTCGGTCGCTGGAGGGGATTCCGCTTTTTCTTCAAATTTTCATCTTCTACTCATCCCCTGTTTTCGACCCATGCTGCATATATGATGCATGGGAAGTCCACTCCATCCGACGATCCCCGGCACGATTCATGACACGCTGATCCTGTCGGATGTGCATCTTGGTTCCGAGATGAGCCGCGCCCAGGCTGCGCTTGACGTGCTGCAAGCGGAGCGTTATCGTCGGTTGATTCTGCTGGGCGATATTTTCTCCGATCTCAACTTCCGTCGCCTCACCAGCGAGCATTGGAAGTTTCTCTCCTGCATTCGCAAGCTTTCCAACCCCAAGCGCAAGATCGAAGTGGTCTGGGTGGAGGGCAACCACGACCACGGCTTGGCCGATCTGATGTCGCATCTGGTCGGCGTACCCGTCTATCAGCGCTATGTGTGGGAGTACGAAGGCAAGCGCCATCTGGCGATTCACGGCCATCAGTTCGACCGCTTTGTCAGCCGCAATCTGCTCATCAGCCGGATCGGCGAGCAAATCTACTATCAGATTCAGAAGATCGATTCCAAGGCCAAGCGGTTTTCGCGCTGTCTAGATCGCATCAACACGAGATGGCTGCGGCTCTCTGACAAGGTGGCTCAGGGCGCGATTGCCTATGCGCGGCAGGGCGATTGCGCACGCGTTTTTTGCGGCCATACGCATGCCGCGCTCTCGCTCAGGCACGAAGGCGTTGAATACTACAACACTGGCTCATGGGTCGATGCGCGCGCCACCTACATCACCGTGGGCGAGCAGGGTGTCCGCATCCACGAATATCCCGGAGGAGCGGCCAGTCAATTTCAACGCGAAGAACCCGCGCCGGAATTGACCTCGGCTCCGAGCATGTTTGTGCCGGCAGCATTACCCGCAATGACTGGGTACAAGAGCCTGCGCTGTGGGTGAGAAATCCAGCGCATAGAGGTTCTGTATCCGTCCCATTTCCTGCAAGTTTCCCTTGTTAAAACGTTTCATCTTGTCAATGAAATCCGCAAGGAGTAATCTTCGTATTGCCACGTTGGGCCTACACCGCGATTGCGGCGGGAATAGCGAATGGCCGAGTAGGAATATTTTTATCTTCGGAGGTGGGTGCGGCATGGCTCGATTCTGTAGAAATTTAGGGATTTTCATTTTTGCAATGGTCACGATTTGTGGCTGCGGAGCGCTGCTGGCGCAGGCGAAGAGTCCAACTGCGCCGACAGCGGGCACCGACCCTGCTGCTCTGGATCGGCAGTGGCAGGCGGCCAGCAGTAAGTACGATGCGCGGCGACATGCGCTCCTTCAGGATGTAGATCAGATCGATCATGCCGGGCCGTTTCGACCGGACTTTGAATCTCTGGATACATACACGGTTCCGGATTGGTACAAAGACGCGAAGTTTGGAATCTTCATCCATTGGGGAGTGTATTCCGTTCCGGCGTATGGAAGCGAATGGTACGCCCGCAATATGTACATCAAGGACAGTGATGTGTACAAGCATCAAATTGCCACTTACGGCCCACTCAACAAGTTTGGCTACAAAGACTTTATTCCCATGTTCAAGGCCCAGCATTTTGATCCACAAGCCTGGGCGCTTCTGTTCAAAGAAGCTGGCGCCAAATATGTTATTCCCGTTTTTGAGCACCATGATGGATTTTCCATGTACGACAGCAGCCTTTCTGACTGGACCGTCGTCAAAATGGGGCCACATCGCGACACTTCGGGCGAGTTGGCAAAGGCAGTGCGCGCGGAGGGAATGCATTTCGGAGCCTCATTCCATCGCGCCGAGCATGATTTTTTTCTTGGAGAAGGACGCAAGCTGGACTCTGATGTCAATGATCCCAAGTACGCTGCGTTTTATGGGCCAGCCCACGCCTGGCTGGAAAACAAAGACAAAACTCCGCTGAACAATGACTTTACATATCTCTCGTCGGCCTATAGCAACGACTGGCTCGCGCGTTCTGCGGAGATTGTAGAAAAATATCATCCCGATGTTATGTTCTTTGACTGGTGGGTGGGGCAGTCGAACCTACGCGATCAACTTACAAAATTCACCGCGTTTTATTACAACGAATCTCTCCGTCGCGGCGGCCCGGTGGGTGTCATCAACTACAAGTTATACGCGCTGGACGAGCACTCTGCGGTGCTGGATATGGAGCGCGGCCAGCTTGCAGACATTCGTCCGCTGTACTGGCAGTCGGAGTCATCCATCAGCTATAAATCCTGGGGATACATCCACAACGCCACCTTCAAAACTCCAGAATTTATTGTTCTTCGTCTCGTTGATACTGTCAGCAAAAATGGAAATTTTCTGCTCAACATTGGCCCACGTTCCGACGGTACCATTCCAGAAAAAGTGCAACAAGAACTGCTGGATATAGGTGGTTGGCTGAAGATGAATGGAGATGCGATTTATGGAACGCGGCCCTGGAAGATTTATGGGGAAGGGCCAACGCAGGTCGTGAGTGGTCTCTTTAGCGACTCATCTCCTACTCCATACACGCCGCAGGATTTCCGCTTTACGACCAAGAATGGCATCTTATACGCCGTGGAGATGGGTTGGCCGACCAATGGAGAGGCCGTGATTCATGCTTTGGGAACCAAGGCCAGCACTACGGAAAAAGTCCTGTCCGTCGCGCTTCTTGGCTCTGCGGGGAACTTAAAGTTCCAACAGGGAAGCGATGGACTCTCGATCCAGTTACCCGCGAAAAATCCTGGCAAATATGCCTATGCCTTTCGCATCGAAACGGCAAAACCGACGCAATAGGAGCTTATTTTCTGCATAGCGGCCAGCTTCTTCCGGCCAGCGCTGGGGGGAAGAAGCTGGCTACAAAAAACGCAGCGGCGGGGCCGGAGGCAACACGCCCAGCTCGGCGGCGTAGCGATAGAACAATCCAAGCCCAGCCAGGCAATTGTCGTCCAGCGTGTAGTGAATGTTGTTTTTCAGATAGGCGCGGATGACCGCAGATGGCACAGCGGGCGGGCCGATCAGTCGGGGTGTCCACTCCGCGACGATCTCCTCCAAATGCGCCATGCCATGATCGCGAGAGCGTTGAAAGTCGCTCGTTACCGCTGCCGCGCTCAAGCCGGATGCCTGTATCGCCTCTGGACGTGCGGCCCAGAAGGCTGAGACCCAGGGCAGCCCGGTGTGCTGCTTCCATTCGTGGGCCAGGTCGATGTACTCCAGTTGCTCGCCAGTGCGGTTTGCGCGGGCCGCCCGATCTTCGAGCGCCAGCAGCGCTGGATCACCGATGAGCACGGCGGCATCGCAGTCGGCAAGCATGGCATCCAGATCGCCCGCAAGGTTAATCGCGCGCGGGACAAACTCCGGCACAGCCCCATAGAATTTCCGCAGAATCACCTGTGCGTAGGCATTCGAGCTGCGCGAGGCCGGGTCTGCCGCGATGCAGCGCAGGCTGCTCATTCCGTTCGGCTGCCGCATCACCAAGAGGATGGAGCGGACATGATCCAGCGAAGCAATCGCACAGCCGGGGATGACGGCTAGTCCCGGCGTGGTGGCATAGGCTGCGGCTGGCACCAGACCGATATCGGCGCGACCAGCGGCCAACTCGTCGGCGCACTGCGCGGGCAGTGTCGCGTGAATCTCATAGCGCTCAGCCAGGCGGTTCTGTTCGGGAGGGTGTTCAAAATCCCACATCAGCGGCGCGGGATTGAGATATTGAATGGCGGAGATGCACAGCTTTCGGGTCACAGAGGATGTCACAGACAAGTGTAACAATCCTAGCGTGGATTGCAGCGCGGATTTTACTTTGTTTTTGCGATGGCCGCGCAGAGTTCTTCGACAGCGCGCAGGTGGTCGAATGTCTTTTTCAATTCTGCCGTTCCGATTTTGTTTTCAAAGAGTCGTTGCATCTGATCGAGGATTCCAATAACGCGCATGGCGCGTTTCTTGCCGTGGGGCTTCAGCGATAGATGGAATCCTCTGGCATCCTCTGCGTTGATTTTTCTTTGCAGCAATCCCTTTGCCTCTAGGGAGGAGATGCAATGGCTCACATTGCCGCGACTGGTCGAAAAGGTCGCTGCAAGCTGAGAGGGATTTACTGGACGGGACTCCTCAAAAAAAATGGCCACGAGAACCAGCGACTCAAAAAAACTCAATTCCTCGGATCGCAGGATATGACTCAACTCGGCATCGAGCCGACGCGCAATGCGGCTTGCCTCAAAGATGGGGCTTTGTCGCAGGAAGGATTCGATGCGCATGGGAATCTCCTAAATAGTTTTTATTGGAAACTATTTAGTACAAGAGTAAACCATCTACACAATCTTCGCGGAATCGCGCATGATGGTGGAATGCTATCCAACATTTCCAACCTTGAGCGCGCTGCGGAGTCTTCCGCGCTGGCGCAAACCGCCTTGGGGCTGTATCAAAAACATTTTTTTGATCTTCTATATGAAGCGCACGCGGTGCATCGCTCGTTTCATGCGCTCGAAGACATCCAGCGATGTGTCCTGCTGTCGATCAAGACCGGGGGATGCTCGGAAGATTGTGGCTACTGCTCCCAATCAGCGCACCACAAGACCGGCTTGGAGCGGCGTCCGCTCCTGTCCGTTGAGGATGTTCGCGCAGCGGTCACGCAGGCGAAGGAAGCAGGGGCGCAACGATTTTGCATGGGGGCGGCGTGGCGGCAAGCTCCAGAGGGCGAGCAATTCGAGCGGGTTCTGGATATGGTTCGCACCATCAAGTCCTTCGGCTTGGAAGCCTGTACGACACTTGGAATGTTGACGCTGGCTCAGGCGCAGCAACTGAAGCACGCTGGCCTCGATGCATACAACCACAATCTCGACACCAGCCGCGAGTATTATCCGAAGATCGTAACGACGCGCACCTATGATGACCGCTTGAACACGCTGCGCGTGGCACGCGAGGCGGGATTGACAATTTGCAGTGGAGGAATCATCGGCTTGGGAGAAAGCATCGAGGATCGATGCGCGATGGTGGCTGAACTGGCCGCTCTCGATCCGCAACCCGAATCGGTTCCCATCAATCTTTTGATGCCGGTTCCCGGAACGCCTCTGGAAAAGGCTCCCGATGTTGCAGTGACAGACTTGGTTCGGACGATTGCGGTGGCGCGTATTCTGATGCCGCGATCGCGCGTGCGGCTCTCCGCCGGGCGCGTGCATCTGTCGCAGGAGGCGCAACTGCTCGCTTTATTTGCCGGAGCCAACTCCGTTTTTATTGGCGAGAAGCTGCTGACGACGCCGAATGCGACGCTATCGGCGGATGAGGAGATGTTTGCCTGCCTTGCCAGTGGCGATGTACGGGGAAGCGTCTCCGATGCCGGGAACTGACGCGAACCTGGAATCCAGAATTTGCAATCGGTTGGCGCGGTTACAAGCCGAGGGGCTGTATCGAAGACTTCAGCCGCCGACGGGAATCGATTTCTGCTCGAACGATTATCTGCGGCTGGCCGCGCATCCACAGTTGAAGATGCGCATGTCCGTAGCGGTTTTGGAAGAAGGCTGCGGCTCGACCGGTTCTCGATTGCTGCGCGGCGACCGAGCAGGCTTTTCTGCCATCGAGCGGCGATTCGCGCAGTGGAAAGGAACCGAGGCCGCGCTCTATTTCGGAAGCGGTTACGCGGCCAATCTTGCCGTGCTTTCGACATTCCTAGAGGAGGGCGATGTTGTTTTCTTCGACCGCCTGAACCACGCCAGCCTGATTGATGGCATGAAACTGGGGAAGGCAAAAAAAAATATCTTCCCCCACGCAGATTTGCAGACGCTCCGGCGCTATCTGGAATCCACTCCCACGTCGGGGCAGCGATTTTTGGTGACAGAATCCCTTTTCAGCATGGATGGTGACCTGGCCCCGCTGCGCGAGTACGCGGCGCTGTGCAGCGAGGCAGGCGTTGCTCTGATTGTGGATGAGGCCCATGCTGTCGGCGTGTATGGAGAGCGCGGCACTGGCCTTATTGAGGAAGCCGGAATTACGAAGGATGTTTTCCTCTCGATCAATTCTGCGGGAAAGGCGCTGGGTGTTAGCGGGGCTTTTGTGGCTGGAGCATCCTGGGCCATTGAATATCTGATGCAGCGCGGACGAACTTTTTTGTTCTCGACCGCGCCGCCGCCCTCTGTGGCAGCGGCGATGGATGCCGCGTTGGACATTATCGGGCAGGAGCCGGAACGTCGAAGCCAGTTGCACGCGCTGACCAAACAATTGCGTTCCCTTCTCGCTGATGCAGGGCTGGAGGTTGCGCGAGATGGGTCGCAAATTATCCCTGTTCTTATCGGGGAAAATACTTGCGCCGTCCGTGTTGCCACAGCGTTGCAGGCAGAGGGGTTTGATGTGCGCGCCATTCGTCCGCCAACGGTTCCAGAGGGAACGGCGCGGTTGCGGCTCTCCATCAATACCGGGCTGGAGGAAGACGTGCTGCGGCGTTTCTCTACCTGCTTGCATATTGCTCTATCCCACGCGAGGATCGCATGATCGGCCTATTTGTAACTGGCACGGATACAAATATAGGAAAGACATCCGTTTGCGCGGCGCTGCTGCATCGCTACCGACGCATCGCAAGCCTGCGCTACTGGAAACCGGTGCAGACAGGCTCTCCCGAAGATGACGACACGGCCACCGCGCGCGCGCTTGGCCAATGTTCTGACGCGGAGATTTGCATGGAAGGCGTTCGGCTGCCACGACCCTTGTCTCCGCACCTTGCCGCCCGGTTGCATGGAGAAGAAATCCATCTGCAACAACTGCTTGCCCCAGCGGAGAACGCGGATGGGTCGCGTGCCTGGATTGTCGAAGGCGCTGGAGGAGTGCTGGTGCCGCTGAATGCCTCGTGCCTGATCGTCGATCTGATCGCGGCTCTTGGATTGCCAACGCTGGTCGTGGCGCGTTCCTCGTTGGGCACCATCAACCACACGCTGCTCACGCTGGAAGCGCTGCGAGCCAGAGGGCAGAAGATTGCGGGAGTGGTGATGGTGGGAGATCCCAATCCTGAGAATCGGCGCGCTATTGAGCAGTACGGAAACGTTGCCGTGATCGGCGAGATGCCGTTCTTTTCGTCGCTGACGCCGAATAGTGTTGCCGATTGGGCGCTGCGCGAACTCGATCCGCAGGGTGTGCTCGAATCCATATTCACGGAGGCGCGTTGAGGATGAATGCTCCACGCAAAACTGTTTCGGCGGGCGAGTGCAACGCGGATGCAAGCTCCGACTGGCAGCAGTGGGATCGCGCCTATCTCTGGCATCCGTATACGCAGATGCAGACGGCGCCAATGCCCGTGCCGATTATTCGCGGTGAGGGAATGTATTTGTATCGGCCCGATGGCACGCGCATTCTGGATGGCATCTCGTCCTGGTGGGTCAACATTCATGGCCATTGCCATCCTTACATCAATGCCGCATTGCGTAAGCAGGCCGAAGAGTTAGAGCATGTGATGTTTGCTGGCTTCACGCATAGCCCCGCAGCCATTCTTGCCGAACGTCTCGTTCAAGTTCTGCCATCGGGACTGCGACGCATTTTTTACTCTGACAATGGTTCGACCGCCGTGGAAGTGGCGCTGAAGATGGCGTTGCAGTATTGGCGAAATCAGGGGCAGGAGCAGCGGCGCGCCTTTGTCATGCTCGACCACGCCTATCATGGCGATACTGTCGGCGCTATGTCCGCCAGCGCCGCCTCGTTGTTTACGGAGTCCTTTCAGCCGCTGCTCTTTCCTGTAGAGCGCGCGCACGCGCCGTATTGTTATCGCTGTCCCGCGGCGCTCGATCCGGCTCGGTGTCAGATTGACTGCCTGACGAGTCTCCGAAATATATTGGAGGCGCAAAGCGGAAAGATTGCGGGCGTGCTGGTGGAACCGATGTTGCAAGCTGCGGGAGGCATGATTATCTGGCCGAAGAAATTCTTGCAGGGCGTGCGCCAGCTCTGCGACGCGCATGGGACGCTGATGATTGCGGATGAAGTGTTGACCGGGTTTGGCCGCACGGGAAAAATGTTTGCCTGTGAACACGCGCAGATCAGTCCTGATTTGATGTGTCTCTCCAAGGCGCTTACTGGAGGCTATCTGCCGATGGGGGTGACGGCGGCAACAGAGGAAATTTACGACGCATTCCTCAGCGATGATCGCCGCAAGACTTTTTTTCATGGACATTCCTTTACCGCCAATCCATTGGCCTGCGCCGTGTCCATTGCCAGCCTGGAACTGCTGCACAGGGAGAACTCGCTGGCGCGTGTGGTCGCGCTGGAAGCGCTCTTTCACTCCAGAAAAGCGACGTTGCAGGAGCTTCCTTACGTCGGGGATGTTCGCATTCTTGGCGGTGTGCTTGCGCTGGAACTGGTACGCGACAAACAGACGCGAGAGGCCGGGGGGTATCTGGATCGCGTCGGCCCTGCATTGACGCAAGCATTTTTGGATCGTGGATTATTGCTGCGGCCCTTGGGAAATGTGCTGTATTTTATGCCGCCGTACATCATTCGCGACGAAGAGGCCCATTGTGTGCTCGACCAGATTGAAGACGTGCTGCAACATTGGCAGTGGCCGCAGTAGAAACGCATTGCAGAAAGGATCGGACGCGCTTGCTCGATATAAAGGTAGCCGGGGTTGGTTCGGTCGTGCCGCGCACTGGAACCGAGAATGCGGAGATGGAAGCGCGTCTCGGTCTGGAATCTGGCTGGATTGAAAAGCGGACAGGCGTTTGTTTTCGTCCCATTGCCGAGGATGTTGTTGCGACCTCTGATCTGGCTGTTCCGGCAGGCCAGCGCGCTCTCGACATGGCCTGTATTCCGCCTGCGGAGATCGGACTTTTGCTGCTGGCCACCAGCACGCCCGATCATCTTTTGCCGCCGACGGCTCCGTTGGTGGCGCACAGGCTGGCGCTCGCGAATGCGGGAGCGATAGATATGGCGGGCGCGTGTTCTGGATTTCTCTATGCCTTTGTCATGGGCGCGAGCTTCGCGCAGGCAATGCAAAAGCCCGTGCTGGTGATCGCCGCCAACATTCTCTCGCGGCGCGTCGATCCGATGGATCGCAATACTGCGACGCTCTTTGGCGATGGCGCAGGCGCGGTTGTTCTTATGCCATCGGGGTCGGATGTGTCGCATCTTCTGGGAACGCACTTGGCCGCCGACGGCTCGCAGTACGATGCGATGGGCATTCCTGCGGGTGGCACGCGGGAGCCGCTGACCGCCGCAGGGTTGCACGCGGGGCGACATCGCATGATGCTTCGGGATGGCAAGGGACTCTTCAAGCATGCCTCTGGCATGATGGCGGAAGCGGGTCGCCGCGCTTTGCTGGAAGCGAAGCTGAGTGTCAAGGATATTGACTGGTGGATTCCGCATCAGGCCAACCTGCGCATGATCCGCGAGACAGGAAGGATTCTTGGCATTCCATCCGAACGCACCGTCACAGTGATGGATCGCTATGCAAACAGCTCCGCCGCTACGATTCCCATTGCCTTGGTCGAGGCGGTTGCAGACGGACGCATCTGTAAGGGCGATACGCTGCTTCTCACCGCTGCCGGGGCGGGCATGATGTCCGCTGGGATCGTTTTGCGATGGTAGATATATAATGAACGTTTATGTCGGGAGCGCTTTCCGACAGGTTTCAATCTGGCCCCAACATATAAAAAACATGCTTTTGTGAGAATTTTCCATCCTTTACGACGTTTTCCTAGCCGGAAATATCCAGGGGTGAGGCCGTTGTAGAAGAAAGGCTCTCGTAGAAGAGCGCAGAGTTGTTTAACATTAAAGGTACCAAGTAAAAAACAGAGATCCAGCAGGGGATGGCAGGGATGCATCGCCGAGGTTTTTTATTTGGAGAATGTCGTCGGATCATCGCGCATTCCATATTTTCTGTACAACCTAAACATTGAAGAGATCGAGGCAAGCAGTGTCGAGGAATCCTTCCATTACCGAACATCCGGCAACGCAGAGTCTGCGGACAGCGCAGGGCCTGCCGACAGCACAGGGATTGTACGATCCGCGCAACGAGCATGACGCCTGCGGCATGGGATTTGTAGCAAGCATCCGTGGCGAAAAAAGCCATGACATCATCCTCAAAGGGATTGAGGTGCTCATCAATCTGACCCATCGCGGAGCTTGCGGCTGCGATCCAGAGACTGGCGACGGCGCTGGCATTCTGATTCAGATTCCTCATGCGTTTTTCGCGCGCGAATGCGCGACGCTGGGCTTTTCGCTTCCAGCTCCCGGCGCCTATGCAGTCGGCATGGTTTTTCTGCCCGTGGAAAAGCACAGCCGTTTACAGTGCGAGGGCATTCTGGAGCGCATTGTGCGCGAAGAGGGGCTGGAGGTTCTGGGTTGGCGCGACACGCCTTGCAATGGAAGCGCCATTGGCCGCGTTGCGCGTGGCTCGCAACCTTATATTGAGCAGATTTTTGTCTCTCGTCCCGACGGCATGGATGAAGATGCCTTTGAGCGTAGGTTGTACGTTGTGCGTAAGCGCGCCGAAGCAGAGATTGCAAGCTCCGACGTGCAGGAAAAAGGCACGTTCTATATTCCATCCCTGTCCGCGCGCACGATTGTGTACAAGGGGCTGTTGCTGGCTCCGCAGATCGCAAAATTTTACGGAGAGCTTTCTGATCCCGAAGTGGTCAGCGCGCTCTGCATGGTGCATCAGCGCTTTTCCACCAATACATTTCCCAGTTGGCAACTGGCGCATCCCTACCGCTATGTCGCGCACAATGGCGAGATCAACACCATGCGCGGCAATGTGAACTGGATGCGCGCCCGCCAGTCGATTCTGGCCTCTCCGCTCTTTGGCGAGGACATCAAAAAGCTGTTTCCCATCATCTCGCCGGGCGGCAGCGATTCGGCGGCCTTTGACAATGCCGTCGAGCTGCTCTTTCAATCGGGTCGCTCCATGCCGCACGTCATGGCCATGCTGATTCCAGAGGCGTGGTCAGGCAATCCGCATATGAAGCCGGAGAAGCGGGAGTTTTATGAGTACCATGCCTCGCTGATGGAACCCTGGGATGGGCCAGCAGCAATGGCATTTACCGATGGCCGGGTCATTGGAGCGGCGCTGGATCGCAATGGACTGCGTCCCGGACGTTACATCATCACCAAGGATGACTTGGTTGTTCTGGCATCAGAAGCTGGCGTGCTGGATGTTCCCGCCGAGAACATAAAAAAGAAGGGCCGCTTGCAGCCCGGAAAAATGTTTCTGGTGGATACGGTTGAGAAGCGCATCGTTCCCGACAAGGAGATCAAGCAACAACTTGTCTCGCGGCAGCCGTATGGGGAGTGGCTCAAGGAAAATCAGGTCACGCTGGATCATCTGCCCAAGCCCCTGCGCGTGCATGGATCACACCATGAAACGCTGCTGCGTCGTCAACGCGCCTTCGGGTATACCGAAGAAGATTTGAAGATCGTGTTGGAGCCAATGGCAGCCAAGGGCGAAGAACCCATCGGGTCGATGGGCATTGATACGCCGCTGGCCTGTCTCTCGGATCGGCCCCAGATGCTGTTCAATTATTTCAAGCAGCTTTTTGCCCAAGTGACGAATCCGCCGATTGATCCCATCCGCGAAGAGATGGTGATGTCGATGATTAGTTACATTGGCACGGAACGGAACATTCTGGAGGAAAGGCCGGAGAACTGTCACACGCTCAAACTGCCGCATCCTATTCTGACCAACTCGGAGCTGGAGAAACTGCGTCGCGTTTCTCGCGGAGACCTGCTGGCGACCACGCTACCTGCGTTGTTCCGCGCCGAGGAAGGCGAGCCTGGTCTGAGGCGCGGGCTGGAGGAGTTGTGCCAGCGCGCATCGCTTGCCGTCCGCTCTGGATACACGCTGCTGATTCTCTCCGATCGTGGCGTGGATGCGCGCTACGCGCCGATCCCCAGCCTGTTGGCGCTGGCCGCCGTTCATAATTTATTGGTTGGAGAAGAGACGCGCACGCAGGTTGCCCTCATCGTCGAGTCGGGTGAGCCGCGTGAAGTGATGGATTTCGCTCTGCTGATTGGCTATGGCGCAAGCGCCGTCAATCCGTATCTGGCGATTGAGACGATTCGCGATCTTTCTGTGCGCGACTATCTGCCTGCGGGCGTTACCCCGGAGATTGCCCAGAAGAATTTTGTGAAGGCCATCAACAAAGGCCTGATGAAGACCTTCTCCAAGATGGGTATCTCCACGATGCAAAGCTATCGTGGCGCGCAGGTCTTTGAGGCCGTTGGCCTGAACAAAGAGCTGGCAGAAAAATATTTTGCTGGAACCGCATCTCGCATTGGCGGCATCGGCTTGGATGTGCTGGCGCGGGAAGCGCAGATGAAACACGAGTATGCCTTCCAAACACTGACCGAGGATGAGACAGACTTGGCTGTCGGCGGAGCGCATCAGTATCGCGTGAATGGTGAGCTGCATGTTTTGAATCCGCAGACAATCAGCAAGCTACAACATGCCGTGCAGCAGGAAAATCCAAAGACGTTCAAGGAATACACCGACCTGCTTGACGACCAGAGTCGCAATCTCTGCACGCTGCGCGGATTGATGCGCATCAAGTCGTCCAAGGCTCCGGTGCCGCTGGAGGATGTGGAGCCAGCCAGGGAGATTGTGAAACGCTTCACCACTGGGGCCATGTCCTTCGGCTCCATCAGCAAGGAAGCGCACGAGACGCTGGCCATTGCCATGAATCGAATTGGTGGCAAGTCCAACACCGGCGAAGGTGGCGAGGACGAAGCTCGCTTTACGCCAGACGCGAACGGAGATTCTCGCCGCAGCGCCATCAAGCAGGTGGCCTCTGGTCGCTTTGGTGTCACCGCGCAATATCTGGTGAATGCCGACGAGTTGCAGATCAAAATGGCTCAGGGGGCCAAGCCCGGCGAGGGCGGCCAGCTTCCCGGCCATAAAGTGGATGAGGTCATCGCGCGCGTGCGTCATTCCATCCCCGGCGTGGGATTGATCTCGCCGCCGCCGCACCATGACATTTATTCGATTGAGGACTTGGCGCAGCTCATCTACGACCTGAAAAACGTCAATCCCAAGGCAAGAATTTCAGTCAAGCTGGTTGCCGAGGTTGGCGTTGGCACCGTGGCTGCGGGCGTGGCCAAGGCCCACGCGGACTTGGTGCTCATCAGCGGCGATACCGGCGGAACCGGAGCGTCGCCCGTCAGTTCGATCCAGCACGCTGGCCTGCCCTGGGAACTGGGCTTGGCCGAGACGCAGCAAGTACTGCTGCTCAACGATCTGCGCAGCCGCATTCGCGTGCAGACGGACGGAAAACTTCAGACGGGCCGTGACATCACCATCGCCGCGTTGCTGGGTGCCGAAGAATTTGGCTTTGCCACCACGCCGCTGATCGCGATGGGCTGCATCATGATGCGTAAATGCCATCTGAATACCTGCCCGGTAGGCATTGCAACGCAAGACCCGGAATTGCGAAAGCAATTCAAGGGGCAGCCGGAGCATGTCATCAACTTCTTTTTCTTCCTTGCCGAGCAGGTGCGCGAGTACATGGCGCAGATGGGCTTCCGCAAGTTCAATGAGATGGTGGGTCGCGTGGACATGCTGGATACGCAGGCTGCCGCGCATCACTGGAAGGCGAAGGGAATCGACCTGTCTTCCATTTTGTATTTGCCCCCGCTGCCCGCGCGCGTGGCGCGTCATTGTGTGCAGGCGCAGGATCACGGACTGGAGCTGGCGTTGGATCATCAACTGATTGTCGCTGCCCGTCCGGCGTTGGAGACGCAGACTCCGGTGAAGGCGAGTTTTGACATTCGCAATGTGCATCGCACGGTCGGCGCCATGCTTGGCGGAGAGATTGCCCGCCGCTACGGATCAAAGGGCTTGCCCGATGGGACGATTCAATTTGGCTTTACAGGTTCCGCAGGCCAGAGTTTTGGCGCGTTCCTGCCTGCTGGCGTTACGCTTCGGCTGGAAGGCGAGGCGAATGACTACGTGGGCAAAGGGCTTTCTGGCGGACGCATTATCGTATATCCATCTCCGAAGTCCGGCTTTGTTCCAGAAGAAAGCATCATCGTTGGCAACGTTGTTTTGTACGGAGCTACTAGCGGCGAAGTTTTCCTGAACGGAGTGGCCGGGGAGCGTTTCGCGGTTAGAAATTCCGGCGCGACGGCGGTGGTTGAAGGCGTGGGCGATCATGGATGTGAGTACATGACCAGCGGTTTGGTTGTCGTGCTGGGTCAATGTGGTCGTAACTTTGCCGCCGGGATGAGCGGCGGAATGGCGTATGTCTTTGATGAGAGCGGTGATTTTACACAGAAGCGCTGCAACGTTGCCTCTATCGACCTAGAAGCTGTGACCAGTCCGCAGGACGTTGCGATGTTGCGCGACCTGATCGCGCGTCATCGCGAACTGACTGGCAGCTCCAGAGCAAACTGGATTCTGGAGAATTGGAACGAGGCATTGCCGCAATTCATCAAAGTATTTCCGCACGAGTATAAGCGCGTTCTCGGTGTCAGCCGCGTGGCACAGGCATATATTCCAGTGGCGAAGATCGCATCACAAATCAGCGTTGGGCAGGTGCAGCATGGGTAAGGACACTGGGTTTATGGAATTTCCGCGCGAGTTGCCGGCACGTCGTCCGGTCGAGGAGCGCATTCACGATTGGCTGGAAATTTATCGAGAGCTCCCGGAAGAAAAGTTGCAGGCGCAAGGCGCGCGCTGCATGGATTGCGGCGTTCCTTTTTGCCACAACGGCTGCCCGGTCAACAACCTCATTCCCGATTGGAATGATCTGGTCTATCGGGGTCGTTGGAAGGAGGCCGTGCGCCGCCTGCACGCGACCAACAACTTCCCGGAATTTACCGGGCGAATCTGCCCCGCGCCGTGCGAGGCAGCCTGTGTTCTCGGCATCACCAGTCCTCCGGTGACGATCAAGCAGATTGAAAAAAACATTGTGGAGCGCGGTTTTGCCGAAGGCTGGATTCATCCAGAGCCACCGGTCTACGCGACCGGAAAGCGCGTTGCGGTTGTAGGCTCTGGGCCTGCGGGACTGGCTGCGGCGCAGCAGTTGCGTCGGGCCGGACACATGGTCACGTTGTTCGAGAAAGCGGATCGCATCGGCGGATTGTTGCGCTATGGCATCCCAAACTTCAAGCTGGAAAAACATGTTCTGGATCGCCGCCTGGAACAGATGCAGGCCGAAGGCGTCAAGTTTGTCACCAATGCGCATGTGGGCCATAATGTTCCCATCGAAGACCTGCAACGAGACTTTGACGCGATTCTGTTGACGGGCGGGGCCGAGCAGCCGAGAGACTTGACTGTCCCTGGCCGCGAACTCAAAGGTATTTACTTTGCAATGGAATTTCTCCCGCAGCAGAATAAGCGTTGCGAGGGCGATATTATTCCCGATGTCGAAGGCATTCTGGCCACGGGCAAGCGCGTGGTCATCATCGGTGGGGGCGATACGGGCGCAGATTGCTTGGGAACCTGCCATCGCCAGCAGGCGAAGTCTGTTGAGCAGTTTGAAATTATGCCGATGCCGCCCAAGGAGCGCTCGCCGCAAACTCCCTGGCCGCTCTGGCCCATGCAACTGCGCACAGAAGGCGCGCATGAGGAAGGCGGCAACCGCAACTGGAGCGTGGCCACGACGCGCTTTACCGGAGACGCGCAGGGAAATGTGAAGCAACTCCACGCCGTTCGCGTGGGAGGCGCGCCGAAGTTTGAGCCTGTGGTGGGCAGCGAATATGTGCTTGATGTCGATCTGGTGCTGCTGGCGATGGGATTCCAAGGCCCAGTGCGCAAGGGAATGATCGAGCAGTTGGGCGTTGCTCTGGATGCGCGCAGCAATATTGCCACGAATGAAAATTACATGTCCTCGGTTGCAGGTGTCTTTGCTGCCGGAGATATGCGTCGCGGACAGTCGCTGGTAGTGTGGGCGATTGCCGAAGGACGGAAGGCCGCAGCAGCCGTGGATCGCTATCTCCAGACCCCGGTTGCGCGTGAAGTACGGCACGCCGCCGCTGCGGGCAAATAACATTTTGATATCGTGCCAGCAGATCCTGGCAACAGAAACGATGCAAGAGGAGTTGTGAACGTGCAAAAACGCATACGTCAAACAGGCATACGTGGCTTTGTCGCGATTGGAGTTTGTTGTGCGGCTCTGTCCGCACTCGCGCAAGACGGAGGCGGCAAGCCTGCGGCATCGGCAAGCCCGTGGATGAATGCATCTCTTTCTCCCGATCAGCGGGCAGACATGGTGCTGAAGCAATTGACGCTGGATGAGAAGATTTCGCTGCTGCATGGCACCGGCGATCTGGATTCCGCGCAGCTCAGCGCCGCAGGCAAGGCAAGTTCCAATGGTGGAGCGGGCTACGTGGTGGGGATTTCACGGCTGGGCATTCCGGGGATACAGATGGCGGATGCGGCCTATGGGGTCACGCGCAGCGGAGTCAATGGGAGATATTCCACAGCGCTGCCGGATGATCTGGCTGCCGCCTCCAGTTGGGATACGCAGGCTGCTTATACATACGGCGCTCTGATCGGGCGCGAACTGCGCGCGCAGGGCTACAACATGACGCTTGGTGGCGGCGTGAATCTGGCTCGCGAGCCGCGTGATGGCCGCACCTTCGAGTACATGGGAGAAGATCCCATTCTGGCGGGCACGATGGATGGCGCAGTTATGCAGGGGATGCAGGCGCAACACGTCATTAGCGACATTAAGCATTATGCGATGAACGATCAGGAGAGCGGACGCACCGCCATCAATGCCAACATCGGCAAGCGCGCCATGCGAGAGAGCGACCTGCTGGCATTTGAAATTGCGCTGCATGATTTGAAGGCGGCTGCGGTAATGTGCTCCTACAATCGCGTGAATGGAGATTACGCCTGCGAAAATAAATATCTGCTGACCGATGTACTCAAACAGGATTGGAAGTTTCCTGGATTTGTGCTCTCGGATTGGGGTGGGACGCACAGCACCATCAAGGCATCGGCTGCGGGACTGGACAATGAAGAGCCAGGAGAAACCTTCTACGGAGCGGCGCTCAAGCAGGCCGTGCTCGCGGGCAAGGTTCCCATGTCGGAGTTGGATGAGCACGTCCATCGTATTCTTCGTACGGAGTTTGCCAGCGGGATCGTGGATGATCCGCCAAAGAAGAGCGTGATTGATGTTGCGGGCGATCTGGCCATCGCGCAGCATCTTGCTGAGCAGAGTATTGTTCTGCTGCAAAACAAAGATGCAATTCTTCCACTCGATGCCGCAAAGATTCACAGCATTGCCATAATCGGCGCTCATGCTGATGTTGCGATGCTCTCTGGCGCAGGTTCGGCTCAGGTCGATCCGCCGGGAGGAAACGCCGTCGCCCCTCCGGGCAAAGGCGCACCTGCATGGAAGAAAAATCACATCTGGTTCCCCACCTCGCCGCTGAAGGCGTTGCAGGCGAAGGCTCCCAACGTGAAGATCAGCTACAACCCCGGCACAGACCCGACCTCGGCGGCTGCATTGGCCAAGACGGCGGATGTCGCCATCGTCTTCGTCTCCCAGTGGGAGCGCGAGGGCATGGATCTCGACAGTCTGACGTTGCCCAATCATCAAGACGCGCTGGTGCAGCGGGTCGCGGCGGCCAACGCCCACACCATCGTTGTGCTGGAAACAGGAAGTCCGGCGCTGATGCCCTGGGCCAGTCAGGTGAGCGGCATCGTGGAAGCCTGGTATGCTGGCAGTCGCGGCGCGGAGGCGCTGGCGAACATTCTCTTTGGCGACGTGAACCCCAGCGCCAAACTGCCGATTACCTTCCCGCTGAACGAGGCCGATTTGCCGCATTCTGGTACGGTGAAGCCGCCGCCGCAATCGACCAGAGAGTATTGGGGAGCGGATGCCGACAAAAAAGAAGCTGCTGGGTTGCCCGCCTTCCAAGTGACATACGACGAGGGATTTCTGGTGGGCTACAAGTGGTATGACGCGAAAAAGAAGCCCGTGCTGTTTCCCTTTGGCTATGGCCTCTCCTACACCACCTATGCCTACTCTGGATTGAAAGTCACTCCGGGAAAGATTGAGAGAATTCGCTTCACGGTGAAGAATACCGGCTCACGCGCTGGGGCAGAAATTGCCGAAGTCTACGCCGCGTTGCCCGCAAGCGCGGGGGAGCCACCCAAGCGCCTCGTGGATTGGAACAAAATGCCGCTCCAGCCGGGAGAGAGCAGAACGGTAACGATCATGCTCCAGCCGAAGTATCTTTCCATCTTCGATGAGGCAAAAGATGGCTGGCAGTTGGTGCCCGGAGCGTATACGTTTTTCGTCGGCGGCTCTTCGCAGGATTTACCGTTACAGCAAACGGTGAACCTGAAGTAGCAGTCGGTGGGTTTGAAGCCTTCGACGAGGAGAGTCCCGAAGGCGTCTATCCAAAAATGGAATCATTCTGAAAAACGGAATCATTCTGAACCCTTCGACTGCGCTCAGGGTAAATTCCGCGCAGCGAAGTGAAGAATCCAAAAGGTCTGCGCTTCGTCGACGCAGCCAGTATTCTCTGGATTCTTCTCTGCGGTCAGTCGCCACGGCGACCGCCCTTCGCTCAGAATGACGCATTTTCTAGGGAATCTCAGAACAAGTCTGCCGCCGGGTTCCCCAGAGCCTGCGTCGAGCTTGTCGAAGAATCCAGAATGACTCACTCTGATATTTGAGCCATCCCAACCAGAAGATCATCTATTCTGCGCGATGTTTTTCCTCGTGCTGGAGCGCCTCCTGCTGCAACGCTTCGTGGATGAGCATCTTTAAGTACGTTTGATACTTCAAGCCTCTGCGCTGGGCCTGTTCGCGGGCGCGTTCGATATCGCTAGCTGCTGGCGATGGGGTCTTCCTGCCCCGGCCACCAGCGCGCTTCCGCCGATTCATCTTGAAATTCAGGAACCTTCAATTTTTCCGCCATGCGATTTCCCTTTCCCACCCTTCGCAAAAACCGCGAAGGATGGGGCACCCCGGCAGTACGAACCTTCTGGATTCCTCACTCCCGCTGATCGCTCAGAGTGACGCTGCGTCGAGGAAGCGTACTTCCTTCCCATACAAAACAAACGGGTGCGGGTGTGGGTGCGGGTGCCCCATCCTTGGCGTAGCCAAGGGTGGGAGAAAATCATCGACCAAGAATCCTGTTCGGGTTGGGGAGCACATCCACCGATCCCACCCTTCGCAAAAACCGCGAAGGATGGGGCACCCCGGCAGCACGAACCTTCTGGATTCCTCACTCCCGCTGGTCGCTCAGAATGACGCTGCGTGCAATTAATTTTGCTGACCTGCCTTGGCGGTAGCTCAGTACAACTGCTTGAGTGGGGAAGAATCCGTTATTGTTTAAGCGCTGAAATTAAAGTTGCTCCGTTCCCATCATTTTCGTTCAGAAAAAAGGATGCACCTTGTTGTGCCGCCTGTGTTGCAAATTCCAAGGCAGGTAATGTACATGTTTGAGATCCTGATGGCCTTGTAGTTGAAGAAGTTAGGAAGATTTTAGCGGTTCCGCTCGCGTTAGCGCTCACGGTGTAGGTACCAGAACCTGTGTACTGGCATGTAAAGCCGCCGTCCGTCCAGTATGTCTCCAAAGAGATCGCTGAAATGTTGCCATTTCCGTCAAGCGTTGCGGTTCCAACCCCTGTATTCTCCAGCCCCCCACTATTACCAGGGCTTGCGACGTAACTTATCGAATACGTTCCGCTCAGTGCTGCATTGGAGTACGTGGTTTGTGCGTTCACGGGCGGAGGGTTGGTGATGGGGTTGGAGCCAGTAGTGCTGTTGGTTGCGGAACAGGCAACGAGAACCACGGGAAAGAGTATGGCTGCAAGGCGAACAGCGCGCATCCATTGAACCTGCGTAGGGTGAACCTGCATGGGGGAGTTCCTTTCTGTCGCATCCGTTTACAAAATCTGAGGTGTTAAACCAACTTTACTGGAATCAGTACCATCGCACCGAATATACCAGCCCGACATGGAAACACCTTGAACAAAAAAAAGACATCTTCGGCATACCGACGATAGTAGGGATTCGATTGCCAGTTTAATCCCACCATAGTAGGGATGGCAAGGGATATCTGCATTCTGCTCGGTCTACGCATCCGTGAACTACGGATGGCAAAAAACTGGCGTCAAATCGACCTCGCAGAGCAGGCAGGGATCAACGAAAACTATGTATCGGATTTGGAAATAGGAAAGAAAGAAATCTGCCTTCGGACATTGCAGGCGATTGCCGTTGCATTCGAGTTGACGATAGCGGAGATAATGGAGGGTATCAAAGAATAACTCCTATAGCGAGCATGGGGGGAATCTGCCGCTACAATCATTGAAACCACGGAAGCGCGGCCAAGCCCTTTACATCAGTAGCTTGGGTTCATTGGGCTTCGATGGCCCGGCGGGCAAGATGCGTCGCCGCTCCAGTTCCTTGCGCACCAGGCCTAGGCCATACGCGCAGGCCTCGAAGTTTTCCGCTAGGCGACCAAAGAGCGGGGCCTCCTGCTCGAACTCAAAAACATTGAACTGCGAGACGATGTAGTAGCTCTCTTTTCCGGCGCGAATCAGCGCGCGCAGTCCATCCTGATGGTTGCGGTGCCGCCACTGCGCTGACTCTGGAAACATGCCCGCGAAGAAAAGGCTGAAGTCGCCAATATGCTTGCGTACCTGACGCTCCCGCTCGAAAGAATCGGCATCGCCATAGACGGGATCGGAGGCGATCAGCATATCGGTCACGTCGCGCAGCGGACGACCGTGCGCGTTGTGGATGCGGTAGAGATGCTCGGTCTCAGAAAAATCGGTGAGAATGCCCGCGACGTAGCTGGCGAGTTCCTCATCCTCCAGATCGGGGCCGCGACGGTAGCATTCGGTGATGACTTCCTGAAACAACTGCTGGAGCGGGTTTTCTTTCCGAGTCATGGCAATCCCTCCTTGCCGGTGGGATGCGGCGCCAGATACCTATCTTTGGCGATGACCGCTTTGGGTCTCCCCCCAGCCAGTGCAATCGAACCGAAATCGAATTGCGATCGAACAAGGATACAGTGCGTCTACCTTACCGGGAGTGCAGGCCGAATGCCTAGAAAAATCGTGGCAGAGGAACATTTGTTGACACTCTCCTAGCCTGACTGCGATTTTTTCTCGCTTGCGTGTTCGATTCTGTCCACGCTGCTCCCTTGTATCGGCGGAAACTAACCTTCCCTATAGGAGCAAAAAAAAGGGAGTATTTGTGTAGGGTTTGTAATAGACTCCAGGAGGAAGGCGGTAAGCGCACTGCCTCCACAGCGGATACTGTTAGGGATTGTGTGGAGTATTTGTTAAGGGCGCAGTTTTTTGAATGAAAACGACGCTTATGGTCAAGAAATCAGAAATCCCGGAAAAAGACAAGCCTGTCAGCCTGAAGATGCTGGCCAAGCATATCGGTCTGTCGCCAGCCACCATCTCGATGGTGCTGAACGATGTTCCCGCAGCCAAGGCAATTCCGGAGCATACTCGGAAGCGCGTCCTGAAAGGCGCGGAAGAACTGCACTATCGGCCCAATTTTTTTGCGCGCTCCCTGCGCACGCAGAAAAGTTCCTCCATTGGCATCATCATCCCGGAGCCGAGCGAGGGATCTTTTCCCCTGATTATGAAAGGTGTGGAGCAGCCGCTGGTGAAGGCGGGTTATTTTTTTCTGCTTGCCAGCCATCTGTGGCGCAAGGACTTGATGGAGGAGTATCCGCGTCTGCTGATGCAGCGTGGCATTGATGGGCTGATGCTCATCAACACTCCCCTGATCCACGATCTACCCTTGCCTATAGTTGCCGTTCCTGGCCATCATGCCCGCGAAGGCGTGACCAATATCGTGCTGGATCACATACAGGCAACTTTGCTGGGTATTCGACACCTGCACGGATTGGGCCATCGTCGGATTGCGTTCATGAAAGGCCCAAGCTTTACGCAGGATGCCAACACCCGCTGGGGGGGAGTGGTCGAAGCAGCGCGTGGTCTTGGGTTGCCCGTACTGCCGGAACTCTGCGTGAATTTTGAGTCCTCGACGATGGCCCCCGACATGGGCTACTCCGTGATCCGGGAACTGCTCTCTCGAACACGCGACTTTACCGCTATTTTTTGTTTCAACGATACGACTGCCATTGGTGCCATCCGCGCCCTGCAGGATGTCGGATTGCGTTGTCCAGAAGATGTTTCTGTTGTTGGATTCGACGATATTATTGGCGCGGCCTATCACACGCCAAGCTTGACCACCATTCGGCAGCCGCTACGCGGAATGGGAGCAATGGCATCAGAGATTCTGCTGCAACGCATTCGCGATCCGCAGGCTCCGTATCCCAGGGAGGTGGTGCTGCTCCCGGAGTTGGTGGTGCGCGAATCCACCAGCCGGGTGCGCCGACTCGCGCCTTCTCGCCCGCGTAAGGGTACCAAGTCCTAAGGTTTCCGCTTTACGTCTCCAGATCATCCAGCGCGGCCTGCATCTCGGCGAGCGCGTGCGTGTTGCCGGTGCGTTGCGCGCTGGCAATCCCTTGGAGGAGGCGCGCTTTGGCCTCAGCCGAGCGTCCGGCCCGCGTGAGCGTTTGCGCCGCCATGAAATATCCGGCGGTGTAATCTGTGTGTCGCGTCAACAAAAGATCGAATTGCGCGAGCGCGGAGGCGATGTCGCCTTGGTTGGCATACTCCATCGCCAGGCCGTAACGGGCAAAGGCATCGTCGGGATTCTGCTCCAGAATCTGCGTAAGGGTGGCGACTTTGTCTATCAATGGATGGCTCCTGCGGTGAATTCTGGCGTGGCAACTACGGTGCGAGACTCTCTTCTCCACCATACCCGATGACTGGCGGTGCAACACAAGCGGCGTGGCGGCACAGCATCGTTTCTCTGCTCCGTTTCCTGCCTTCATGCAGCGTAGAATAGGAAGAGAATCCGCTGAGAAACCTTGTTTCAGTCAGGCGTACATGATGGACTCTGCTACACACTTCAACGAAGCGCGCACCGTCTCTGCATCTCAGTCGGAGATGACGGAGTTAATTCTACCCAACGATACCAACACAATGGGCAACCTGTTGGGCGGACGACTGATGCACTTCATCGATCTGGTCGGAGCGATGGCTGCCTATCGACACTCCCGCCGTCCTGTGGTGACGGCTTCGATGGAGCACATCGACTTTATCGCTCCCGTTCATATCGGCGACCTGTTGATTTTGAAAGCATCGATCAATCGCGTCTTTAATCGGTCGATGGAAGTCGGCGTTAAAGTCTGGGTGGAAAATGCGATGGTCGGCGTGACCCGGCATGTTGCGAGCGCCTACCTGACCTTTGTTGCTATTGACGAGCAAGGCCGCAGCGTTCCGGTGCCTCCCATGCAGATCGAAACCAGCGAAGAGCAGCGCCGCTTTGAGGATGCTGGACATCGTCGCGAGCAGCGCAAGCGAGAGCAGGATCGCAAGCGCCAGAACGTGATCGAAAAAGCACGCGCTGAAAAGTAGACGCGCAGAAATAAATTTTAATGCTTCAGATGAAGGAGAACGCAAGGATGGAACACATGACGGGAAGTCATCCGCAAAATCCGCAAGCACAAAACATGCAGGGACAGGGGCCGCAACCGCTGCCGGGGATTCGGCACATTATCGCTGTGGGATCGGGCAAGGGCGGCGTGGGCAAGACCACGTTGTCGGTGAATCTGGCCGTCGCGCTGGCGCGGCTGGGCCATCGCGTGGGATTGATGGATGCGGATATCTACGGCCCCAATGTTCCCTTGATGATGGGCGCGACCCGCCAACCGCGCGTGCGGGAGAACAATCAGATTGAGCCGCTGGAGGCGCATGGCGTGAAGCTGATCTCCGTCGGGTCAATCTCGCCCGGCGACAAACCGATGGTGATGCGCGGGCCGATGCTGCACCAGATTATTCGCCAATTTTTGCAGCAGGTGGACTGGGGCGAACTCGATTTTTTGATCGTTGATCTGCCGCCAGGCACCGGAGATGTGGTCATCTCCTTGGTGCAAACGGTTCCACTGACTGGCGCGGTGGTGATCTCGACTCCCTCCGACGTTTCGTTGCAGGATGCGCGCAAGGCGTTGGAAATGTTTCATCAGGTGAAGGTGGACGTGCTGGGCATGGTGGAAAACATGAGCCACTTCACCTGCCCGCACTGTCAGCAATCCATCGACATTTTCTCCACGGGCGGCGCGGAGCGGACGGCCAAACAATTCAATCTGCCTTTTCTTGGCTCCATCGAACTCGATCCGGAGATTCGCTTTGGTGGTGATCGCGGTTTGCCGGTGGCGCTGGCCGGAGAGTTCTCCGAGCGGGCAAAGGCGTTTTACGCCATTGCAAGAGCGTTGGCCGAACGCGCCGAGCAACACGCAGCCCAAGATGAAAATATTCTGGAAATCAGCTAAGGAATCAATAGGTTGGATCAAAGAGTGTTGTTCAAAGGAGTCATTCTGAACGAAGCGCAGCGGAGTGAAGAATCCAGAGAATATGCGCCGCGTATTCATCGCTAAAACCCTCTGGATTCTTCGCGGAGTTTATCCTGAGCGAAGTCGAAGGGATCAGAACGACTCTCTCTTTTGATTTTGTATTGCATCTGTTAAGTATTTTTCGAAGAACCACCATGCACGACTAAACGCATGATTCTGCCTTTCGTCCGAGATCTCTTTGTCGATCTCGAATCCTCGATCGCATTCACCCGCATCCGGCAGCCACTGGTCGCCGGGGTGGGGCGTCGTCGCGTCTCTGGTTTGACGGCAACAGCGCGTGCTCTCTACTTGCCGCTGCTGGCTCGCGCTGCCAAGGCTCCAGTCTTTGTGGTGGTCGCTGACAATCGCGCTGCGGAATCTTTGCAGCTTCTCATCCAGGAGGCCTGCGACCTGACCGGAGCGCTGGATCGTGATTCCATCGTTCGCCTGCCCGCGCATGATGTGCTGGCCTTTGAAAATCTCTCGCCGCATCCTGAGATTCAGGAGCAACGCGCCGTCGCGCTCTGGAAGATCACCAGCGGCATGGCCCGCGTCATTGTCCTGCCAATTGAATCGGCCTGCTACCGCATCTTTTCCGCCGAGCATTACGCCAACCTGACCTGCACGGTGCGCCGCAGCGAAGAGGTCGATCCAGGCACGCTGGTCGCGCATCTGGCAACGGTCGGCTATCAACGTGTCGAAATGGTGGAGATGGTCGGACAGTTTGCCCTGCGCGGCGGCATTCTCGATGTCTATCCACCGGAGTCCGACCGTCCGCTGCGTATTGAGTTCTTCGGCGATGAAATTGAATCCATGCGCAAGTTTGATGCAGAGACGCAGCGCTCGGCCTCGTCTGCCGACGAGGCGATTTTGCTGCCGCTCACAGAAACTCCATTAACCGAGGCGCTGTTGACCCGCGTGCATGTGCGCCTGAGCGGGCAGCGCTTGGAGGGCGAGACTCCCGCCGTGTTGGAAGCCATTACGGCAGAGGGCGCGCATGTTTTTCCTGGATGGGAGTTTTTTGCGGCAGCGGCCTCTGGCTCGCGCGATACCATCTTCGACCTGCTGCCCAAAGCGCGTGTTTTTGTGGAAGAACCAGCAATGGTGCAGAACCAATTGGAACGCTGGTGGAACAAGGTGCAGCAGCGCCATGAACGCAGCGGTATTGACACGCTCTTCACGCCGGAGGATGTATATCTTTCGCCGTGGGAGTGGCAGACGCGCATTGCCGCCGCTCCGGGACTGGATTTGGATCAGCTTGGCATCGTGGATATTCTCGACACGGACACAACCTCGCTGAGCGAGGCAGATTTTTCCACGCGACCCACGCTGCGCCTACATGGGTCGATCCCCGCGCTGATCGAGCAATTGCGCGCTCTGTCCGAGCAGGAGACGCACGCGCTGCTTGCCGTTCCGAATCAAGGCGAAGTGGAACGGATGGCCGGAATTCTGCGCGAGTATGGTATCGCCTATCGCATTGGCAGTCGCAATCCGCATCTGGGCAGCGAGACGCAGTATGACGAATCCAGCTATCTGGGCAGCAATCGGCGCGCTCCGGTGATTGTGCGCGCGGCCATTGCGAGTGGCGTGGTGTTGCCCGATGCGCGGCTGGTCATCTTTGGAGCCAACGACCTGACTGACGAGGCCGACGTTATTGCGGCGCGACCCCGACCCGCGCAGCGGAAATCGAAGACCTCGGCCTTTATCTCCGACTTTCGCGATCTTACCGTTGGCGATTATGTCGTTCATGTCGAGCATGGCATCGCGCGGTATCTGGGCCTAAAGGAAATTTCGCAGGATGGCCTGAACGTTGAGTTCATGATTCTGGAGTTTGCCGATCAGGCGCGTTTATATGTGCCGCTGACCCGGCTGGATTTGATCCAGAAATATCGCTCCACTGAGAGCGCCCCCGCGCCCATTTTGAACAAGCTGGGGTCGCAGCAATGGACGCGCACCAAGGCCCGCATCAAAAAAGCGATGGAGGACATGGCCGATGAACTCCTGAAGCTGTATGCCGCGCGCAAAGCGGCGCAGGGCCATGCCTTCACGGTGGACAATCAGTTCCAGCACGAGTTTGAAGATGCCTTCGACTTCAACGAAACCGAAGATCAGATCAGCGCCATCGCCGACATCAAGCACGACATGGAATCAACCATGCCGATGGATCGACTACTCTGCGGCGATGTGGGCTATGGCAAAACAGAAGTCGCCATGCGCGCTGCCTTCAAAGCCGTGCAGGATGGGAAACAGGTCGCCGTGCTGACGCCGACCACGGTGCTCTGCTTCCAGCATTTTGAAACCTTCAAGCGTCGCTTTGCCGCCTTTCCTGTCACGGTGGAGATGATCTCGCGCTTTCGCACGCCCAAGGAGCAGAAGCAGGTACTCGAACAGGTCGAGCAGGGCAAGGTGGATATTCTGATCGGCACGCATCGCATTCTGTCGAAGGACTTAAATTTTCAAGACCTCGGCCTGTTGGTCATCGACGAAGAGCAGCGCTTTGGCGTGCGCCACAAGGAGAGGCTGAAGCAGATGCGGCGCGAGATTGACGTGCTGGCTATGTCAGCAACGCCCATTCCGCGCACGCTGCACATGTCGCTGGTGGGACTGCGCGATATGAGCGTGATTGAAACGCCGCCTAAGGATCGCATGGCCATCCAGACCGTGGTGGCCAAGTTCGACGAGAAGCTGATTCGCTCCGCCATCGAAGTGGAGCTGGAACGCGGCGGCCAGATTTACGTCGTGCATAATCGCGTCGAATCTATCTACGATATTGCCGCGCGCATTCAGGAACTGGTTCCCCCGGCGCGTATCGTCGTCGCTCACGGCCAGATGGGAGAGGTGGAGTTGGAGCGCGTGATGCTGGCCTTCATGCGCCATGAATATGACGTGCTGGTCGCCACCACTATCATCGAAAACGGCCTGGATATTCCGCTGGCCAATACCATCATCATCAATCGTGCCGATCGGCATGGACTCTCGGAACTCTACCAACTGCGCGGGCGCGTGGGCCGCTCCAATCGTCGCGCCTACGCCTACCTGCTGATTCCTCCCGATCAGGAGTTGACGGAGATTGCGCGGCGACGACTGGCCGCGCTGAAAGAATTTTCCGATCTTGGCGCAGGCTTCAAAATTGCCGCGCTCGATCTGGAACTGCGCGGCGCAGGCAACATGCTGGGCGGCGAGCAGAGCGGCCACATCGAGGCCGTTGGCTTTGAACTCTACACCTCCATGTTGGAGGAGGCCGTGCGCGCGCTGAAGGGAGAAGATCAGGCCAGCAAGCTCTCCGTGCAGATGAATCTTGGCATCTCTCTACGCATCGACAGCAGCTATATCGCGGAGGAAAATCAACGCCTGCGCATGTACAAACGCATTGCCGGAGCAGAAAATGAGACCGTGCTGGAGGATATTCGCGTGGAACTGGAAGATCGCTACGGCCCCGTTCCAGAGCCGGTGCAGCATCTGCTGGCCGCAGGACGCATTCGTGTTCTGTGCGAGCAGTCCGGGATCGCGCAGATCGATCGCAAACGGGAGTTTGTCAGCCTGCGCTTTACGGACAATGCCGGGATTGATCCAGAAAAGCTGATGCAGTTGGTGGCCCGCAACGCCAAACGCGGAGCGCAATTCACGCCGCAGGGTGTTCTGCGTTTTCCAGTCAAAGCCGTCCAACCCACGGAATTTATCGCGGAACTCAACCGCTTGGTTGGAGATTTGCAATCCATTCAGCACGAGAAAACCTTACGCGTGGGAATGCCGTCTTAGAATAGGAACTTGGGTGCTTGAAATTATGTCAAAGATAAAAATCCGCAAAGCTGTTTTTCCTGCCGCCGGTCTGGGTACGCGCTTTTTGCCGGCAACCAAGGCCATCCCCAAGGAAATGCTTCCGGTCGTCGATAAGCCCATCATCCAATATGGCGTGGAAGAAGCCATCGCCGCTGGATGCGAGCAGATCATTATCGTCACGGGACGCGGCAAGGCCGTCATTGAAGATCACTTCGACATTAGCTTTGAACTGGAGCACCAGCTTGAATCGCGTGGCAAGCATGATCTGCTGGCCCTAGCGCGTCAGATTTCCAATCTGGGGAGCATTGCCTACATCCGGCAAAAGGAGGCGATGGGTTTGGGCCACGCCGTGCTGATGGCGCGTGATCTGGTGGGCGATGAGCCGTTTGCCGTCATCCTGCCCGATGACGTGATCGACGCGACCAAGCCCTGTCTGCAACAGATGATCGAAGTGTTCGATGATGTTCAATCCTCCATTCTGGCCACGCAGGTGGTGGAGGGGCCAGCCATCTCCGCCTATGGCGTGCTGGATTGCCAGCCAACAGAGAAAAATCCGCGCGTGATGGAGGTTAAAAATCTGGTGGAGAAGCCGAAAGCCGGAACAGCACCATCAAAGAACGCCATCATTGGTCGCTATATTTTGACACCGCGCATCTTTGACGTGCTGGAGAAGACTCCGCTTGGCGCAGGCAATGAATTGCAGTTGACGGATGCCATTCGCAACCTGCTGCAATATGAAAAAGTCTACGGCTACCGCTTTGAAGGCAAGCGCTACGATGCTGGAGACAAGCTGGGATTTCTACAGGCGACCGTGCAGTTTGCATTGGAACGCGGCGATCTGGGCCCGGAGTTTCGCAACTGGCTTAAGCAGCTTCCGCTGTAAGCTGCCACAACACTTTCAAGGAGAACGACGATGGAAGTTCACGATAAGGTCGCCAATTTTAACCTGCTGAATCAGGATGGTAAGACCGTCCAATTGACGGACTTCTCTGGCAAGTCAGTCGTTTTGTTTTTCTACCCCAAAGCGGATACGCCGGGCTGCACCATTGAAGCCTGCGGCTTTCGCGATGCGCTGACAAGACTCCAGAAGGCCGGCGCGGTGGTGCTGGGCATTTCGCGCGATACGCCCAAGGCTCAGAAGAAATTTCAAGAGAAATACGACTTGCCCTACACGCTGCTAGCTGATGTGGACGAGACGGTCTGCAAGCAATTTGACGTGCTGCGCGAAAAAAATATGTATGGCAAAAAAGTGATGGGCATTGAGCGAACCACATTCCTGATTGGCCCCGATCAGCGACTGCTGCACATTTTTGCCAAGGTTAAGCCGGAGGGCCATGCGGAAGAGGTTCTGGCGATCCTCAAAGAAAATGCGGCGGCCAAGTAGGTAGGCTGCAAGTTGCAGTTGTCCTGAAGGGGACGGGTTGAAGCCCGTCCGGTGCCCCCGCGAAACCCCTCTTCGGCTTTAGCCTCTGAGGGGACGCTGAATAAGTCCTTCGCATAAAGCCACATTCCCTCAGAGGCTGAAGCCCGTGTTGGTTCTGCTCCATGTACGGCGCGGCTAAAGCCGCGCCCTTTCAAAATACCAACCTGGCAATCCTTTGAAATAGCGAATCGGCCCACATTTCAAACAACAGGCGGTAGCACAACATTGTCGATCAGCCGTGTTGCCCCCACATGTGCGGCCACGGCGACCAAGGCACCCGCTTGCGTATCTTCGACGGGCAGCAGTGTGTCGGCATTCACAATTGCCATGTAGTCAATCTTCACTGCTGGTTCTACAGCGATGATTTTCCGCATCGCGTCAAGCAGGTGCGCGGAGTTGTGCTCTCCACGCATCGCCAGCGCTTCGACTGACTGCAAGGCACGCGACAACGCCAACGCCTGTAGGCGTTCCTGCTGCGAAAGATAACGATTGCGCGAACTCATCGCCAGGCCATCGGCCTCGCGAACCGTGGGACAGACAGCCAACTCCACCGGAAGGTTCAGATCGCGCGCCATGCGGCGCAGCACGGCCACCTGTGCGGCATCCTTCTGGCCGAAGAAGGCAATCTCTGGCTGCACGATATGGAATAGCTTCGCAACAATGGTCGCCACGCCATCGAAGTGGCCAGGGCGAGAAGCGCCGTCGAGCCGATCGCGAATGCCCTCAACGCAAATGATGGTGCTGGCCCCGGCGGGGTATATTTCTTCAGCGTTGGGAGCGAAGAGTACATCGACGCGCTCGGCCTCCAACATGCGGCAATCGTCCTCGAATGTGCGCGGATAGCGGGCAAAATCCTCATTCGGGCCAAATTGAAGTGGGTTCACAAAAATGGACGCAGCCACAATGTCGCAGCGCGCGCGCGCGGCTTGCAGCAGCGAGCGATGTCCGGTATGCAACGCGCCCATCGTCGGCACAAAGCCAACGGCGTGGTTCAGGACACGCCGGGAGCGCAGCGCGACGCGCATCTCGGAGATGGTGCGGGCAATGTACATGGGCGGCTCGCTTACGCCTTCTTATGTTGCGGCGCGCGATCGAGCGTGTTCTGCTCCATGCGGTCGCGTGCGTCTCGCGGCAGATGGTAGCTCTCGGCATCGTTGGGAAATGTTCGCGTGGCGACATCCTGACGATACTGCCCGATGGCCTCGCGCATCTGCGCGGCCACATCGCCGTAGCGCCGGACAAACTTTGCTGCAGGCGCAAAGGTCAGGTTCAGCAGATCGTGCAGGACAAGAATCTGTCCATCGCATTCTGGGCCGGCGCCGATGCCGATGGTGGGGATAGACAACTCCGTCGTAATGCGCGCGGCTACTTCACGCGGCATTCCTTCCAGCACCAGCAAGGACGCACCTGCAGCTTCCAGCGCGTGCGCGTCTTCAAACAGATGCTCCGCCGCAGAAAAGGATTTCCCCTGCACGCGATAGCCGCCCATGCGATGCACCGATTGCGGTGTCAATCCAATGTGTCCGACGACGGGAACCTCGGCATCGACCAGCGCGTGCACCAGATCCACACGATTGCGCCCGCCTTCGATCTTGACGGATTCTGCGCCTGCTTCCTTCAGAAAGCGTAGCGCGTTGGTCACGCCATCGCTCACGCTGGCGTGGTAAGAACCATAGGGCATGTCGGCCACCAGCAGCGCGCGTCGCACGCCGCGCCGCACAGCACGGGTAAAGAGCAGCATCTCGTCCACAGTGACGGGCAGCGTGCTGTCATAGCCCAGCATCACCATCGCCAGCGAGTCGCCGACCAGCACCAGGTCGATGTCGGATTCGTCCACAATGCGAGCCGAGGCGTAGTCATAGGCCGTCAGGGCAGTGATGGGCGTGTGGTTGCGCTTCTTCTCCTGCAGCGCGGGCAGCGTGACTTTGAACGATATCGTGGATGCTGTGGGGGGCGAGGATGCGCCGGATTGCGCGCCTTGCGATGGGGTGAGGTTCATGACTGTCTCCAGTGCCGTTCCCTTGATTGCTAGCTGAAAACAGCCAGCGCGGGATACCGCCCGTAATATCTGTAGCCTACGCCGGATGCAATGCAATGAGCAAGCGCATTTGCTCTTTGGGGGGATGCGCCGATTTTTTCGCTCATCACTCGCATCTTGCCCGGTATGCGTCGCTTCTCGCTTCTTGTATTCGCCCCTACCATCCCGTAGCTGCCGCCCGCGTAGCATGAACCTGCTTTGGAGAAATTTTCTCTGAGAAGAGTCGAAGTATCCAGAATAGTTCTCAGAATAATTTTAGATACAGGCAGAAATCAATAAGTCGTAATGGCTGCTATAAAAACTATTGATTGGCATCTATTTGAAATCCATCATAGCCTGATGAAACAACATCCACTCGTTGTTCGGCAGAAGTTAAATTCATCATGTTGCAAAATCTTTCATCGGAGGAAATCCTTGCAAGTATTTACTGTTAAACGTGCGCTTTTTCTGCTGTGTGCTCTATCCTTCTCTGCGGTACAAGCGCAAACATCCACCGCTGCTGCGACTCCGCTGGCAGCGACGGCACCTTCCGCGCCGCCAGCAACAGCGGCTGCCGCCCCAGTAGATACTGCGGCTGCTCCGCTGGCCATGCCAGCCATGATTGGCCCACTTAGCACAGCATCGCCTGCAACCTTCGATGCGGGGCCGTTCAGAAAATTGCAGGTTACAGGTATTCTTAGTGGCTTTGGCGACGTGCAGGACAACCATGATCCGGGCGATCATCCTAAGTTCTCGGATGTGAGTAACGCTCAGGTGTTCCTTCAAAAGACCAGTGGACTTGTGCAGTTTTATTTGCAGGGTGGCGCATACAATCTTCCGGCTTTAGGTTCGCCGATACTCTCTACCAAGGAAACAGTCAGTGGCTTCTATGGAGCGTTGCCAATGGGATATATCAAGCTGGCTCCGAAGGGCAGCTTCTCCTACATTGCAGGAAAATTGCCAACGTTGATTGGCGCGGAAGATACCTTCACCTTTGAAAATATGAACATTGAGCGTGGACTTCTATGGAATCAGGAAAACGCCGTCAATCGTGGCGTGCAGGTGAACTACAGCAAGGGCAAGATTAGCAGTTCTCTATCCTGGAATGATGGATTTTATTCCAATCGCTATAACTGGATTACAGGTGAGGTTACCTACACGCCGAATGCAGCCAATAGCGTGGAATTTGTAGGTGGCGGCAATATTGGAGAAACCGATTATTCAAGTTTCGCCACGCCGGTGTATCAAAATAATAGCGACATCTACAATCTTATCTATACCCGCACGGCGAAAAAGTGGGTACTCGAACCGTACATTCAAGTTACTTATGTGCCCAAGTATACCCAGATTGGGGTTGGACATGAGACCTCCACAATTGGCAGAGCGGTTCTGGGAACTTATACCTTCACGCCGCATATTTCCCTGGCGGCGCGTGGCGAGTACATTGCCAGCATCGGCAGCACCAGCGAAGGGGCCGTAAATCTTTTATATGGGACGGGAAGCAATGCCTGGTCTTTAACTATAACTCCGACCTATCAGGACAAAGCATTTTTTGCTCGCACGGAATTTTCCGTTACCCAAGCTATGAATAGCACGCCGGGAGATGTATTCGGCGCAACCGGAACCAATACAAGCCAGGTTCGCGGAATGATTGAAGCCGGATTCATGTTCTAAGGGCTGAAAATCGGTACTTGATGGACACGCAATATCTTCCATAGCTGTACAAATCTCAGAAGGAGACATGTAATGGCGGAAAATAAATCAGTGGAAATGCAGGCTACTTTGGGTCTGACTGGTCTTACCATGAATGCGATGGCCCTGATTGCTCCGGGAGCTTTCTTGTGGCTTACGTATGCAATCCAGGCAAATACTGGCGTGACTGGGCCTGCAATGTGGCTTGGAATCGTTCTTGCTCTCTTGCTGTGTCTTGCTACCGCTGTTTGCTATGCGGAAATGGCAAAGCTGTATCCAGGGACAGGAAGCTCGTATTATTTTGCCGAACAATCGTTCTTAAACCATGCAAAGGCGTGGAGACTGGCTAGGCTCGCCAAGTTTATCGTCGGGTGGGCATCGCACCTATATTACTGGATTTATCCAGGAGTGATGGTCGCAGTTATGGGCGTTCTTTGCGGCTATTTGGTAGGTACAATTTGGCCGACATTTATGAGCGCTTCCAACCCTGGGCCTATGTTTATGGCTCTCATTGCGATTGTATTTTCCTTTGCGATCGCCTACATTGCGCAGCGAGGGGTGAACGGATCTACTTCGGTCAATATCGCGATCAATATTATTCAGATATCTGCGCTGCTTATCTTTGCCGTGCTTGCTCTTGGATATCGCATGAACCATCCTCCCGGAAGTATTGCATTCCAGTTTGATTCTACTTCTGGTCAGGCATATTCCTACCAGTTTGCTACGCAATCGATGACTGCGGGCGGTGTAACTACGGAGAATATCGTTCGCGATGCGAGCGGCATCCCGCAGCCAATGCTGGATGCTTCAGGGAACCAAGTTCCGTATCACATCAGCTATCCAGGGCATGATGACAAGGGAGTATTCCTTAGCCATCCGACAGCACGTTCTGTGATTAGCGCGCATAACATGGGATGGGTCTTTGTTCAGGCTACCGTTGCGATTTTGATTCTGGTGGGATTTGAATCTGTAACTGCAATGGGAGGAGAAGCGAAGAATCCCAAGCGCGACGTTCCAATTGCTGTTATTACATCCCTCTTAGTGCAGGGGGCATTCTGCTATCTCATAGAGTATTTTGCTGCAAGTTACTTTTTGAATAGCGGGTATCCCATGCCGTCTGCGTCTGCCTCTGCCGCGCCGATTGGGGATATGATGATAGTGGTTGGCGATGCTGTCTTTGGATCTGGGCATGGAAGAGCGTTCATGCTG
>DAHXNK010000090.1 GCA_027365415.1 Acidobacteriaceae bacterium
CTTGTCCACCGCCTCCATCAGCTCGTCGATCTTGGCCTCCCACTGCGCCTCGCCGTTCAACGCGCCCAGCGCGCTGCCGCGAATCACCGGCACATCATCGCCGGGAAATTGATACTTGCTCAACAGCTCACGAACTTCCATCTCCACCAAGTCGATCAGCTCTGGATCTTCGACTGCATCGCACTTGTTCAGAAACACCACAATGTATGGCACACCCACCTGACGCGCCAACAGAACGTGCTCCTTGGTCTGCGGCATCGGGCCATCGGTCGCCGCGACGACAAGAATTCCACCATCCATCTGCGCCGCGCCAGTAATCATGTTCTTGATGTAGTCGGCGTGACCGGGGCAATCGACGTGCGCGTAGTGGCGATTTTTCGTCTCATACTCAACGTGCGCCGTCGCGATGGTGATGCCGCGCTCGCGCTCTTCGGGCGCGTTGTCAATGGTGTCGAACGAGCGGAACTTGATGTTCGGGTTGTGCTTGGACAACACCTTGGTGATTGCCGCCGTCAACGTCGTCTTGCCGTGATCGATGTGCCCGATCGTTCCCACATTGACGTGCGGCTTGCTCCGGTCAAACTTTTCCTTCGCCATGTCTGAAATCTCCCCTTAAAAAATCAAAATTTTCGCTGCTCAAATTTTGTCAGTCTTACCTTGCAAATCCTGTGGGCCTTTGCGCTTAACTACTGGCACGATCTACGCCAAAAACGCGCCCACCTGCCATCAATGTTTGGAGCGGGAGACGGGGATCGAACCCGCGACCAACAGCTTGGAAGGCTGTGACTCTACCACTGAGTTACTCCCGCGTACCGCGTAGCTTTTAGCTACTAGCCCTTAGCTTTTAGCTCAAGCCTTCTCCCGCAGCGCCGGAGAATCTGTCTCGGCTAGAAGCTACTAGCTACTAGCTAAAAGCTGAATTTCTGGAGCTGATGATGGGGCTTGAACCCATGACCTCTCCCTTACCAAGGGAGTGCTCTACCACTGAGCTACATCAGCCCTATATTGGAAGGCTCCGCAACGGTCGCTTGCGCTCCCTGCTTCGCCATCACGCTAGGCTCGCGCACATCGGCGCTCGCTTCGTGTTTCACCCAACCCTACTCATCTTTCTTATCTTTATCATCGTACCGCGAACGCGCCGAGTACAGCACCACGCGTACTACAAACAATCCCAACAGCAGCAACGCGACTGTGCGAATAGGGCCGCCATCCATCGTCCACCAAGCCAGCCCAGCCAGCGTGGCCAGCAGCAAGAGCGCCGTTCCGGCTTTTTGCATTTGGCCCATGCTGCCCCTTACACTCCAAACATTCCACACGCCGCTTAAAATTATGGTGCACAGGGGAGGATTCGAACCTCCGTAGCTCCAAGGAGCGGCAGATTTACAGTCTGCTGCCATTAACCGCTCGGCCACCTGTGCCCATCTTGCAGATTCAATGTTCCCGCGCCGCTTTCGCTCCAGAACAAACCCCGACCCTCCTAGGCAAAGCTGCGCGTGAAGCCCGCGTCTTCCATTGGCTGGAGTTTACTGCGGAGGGGTGGTCGTCCAATTGCGACAGGGCCGAACACTGAATCCGTGAAACTTAGAAATCCGTGCAACAAAAAGCACTGCGCACAACGTTTCGTGCAGCAAGCCTGCGGAGCCGAAAGAGCAGACGTTGCCGGATTCTGGAGCTGGCGAAGGGACTTGAACCCCCGACCCTCTGATTACAAATCAGATGCTCTACCAGCTGAGCTACGCCAGCCCGAAACAAACTTCGCACAGAGTTTGAAAATATCATGCCCGCGCTTCGCCTGCAAGCAGAGAGGCTAGATTCCCGCCGAAACGACACCCTGTCTACGTCAACGCGATGGGGCCAATGCATAGGATCGCGGCCCTAAGATTTTTCTGCAGTGGTATGCTCTTGGCTATGATTCTCCCGGTGGCCTGCCGTGCGTAGGCGAACCCGCAACACCTTCGCCATCCTGCTGATCGCGCTGGCCGCGCTGGCCGTGGCCGTCTATCTGCGCAAGCAGGCTCCTCCAGAAGCGGCGCGCCTGCTGCCAGAGGCCGATGCCATTGTGTACTTCAATCTAAGGCCACTGCGCGCGCTGACGCACTTTGACCAGCACCCGGTGCCGCATAGCGCCGACTATCAGGCATTCCTTGATGCCACGGGCATTCAATTTGAACGCGATCTGGACGAGGCTGCCTTTGCCATCCACCGCATGGCCGATGCCAATGGCCCCAACGGGCCGGTTGCCTACTCGGAGGTCTTTGTCGGGCATTTCGACGGCAGACGATTGACGCGCTATCTTGCCACGCAGGCCGCAGACACGGAAAGCTACGCGGGGCACACAATTTATCGAATTCCCGTGGATGGCCGAAACGTCCGTGTCACAATCCTAGGCTATGACATCGTGGCCGTTTCCAACGCGCCGACGCCGGAGCAGATTCATTCCATCATCGACCGTCATCGTACGGCGGCCCTGCCGTTCAGCGGCTCCACACTGCTGGCGCAGCATTATCCTGACGTGCCGCTGCTGGCCCAAGCCTGGGGCATCGGCAAGATTGGCCTGCCGTTCTCTGCTGGCCATAGCCTGCGTTTATTTGGCATCCCGCTGCCCTTGCCCGTGGACACAACATTTATTGCTTCCATCCGCTACCTGGGGTCGCTGCAACTGCGCGTGGAGGAGATTGCGCGCGACAAAGACGCTGCTCATACCTCGATGCAGGTGGCGAATGTGGTCATACAGATTCTCCGCGCCATTCCAAGTTCAGGCCCAAGCCCCACGCTAGGCAACACCACCAGCCAGAACTCGACAGAGGCTGAACTGGCAGCCTTGCTGAACACGGCGACCGTGCAGCAACGAGAGAACAAGGTCATTCTGCGCGCCACGATTCCTGTGGGCCTACTGGAAGACCTCTTCACCGCCAGTAAAGACGCGACCACTCCCGCAGCGGGCGCTGCCAGTCCATCTGGCAAACCATAGCGCACGGGTGAAAAAAAAGCGTGTTGGTGGGAGATTACAGCCCCGACGTACCGGGCATGGGGGCGCTTGCAATCATTTGCTGCGGAGTGATTCGCATATAGCGATACGGGTTGACCGGCGTGTCGTGAATGCGAACCTCGTAGTGCAGGTGCGGGGCGGTGCTGCGTCCGCTTTGACCCACATAGCCGATAATCTGGCCGCGACGCACTGTTTCTCCCACTGTCACCGCGATGACGGAAAGATGCGCGTAGAGCGTTTGTATGCCATATCCGTGGTTCAACACTATCTTTCGGCCATAGCCCCCCGGAACCATGCCCGCGATCTCCACCACTCCATCCGCCGCAGCGTGGATAGGATCCCCATATCCGGCGGCAATATCAATGCCACGATGAAATTCGCCTTCACCGCTGCCACTCATTGGATCAGTACGCTCGCCAAAGGAGCTGGTAATGCGCCCGATTACCGGCCACAAGGATGGCGCATCCGCCAGACGAACCCAATCCGTCAGTGTGTTCGCCGAACCCAATCCGGCAGACAATGCGTTGGCTGTGACGCCGGAAAGCGCCGTTGTGCGGAGCGCATACAGCCGATCCAGAGAGGTTGCGTAAGCGCCGCCGTTTGTATCTTCAGAGAAATCGGAGGTAGGTTGGGTCGTCTTGGCGGCCAGCATCCTAGATTGGCGGAGGCCATAGAGCGCGGAGACTTCATTCGCCAGGGAACCCAGCGAAGCCACCTGAACATCCTTCTGGTGGGTTGCGTTTTGGAGCCGCTGGTAATCCCGGCGCAACGCCTCCCGCTCACTGCGAATCTGGTTGAAGTGCTCCGTTTTGAGCAGCATCCGCGTGTACGACCCGGCCAGCCCGGTGATGGTGAATAATCCCACCACAGCGGCAGCCACAAACACATACGCGTACCGCAAGGGGATAGGCACCTTTTGCAGATAGCCTTGGTCGTCCCGCGTGACGTACACGATGTATTGTTGTCTTTTCAACGGAATACCCTGATTTCAAAGAAAAAAATTCTTGCCAAAGAACGACAAACCCTCCCCCTCGGCAATCCGCATGGCGGCAACGATCTGAAGTCAGCATTGCGACTCTACGCTGCGACCAAGGCTGAGGGGAAAGCACAGACGAATGTAACAAACCCCAGGGGACAGGTCAATCCCAAAGTTGGCATTTCGTTCAGCCATCTGGAGGTTTTTCTCCGAAAATGGAAACAAAAAATGGAAACTGGGGCTGGAAGTCATCATTTTTTGCTTCCTGGGGATGGCAGGGATATCCTCGACAACAGCATCGCATTCCATGAAAACTCTTCCCACCGAACGCGCCCTGATTGCAAGCCTGCGAGAACGGCTGCAAGCGCAGCCGGAGAATCTCTCTGGACGGCGTGGGGCGGTACGCCTGGGTATCGGCGACGACTGCGCCATCCTGCGCATTCCACGGGGACACGAAGTGCTGCTCACCACGGATATGTCTCTGGAAATCATACATTTTCGTCGCGATTGGCATTCCCCGGAGTCGGTGGGACATCGCTGTCTGGCGCGCGGACTCAGCGATCTGGCCGCGATGGGAGCACGCCCGCTGGCTGCATTTCTTTCGTTGGCGCTGCCGCAGGAACTGACCGTTCCGCAGCGGGGTCGTCCGACCTGGCGCGACCGCTTTTTCGCTGGATTGCTTGCTCTGGCTCGCCAACATGCTATCCCTCTGGCCGGAGGCGACACCGCGCAATCGCCTGCAAGATCAGGAATGCGCGCCGACAATACCCGCTCCCGCAATACTCACGTCGGCAATATCCGCCCCGATAGTACAGGCCTCGTTATGGCCGACATTGTGTTGGTGGGCAGCGCGCCGCGCCAGCGCGCGATGCTGCGCGCAACGGCCAAGGCTGGCGACCGCATCTACGTTACCGGGCATCTGGGCGGCGCGGCAGCGGAACTGGCGGCGCTGGCGGCCCATCCCCGACGTTTTGCGAAGGCCATTATCACTTCTGATGTTTCGCCAACACGGCATCCGCACCTATTTCCTCAACCGCGTCTGGCCGTGGGACAGGCGCTGCGTATACGGCGACTGGCAACAGCAGCCATCGATCTGAGCGACGGCCTCTCCACCGATCTCGACCATCTCTGCGAGGAATCTGGACTTGGCGCTGTTATTGACGCAGCTTGTCTGCCCATGCACCCGTTGCTTGGAGCGCTTGGAGCCATGCCTCTGGCGGCAATGGAAGAGCGACTGCAACTGGCCTTGCACGGCGGCGAAGACTATGAATTGCTCTTCACCGCATCACCGAAAACTCGCCTGCCGCGCCGTATCGCGGGCGTTCCCATTACTTGTATCGGAGAGATGCTTTCCTGCAAGCGAGGCTTGCCACGCATGCAGCTTGCTGGCTCCGGCACGCGCTTGATCCCGCTACGTTCCGCCGGATGGGAACACTATCGCAGACGCTGACGGCTCCCCGCACTGCGAGGCTTTGCGCCCCTGCTACCATCGAAACGTATGGCTCCGATAAAGACTCGTGTTCGTTTTGCGCCTTCGCCCACCGGACTTTTGCATGTTGGCAATGCCCGCACCGCGCTCTACAACTGGCTCTTTGCCCAGCGAACGGGTGGCGATTTTCTGCTGCGCATTGAAGACACCGACATCGAACGCAGTGAAGCGCGTTTTGAGACGCAACTGCTCGATGACCTGCGCTGGCTGGGTCTGTTCTGGGCGGAAGGGCCGGAATCAGGAAAAACGGGTGACGGCCCTTGCGGCCCCTATCGCCAATCGGAGCGGCTGGAAATTTATCAGCAGCACACCGAGCAATTGCTGGCCGCAGGCAAAGCCTATCGCTGCTTCTGCACCGCCGAGCAACTGGAGGCCGAGCGCCAGCAGGCCATCTTCGCGCAGCAGCCGCAGGTCTACAGTGGCCGCTGCCGCCAGATTGCCGCTGCCGAAAGCGACCGCCGCGCCGCTGCGGGCGAGACCTTCGCCATTCGTCTACACATTCCTGATGTGCCGCTGCGCTTTCATGACATCGTTCGCGGCATGGTGGAGTTCTCCGCTGAGACCGTCTCCGACCCCATTCTCGTGCGTTCCAGCGGCATTCCGGTCTACAACTACGTCGTCACCATCGACGATGCGCTGATGGGCATCACGCACGTCATTCGCGGCGACGATCATCTCTCCAACACGCCCAAGCAGGTGGCCATCTACCACGCCTTTGGCTGGCCGCTGCCGGAGTTTGCCCACCTCTCGACCATCCTCGGCCCGGATCGCGCGCGGCTCTCCAAGCGCCACGGAGCCACCTCCATCGGCAGCTTTCGCGAGATGGGCATTCTGCCAGAAGCGCTGGTAAATTACCTGGCGCTGCTGGGCTGGGGAGCCGAGGGCGGCACGAGAGAAACCTTCACGCTGGTCGAGTTGGCGCAGGAGTTTACGCTGGAGCGCGTCACGCCCTCGCCTGCGGTTTTCGATTTTCAAAAGCTGCACTGGCTCAATCGCCACTACATCAAACTGGCGGAGCCGGAGCGCATCGCCGCGCTGGCACGACCCACCTTCGTCGCCGCTGGCTGGCTACCAGAGAAACCTGACAACGCAGAAGTAGAGGCCTGGTTCGCGCAGGTGCTCGCTCTGTTTCTACCTGCCGTCGATCAACTCGATCAGTTGCCCGCCAAGACAC
>DAHXNK010000091.1 GCA_027365415.1 Acidobacteriaceae bacterium
AGGACTCGCACAAGAACTTTACAAGGGTCGATGGCCTCTACAACGCAAAGAGGGATGATCTTGGACAGGGAATGCCGAAGGTTCATACTGGTGGCATCGAAGCTCAACATCCACGCGCGATAACACAACGACGATAGTATCTGGATGGCAGAAGAAGACGGCAAGACAGGCCGGATTTTGCTCTCGCCCGCAGCGCGTGCATGGTTTGCAGGCACGGCAATTTGTAAATACTGAGGAAGTACCTGGATGACAATGGAACCAACAGAACCAACATCGCCGCCGCAGGCGACTCCCAACCCAGTGTTTCGCCGTCGGCGCCGTCGGCGCAAGGGTTCCGGATATTCAAACAATCCGCAGGCGACATCACAGCCGCAGTCCCAGCAGAGATCTCAGCCAATGCAGGGGCAGGGGAGAACGAATGGATCTCCGCAGCCACAGCGACCGGGAAAGAAACGTTTCTTTAAAAAACAATCCAACGGGTCAAACGGGAACGGATCGAACCCCGGCAACAACCAGCAGCAACGGCGCAACAAGCAGGGACGACAGCAACAGGTCTTTGTCGGCCCAATGGATCACAGCTATCGCGCCGCCAATGGAAACTACGCGGATGCGCCGCCTTCAACCATTGAGTTGCAACGCGGCAGTAGTAACGGAAATTTCAACGGCAATCACGCCGGACTGCCCAGAGAGGATTTCTCCGAGCCTACTTTGGGAGTTGTGGCCTCCATCGAGGCTCCCACGCGCATTTATTGTTTCATCGAAGATTTATTTTTTCTGGCGAAGATTCAGGAGACAGCGCGCAAGTTAGGCGTAAAAGTAGTCTTTGTCAAAAATGACAAAGATATTGTCCAGCGCCTGACGGAAGCTCCAGAAGCGGAGCGCCCCGCGCTGATCGTCTTCGACCTGAACAATGCCAACGCCAAGCCACTGACGTTGATCCCAAAGCTCAAAGCCAAGTTGAAGCGCACAGCATCCATTATTGGGTTCCTCTCGCACCTGCAGGGAGATCTGAAGGTGAAGGCTACCGAAGCCGGTTGCGATACCGTGATGCCGCGCTCAGCCTTCTCGCAGAATCTTCCCAACCTGCTGCGCCGCTACGGCGTGGAAGAGGAAGATGAAGTGGAGTACATCGAAGCGTAGAGCCTATAGAAAAGGCAGAATCAAAAGCGTGTACAGTGAACGGTTAGGGATATATGCCTAAAAAGAACGTTCCACGGATATGCAAAAAGAAAGCCGCTCTTTCGCTTTTTTCCGGCGCGGGAGGACTGGATATCGGCGTTCAGCAAGCTGGGTTTGATGTTCTCGCTTGCATTGAAATTGATCCCCATTGTTGTGCCACGCTAAGGGATGCAGCAGAGCGCGAGTGCCGGAGTACCCGCGTCCTTGAAGTAGACATCCGTACGATTGACCCTAAAAACCTGATGCGCGAGCTTTTGCTTGAACCAGGAGATCTCGACCTCCTTTGTGGGGGTAGTCCGTGTCAATCCTTCTCCCAGATTGGAAAGCGTGAATGCCTAGAAGATGAGCGCGGAATGCTCTTGTTCGAGTTCATACGCTTTGCTGAGATTTTCAAGCCAAAGGCCATCATGCTCGAACAGGTGAAAGGACTTCTGAATGCGCCTGATAAGGCCGGCATCATTGGGGGTGTATATAGCTTGCTTATCTCCAAGCTCAAGGCGTTAGGGTATGAGCCGAAAATGCGCGTCATTAAGGCGGCTCAGTACGGCGTTGCTCAAATGCGTGAGAGGGTTTTTATTGTTTCCACAACGAATAGCGCACACTTCGAGTTTCCTGAGCCTACGCGCGGCGACCCTAAGAAACAGATGCAGACGTTATTCCCTCTCCTGCCTTACGCGACTGTCAGAGAGGCACTGGGAGGCGTAGGCAAACCAATATCTAACAACGGTCATCCGGCTGACGACAGCCACGTAGACATAACTCCCGCTGGCGACCGCAGGCGTATTCATGGAGTGCCGGAGGGTTCGCATTTGGCGAAGGAATTGCATCTTCCTGCAGAGCGTGTTAGCAACTGGTGAATGTCGGAGGCATGATCTTAGTGGCGGAGCGAATCACAAAAAGGGAGAAGCTTATCCTAGTCGGCCTTTATCTCTCGAAATATGATTTGCTTGGCTTGGAAAAGTTAGGATTTGGGAGCTTTGTGGAAGCCTTTAATGCTTTTGGCTATGCGATGGGATCGCCACCAGCATCAATCAAAAATTATAGAGATGAGTTTGACCCATTTTTCCCAAATCGCCGAAGGGGTTGGCACAATCGCCAAATTCGCAACTACTGCCTCAAAGTATATGAGGAATACAAAAGTCTCGATTTTGAATCATTCACTGGACTTGTAAAGTCATTTGTGAAAGATGATGAAAATCTATGGAGCGAAGTTCAGGAAAAGCAAGATAAGGGCGAGGTTGCATCAAGCTTCGCAAAGAGGCTAATTACTGGTCTAGCCGCCGAACAATATTTTGAATCAGTGCAGCCCAGTCTCCCTGAATTTGAAGGATATGCCGTAGAAGACACAACTCGCCTTGGATGCGGCTACGATTTCCGCCTATATTCTTCAACTAAAGAAGATTTCCTTGTTGTGGAAGTTAAAGGTTTAAGGGAACGTATAGGCAGTTTATCCATGACGCCTAAGGAATACGAGGCTGCTACGACACTTCAGGATAAGTTTTTTCTCTTCGTGGTAAAAAACTTTCAAGAGAAGCCATTCCACGAAATCTTCCAGAATCCTTCATCGGGGAAACTTCAGTTCAAGAAAATTGAAAGAGTGGTAATGCACGTTTCATGGCTTGCCAACGTATAGCATCGGGAAGATTTTGAGTGGGGCATCCTCCTGCCCGATATCAGCGCGCCGTACATCTTGGAGGTGATGACGGCTAGCACAAGTGGATCGGACACGGAGAACAATACCGATATGCGGAGCGCATTCCGCAATGCCATTCTCAACCGTGACCACACCAGCCCTGGCATTAACAAGCGTCAGGTATGGGGGCGCATGGTGACACAACTTTTCGCCAAGACCGCGCTCGCGAAGGAATGGGGTGGACGTACAGTCTGGATCATTCAGGACGAATTGCTCCGTAATATAGAACTGACTACGCGACTCAGAACAAAATCCATGCGCAGCAAGCCACAAAATAACATCAGCCTTGTGGTGATGCACTATGAAGTTTCGCCAGAGAGCGGCAAGCGGAAAATGTCTTTCAAAACCAGCATCGACGGCGACGCAGGTATAGAGTTCGCAGGCAACGACACGTTTACGGACATACTCCTGCCTAAAACGGCACCTCCACGGATTGAACTCTTGCGAGCCATCCTGCGGCGCAGGTTGGGCGCGATTGTCGTTCTATAGAGGCTATAGAGGCGATCGGATGGCCCATATCTGCCCGCGTTCGGCGCTGGGATTTCCAGGATGGCTATCCGGGAGGCCAGTGCATGGCGCGGCCTCCGAGCAGATGGACATGTAGATGATCCACCGTCTGGCCGCCATCGGCGCCGCTATTGAGTACGGCGCGAAATCCCTTCGACAATCCCAGCTTACCCGCCAGTTGCGCCGTCACCTGGAGTAGATGGCCGAGCAGTGCCGCGTCCTGGGGCGTAGCGTGGGCCAGCGAGACCAGATGCTGCCGCGGAACCACCAGCAAATGCGTGGGAGCCTGCGGATTCAGGTCGTAAAAGGCGATACAAAGATCGTCCTCATGAACTTTTTTTGCGGGAATCGTGCCGCTGGCGATTTTGCAAAAGATGCAATCCATTACGATGTCCTTTGATCGATTCTCTGCTCTGTCCGTTGAGCTATCCATGCTTCGATTCTCTCACTCCCCCGCCTTCTGCTTCGCAAGCTTTGCACTTTGGGCCAAAGTCTTACAATATCGCTATGGACACACTGGTTATTGCAGGGAAGGCCTTTCAGTCGCGGCTGATTGTCGGCACGGGGAAATATAAAGACGGCGCAGAGACGCAGCGCGCCATTGAAGTCTCTGGCGCGGAGATGGTCACGGTGGCCGTGCGCCGCGTCAATCTGGATCGCAGCAAAGAGTCGCTGCTGGACTTCATCGACCCACGCCGCTATTTTCTGTTGCCCAACACCGCTGGTTGCTATACATCTGAGGAAGCCATTCGCGCTGCGCGGCTGGGGCGTGAGGTGGGTCTCTCCGATTGGGTGAAGATTGAGGTGATCGGCGATCAGGCGACACTCTACCCCGATGTGCAGGCCACGCTGGAGGCGACGCGTGTGCTGGTCAAAGAAGGCTTCACCGTGCTGCCCTACACCTCCGACGACATTGTGGTTGCGCTGCGCTTGATCGACGCAGGCGCGGCAGCGGTGATGCCGCTGGGCGCACCAATTGGCAGTGGGCTGGGAATTCAGAACACGGCGAACCTACGCATCCTGCGCGAACGGATTACCGAGGTTCCGCTGATTATTGATGCGGGCGTAGGCACTGCCTCTGACGCGGCGATTGCGATGGAGTTGGGAGCGGATGCCGTGCTGATGAACTCCGGGATCGCGAATGCGAGCAACCCTGTTCTGATGGCCGAGGCCATGCAACACGCGGTGCTTGCCGGGCGACAGGCTTTTCTGGCGGGGCGGATGCCGCGCAAACTCTACGCAACAGCCTCTTCTCCACTGGAAGGAATTTCGCGCTAGCCCATGCCAGCCTTGCATATGCGCGTTCTTGGCATTGACTGTGGCACACAATTCACCGGCTACGGCGTGGTGGAGGCGGACGCTGCGGGCCAACTGCGCGCCATCACCAGCGGCGCGATTCGGCTCTCGAAACGCGACCCTCTGCCGCAGCGCTTATGTGCGGTCTTTGCGGAGTTGACAGCCTTGATGGTGCAACACGCGCCCAATGTGGTTGCTATCGAAGAGGTCTTTCATTCTGTAAACAGTCGCACGGCATTGCTGCTGGGGCAGGTGCGCGGCGTAGCGCTGCTGGCTGCGGCAACAAACAAGTTGGAGATTGCCGAGTACGCCCCACTGTCGGTCAAATCCGCCGTCTCCGGCTACGGGCTGGCGGACAAGCAGCAGGTGCAATTTATGACGATGCGTCTGCTGAAACTCACTGTTGCGCCAGAACCACTGGATGCCTCCGACGCATTGGCGATTGCCATCTGCCACCTGCACCACGCGCAGACTGTGGCGGCACAGGATCGCGGGCCGCAGGGACGCTGACTGTTCGCATAGCGGTCGCTACTTTTCAGTTTGAAAATCTTCGGCAGCCAGAGCGTGAAAGACCTGCGCCATTGCGTCGAGGGCAATTCCTTCGGCGCGAACGCTGGGGTCAAGGGATGCCGCGTGCAGCGCCGTCACGATTGCAGCCGACGCATATCCAGCGGCACGCAGATTATTCGCCAGAGTCTTTCTCTTTTGCTGAAAGCAGCCGCGCAGGAAATTCAGAAACGGTTGACGCTCGACCCCAAGCTGCACAAAGCGCAGCGCGGGGTGTAGACGCACAACGGCGGAGTTCACCTTGGGCGGCGGAGAAAATGCACCAGGGGGAAGAGAAAATAATTTTTCCGCATGAACATGCGCTTGCGTGGTGGCGGAGAGCAGACCATACTCGCTGCCTCCGGACGGCGCGGTAATGCGATCGGCCACTTCCTCCTGCATCATCAGCACGGCGCGGGAGAAATTTTCCGCCTGCGCGAAGAGCCAGAGCAGGATGTCCGACGTAATGTAGTAGGGCAAATTTCCGACGACGACGAGGTCTTCTGCATTGCTTGTGTCGCGCAGATCGTCCAGGTTGACCTTCAAAATATCCGCGGAGAGAACGCGCACATTCTCCGCGAGCGCGTAGCGCACGGCCAATACCGGAGCCAGTTCTCGATCCAGTTCTACGGCCACCAGATGTTTTGCGTGTTGGGCCAGAATGTCGGTAATCGCGCCGCGACCGGGGCCGATTTCAACAACCGTACAGCAGGAGATGTCGCCGAGCGCATCAACAATCTGCTGTCGCGCCTGCGTGCTGGAGAGGAAATGCTGGCCGAGTTTCGGTTTTTTCTGCATGGGCTGGATATATGGTACGTTGTGGCGGGGGATATATTGTCGCGAGTCGTGTTGATGTGGCGGCGCATCCCTGTGTAGCGAAATTCAAACACATGCGCAGAGATTCCTTAACATTTGGACTATTATTCATATTGAAGTCTCCATGACCGGGGCTTTCTTAAAACGTGACATCTGAATATTCAGGAAATCCTCCATGCCTTTCAGGTGGATGTCATATATGACTTCGATGCTTTACCGCATCCAGTCACGGTGCTGGTTTAGATCGCTAAGAGCAATCCTTACATGTGCCAGTATTTGTTAGTAGGAGGGATGCAAGTGAAAGTTGCTGGTTTCTTACTTATGATGGCGGGGCTGGCCATTGTGCTGGCTGCGGTTCTTTTATTGAAGACCCTTCCCTCTAGGACGGCGTTTATACTGGCTGGGGTCGCCATTGAAGGTTTAGGCTTTGTAAGCGAGGCGCGTTCTCAGTTGCCTGC
>DAHXNK010000092.1 GCA_027365415.1 Acidobacteriaceae bacterium
ATCGCAGCCAACACCGCGAGCGCTTTGTTGAGGCGCATGGCGGAATGCGCTACCTTCTGGCCGCGTTCATCGGTTGCTCGGCGGGCGAGTTGCGTTTTCTTGACGACACCAACAAAAAGCCGCGCCTTGATGGACACTCCCTTCATTTCAATCTGACGCACAGCGGGGATTGGGCCGCGCTGGCGCTGGCGCGCGATATGGAAGTGGGCATCGACATCGAAAAGATTCGTCCCGTGGAGCCGGGCCTTCCGCTGCGCTATTTTTCTCCTCAGGAGCAGGCCGCGCTCTCCGCGCTTGCGGGCCAGGTTGCGGGCCAAGACTGGCTGAATGGATTCTTTCGCGCCTGGACGCGCAAAGAGGCGCTGCTGAAGGCCGTCGGCGCGGGGCTTTCCCTGCCGCTTGCCGCCTTCACGGTCACGCTGGAGCAAGATGTTCCGGCCCGGCTGATTGCCTCCTCGCAGGCGAAGTTGCAGCCAGAGGATTGGAGCCTGCTGCATCTTGGCGATCTCTCCGGCTATATGGGAGCGCTGGCTGCTCCCAGCACCGCGACAAGTGTTTCCATCTTCTTGGTTGAGGATGACTTTATGGTCGAGGATGGGATCGGCGCGCAGGGAAGCCAAATCGCTCCGGATGAAAATTAAAGGCAGGTTGCCCCCACTTATCCTGGGATGTTTCTCATGCAACATACTGCAAATAAACAGGTTGCTACCAGAAGCGCGCTCTTCGTCTGGCGCATCAAATAAGTTGACAATGATACACTCAACTGAGATACTGGAGTGGGTACAAACGTTCCTGGCCAACAGGCCAACACACAGCGAGGGCAGCATGGGGAAAATTATCGGAATCGATCTCGGAACCACAAATTCCGTCGTAGCCGTCATGGAAGGCGGCGAGCCGAAAGTGATTGCCAATGAAGAGGGTGGTCGCACGACTCCCTCCGTCGTGGCCTTTACCAAGGGCGGCGAGCGCCTGGTCGGACAGGTCGCCAAGCGGCAGGCCATCACCAACCCGGAGAACACCGTTTACTCCATCAAGCGCTTTATGGGGCGGCGCTTCAATGAAGTGAATGACGAGATGAAGATGGTTCCATACAAGGTGAAACAGCAGGGCGACCACCTTGTTGTTGAGGCGCAGGGCAAGGACTACACCCCGGCGGAAGTCTCGGCCATGATTCTGCAAAAGCTGAAGAAGGCCGCAGAAGATTATCTTGGCCAGTCTGTCACAGAAGCTGTCATCACCGTTCCTGCCTACTTTAACGATGCGCAGCGGCAGGCCACCAAAGATGCGGGCAAGGTTGCCGGTCTCGATGTGAAGCGCATCGTGAACGAGCCGACAGCAGCGGCGTTGGCCTACGGTCTCGACAAGAAAAAGGAAGAGACCATCGTCGTCTATGACTTTGGCGGCGGTACGTTTGACGTGTCGATTCTTGAAGTCGGCGAAGGCGTCATCGAAGTGAAGTCCACCAACGGCGATACGCATCTGGGCGGCGACAACATTGACCAGCGCATTGTCGATTGGCTCATCGACGAGTTCAAAAAAGACGAAGGCCTCGACCTGCGCGCCAAAGGCAATGAGATGGCCCTGCAGCGCCTGAAGGACGCAGCGGAAAAGGCCAAGATTGAACTGTCGACCACGATGGAGACGGAGATCAATCTGCCCTTCGTCACGGCAGACGCGACCGGGCCAAAGCATCTGGTCAAGAAGCTGACCCGCGCCAAGCTGGAGCAGTTGGTCGAGGACATTTTGCAGCGCTCCATCGAGCCTTGCAAGATGGCCATGAAGGATGCTGGCATCGACATCAGCAAGATTGACGAAGTGGTTCTGGTGGGCGGACAGACTCGTATGCCGCGCATTCAGCAGATTGTCAAAGACCTCTTTGGCAAAGACCCGCATCGCGGTGTCAATCCTGATGAAGTTGTCGCCATTGGAGCAGCCGTGCAGGCAGGCGTGCTGGCTGGCGAGGTGAAGGATCTGTTGCTGCTCGACGTAACGCCACTGACGCTGGCCATTGAAACCCTGGGCAGCGTGGCTACGCCGATGATTCCGCGCAACACGACCATCCCGACCAAGAAGACGGAGACGTTTTCTACGGCGGCGGACAATCAGACCGAAGTGGAGATTCACGTCCTGCAAGGCGAGCGTCCGTTGGCCCACCAGAATCGCACGCTGGGCAAGTTCAAGCTGAGCGGCATTCCACCGGCGCAGCGCGGCATTCCGCAGGTGCAGGTTACGTTCGACATCGACGCCAACGGCATTCTGAACGTGACCGCGAAAGATATGGCCACCAATAAGGATCAGAAGATTACGATTACGTCGTCTTCGGGCCTGAGCAAGGAAGAGGTCGAGCGCATGGCGAAGGAGGCCGAGGCGCACGCGGCTGAGGACAAGGCCAAGCGCGAGGAGATTGAAGCGCGCAACTCGCTCGACAACCTGGTCTACAACATCGAAAAGATGTTGAAAGAGGGTGGAGAGAAAGTGGAAGCCTCCGACAAGGGCGACGTGGAAGCGGCGCTGGCCGAGGCCAAGAAGACGCTGGAAGGCGAGCCGAGCGTGGCTGATCTAAACGCGGCGCGCGAGAAGCTGACCGCAGCCAGCCACAAACTGGCCGAGGCCATGTACAAGGCCAACGCCACGGCCACACCCGGCGCGGAAACTGCAAACGGTGAAGCAACGTCAGCGGAAGCTCCCGCAGCCGAAGCGAAGAAGGACGAAGGCGTCATCGACGCAGAGTACGTGGACGTGGAAGACAAGAAGTAAAACAAAATAAGCGGAGCATTGTTTTGTAGTTCGTAGTTAATGGGTGGGGCACTTTGGCACGAAACGCTAGAGTGCCCCATCTTGCAATCAGTACGGGAAACAGGGAGGTAGGCCATGAAATCGGAGACCGTTTGGAAGTGCGAGCAGTTGCTGGCAGGAAGCGTCTATGACAAAAGCCTTTTCGACACGCGCGAGGAGGCAGAGAATTATGCACGCAAGTTGATGAGCGTCGCGCCCGACACGTTCGTTCGCATTGAACCGATGGACGTAAAGATGGTGTGGAACTAACAGGGGTCCAGACTACGGTTGATTTTTGAGGACAATAAATGTTCTGCCAGGCACAAGTGGTCTCCGAGAAATGGCCTGCCATAGTTGAAGCGGTGGCAACTACTGCTCTTGTCGTGGTTGCCACAGTGCAATGGTTCGCCATGCGTACGAATAACGAGATGCTGGCAGAACAGTCCAAGCTGGAGCGTGACCGCTGGCAGCGTGAGGATGAAATCCGCGCAGAGGCAAACAAGCCAAAAGCAACATTTTTGTTGAATAGAAATGGCGAACACTACGTCAAGCTATCGTGCACCAATCTCGGAACTGTCAATTTTATTGTTAATAAAATTACGATCAAATCTTTGCAAGGTGCGCAAGCACACGATATACCCATAGACAATCAGAGTCGATCTGTTGTTTTGGTTGGGAGCGAATGGAATGTTGATCTTGCAAGCAGTAAATTTAATGGTCTAAATGGCAACTATGGAGTAAGCCTGACGCTAGAAGGAGCTTCGGGTGAGGTAATTACAGGAGAGAATGCCTGTTACATTCTTGTTTTTCATGGAAAATGTATGTCGTTGTCGCAAGGATATTCCCCATGCGGGCTACCTTCTGACTTGTCTGCTCACAAGCGGGAATTAATAGATTGTCCCAAATGTAACGCCAACGTAGCCTATTTCAACGTGGACGATATGCCATCGGTAGCAGAATGCAGAAAAGAGATTGCATCCGTACTGAAAGAATTTGAGGCAACATGCCCGACCCACACATCGAACAATTGTAGGATCACCATATTTTCAGCACCACCGACGGATGCATCCCGGAATGATGGTTGAACAATGAGAGGATAGAGACGTTTTGTGTCATATAACGTCGTCCGTGGTACGCTGGACGGGTGATTCAGTCTTTCAAGGACAAAGATGCAGAACGCATCTTTCATCGTGAGCACAGCAGGCGGCTTGGTGCGATTGAGCGCGCAGCTTTTCGTAAATTGCGAGCCATCCATGTAGCTCGTTTGCTATGTGATTTAACCCAGCCGCCCGGCAATCGGTTGGAAATGCTGCACGGCGATCGAAAAGGTCAGTACAGTATCCGTATCAATAACCAATGGCGCATCTGCTTTGCATGGAGGGAACCACATGCCTACGAAGTCGAAATCGTTGACTATCACTAGACAATACAAAGACCGAATGCCGCCACTCCATCCAGGAGAGATGCTGCGCGAAGAATTTATGGTGCCATTAGGTTTGAGCGCGAATGCGTTGGCGCTGGCGCTGCGCGTTCCGGCCACACGTATCTCGGAAATCGTGAAGGAGCGGCGCGGTATTACCGCCGATACTGCACTTCGATTGGCGCGGTACTTTCGCATGACGCCGGAGTTCTGGATGAACCTGCAATCGCACTATGATCTCGAAGTCGCGCGAGACACCGTAGATGCAGAGATTCGTCGCGCAGTAAGACCAGCACCACAGAATCGCAAGACGGGCAGTTTGAAGCAAGCTCTGACAGCGTAGCGCATAATAAAAGACGCATCCTATGGCCACACAGACCAAAGACTATTACGGCTTGCTCGGAGTGAAGAAGACGGCCACGGCGGAGGAGATTCGCAAGGCCTTCCGCAAGCTGGCGCGTAAATATCACCCGGACGTGAATCCCGGCGACAAAAAGGCCGAGGAGCGCTTCAAGGAGATGTCCGAAGCCAACGATGTTTTGAGCGATCCGAAGAAGCGCAAAATCTACGACCAGTTTGGCTTCTACTCCGACAACATTGACCCGGCGGCGGCAGAGGCGGCGGCACGCGGCGCTCGTCCCGGCGCGGGCGGACAAACCGGCACTCCCTTTGATTTTGGCGGCTTTGACTTCTCGGACTTTTCCGAAGCGCAGCAACCGCGCAGCGGCAGAGCCAGCGGCGCTGCGGGGAGTTCAACGGGACAGTCTTCCTGGGGTAGTTTCCGGGATATTTTTTCCGGTGCCTTTCATAGTGGCGGGCATCGCGGAGAGACCCCGCAGCCGGGTACCGATCTCGAATATCAGGTAAGCGTCGATTTCTGGACTTCGATTCGCGGCGGCACGGTCAAGTTGCAAGTGACGCGCAAGGATGTTTGTCCCATCTGCAAAAGCAAAAACTCCAGCGGCGGCGACAGCATTTGCCAAGAGTGCGATGGCACGGGGCAAGTGACGCAGATGGGCGGGCGGATGAAGTTCAACCTGCAATGCCCGCGCTGTGATGGCACGGGTAAGGTGCGCTCCACCTGCGCGACCTGTAACGGCGAAGGCGTAGTGGCGCGGGTTGAGACGATGGAGTTTCGCGTGAAGCCGGGAACGCGCGATGGCCAGCGCATCCGGCTGGCGGGCAAGGGCAATGCGGGCACGCATGGCGGCGCGACGGGCGATCTGTATCTCATTATGCGCATCGGGACGCACCCGATCTTCTCGCGCAGTGGTGATGACATTTATCTTGCCGTGCCAGTAACAGTGAGCGAGGCTGCGCTGGGCGCAAAGATCGACGTGCCCACCATTGATGGTCGGGCGCAGTTGAAGATTCCTCCCGGAACGCAGAATGGCCAGAAACTACGAATGCGCGAAAAGGGCGCTGTCTCGGCTGTGCGCGAGGGGATGCGCGGCGATCAGATTGTCGAAGTGCAGATCGTCGTACCGAGGGTGCAGGATGAGCGTTCCAAGGAGATTTTGCGCGAGCTGGCGCAGCTCAACCCAGAAGACCCTCGGCAGGAGTTGCTGACGAGGGCCGAGTGACAGGCGCTAGGCTTTGGGCGTGATTTTTGGAGTTGTTGGAGGTGTCTTGGGCGTGGTGGCGCAGGGGCCAAGACGTTTTCCCGTCGCCTGAATGCTGGCTGTCTCTTTCATCGGAGACCGTCCGGGTATGAAGGTTTGCGTGGTGACGGTGCCAGCGGATTGCAACTGGGTTCCATTTGCAGAAAATGTTTCGTTAATCGTGGAATCCATCTTCCACATATTCTTCTGGACGGGGCCGTTGCCGCCACTGCAATGGAGATTAACGGTATATCCGTTGGTGATGGGTGTTACCTGAGGCGCATCGCATTGCTGGTTGGGGTGGGGATGCTTCCAGAAATCTTCCCCTTGTTTGGCGCAGACCGTATCTTGCGAATGGAGCTGCTGTCCTGTCGGGATCGTGATAGTGGAGATGATCTGCCACTCGCCGGGCTGGAACTTAGGTTTGGGGGACTGGGCATATCCACGGGGCAGCGCAACAAAAGACAGCGCGGCTAGGAACAGCAGGAGGGAGGCAAGCTTACGGTGTCTCATATCGCTGCTTAGGGTAGCACAGATGGGCCGCGCAAGGAATGGATATACGCGCGGAGCTACAGGGATATAGGGGGGAAACGATCATGCCGACAAAACGGAAATCAAAGGGCGCATACATGATTTCGTCGGTGGCGGAGATGTATGAGATTCACCCGCAGAC
>DAHXNK010000093.1 GCA_027365415.1 Acidobacteriaceae bacterium
CCTGCCTCGCATTCTGCACGCCAACGGGGATGCGACGGGCCGGGAGATTGGTCGGGCGCTGCTACAACACGCGCTCAGCGATCCGCGCATTACGTTGATGGAGTGGGCGACCACGCTGGATTTGATTGTGCGGGATGGTCGCGTCGCTGGAATTTCCTTGCTGGATTGCGCTGGCGCTAAGCACATCGTGGCCACGCGCGCGGTTTTGCTGGCGAGTGGCGGCGCGGGCCAGGTCTATAGCGACACCACCAACCCGCCTGTGGCCACAGGGGATGGCATCGCGATGGCCTATCGCGCAGGCGCGGAGATTGCGGACATGGAGTTTTATCAGTTCCATCCGACGGCGCTCAGCCTGCCGGGTGTGCCGCGCTTTTTGCTCTCGGAGGCGCTGCGTGGCGAAGGAGCCGTGTTGCGCAATCATCGCGAGGAGCGATTCATGGAGCGCTATCACCCGCTGGCGGAGCTTGCGCCGCGCGATGTTGTAGCCCGCGCCATTACGCGGGAGAGCTTGAGCGAAAAGTCGGGTGAATTTCTTCCGGTCTATCTCGACATGCGGCACATTACCGACATGGATTTGAGCCAGCGCTTTCCGGGAATCTCGACATTCCTGAGCCAGCATGGGTTGGATCTTTCGTGGGATCTGATTCCCGTTCGGCCCGCTGCGCATTATCTGATGGGTGGAGTGCGGACAGATTTGGATGGTCGCACATCGCTGCCCGGACTGTACGCTGCGGGCGAGGTTGCCTGCACCGGCGTGCATGGAGCGAATCGGCTGGCCAGCAATTCGCTGCTGGAGGGGCTGGTCTTTGGCGCACGCGCCGGAGAGGCGATGCGTAAAGAAGTGGGTGAGATTTCTACACTGGAAGGTATGCCGCCTTCCAGTCAAATACAAGAGGACACGGCTGCGATCCATGCGCTGCGCGATGCTCTACGCGATGCCATGTGGCGCGATGCGGGATTATTGCGCGAGGAAGATGGCCTTCGTCGCGTGCTGGCAATGTTGCAGTCGATGGAGGCGCAGCTTCCTGCGTCGGAGACACGCGATGCTATCGAGCTGCGCAATCTGCATACGGTGGGCGCGTTGATTGCCCGATCCGCGCTGGCGCGACGAGAGTCGCGTGGCGCTCATGCGCGCACTGACGCCCCGGAGAAGCTGGTGGGTGTGCCGCTGCACTCCTGTGTTTGCGAAGGGCAATCGGTTCGCTTCGTCAGGTTTGGCGACGAATCGGCTGCGTAAACATCGATAACAGAATCGTCAACGCGATTATCGTCGCCAGCACGCCCAGCGAGACGGCAATGGGAATCTTCAGCACATGGCTTAGCAACATCTTGGCTCCGAAAAAAAGAAGCAGAACGGCTAAGCCATCGTGCAGGCGATGAAGCTTTTCCAACATTCCGGCGACCACGAAATACAGCGACCGCAGGCCTACCACGGCAAAAATGTTGGAGGCATACACAACAAAAGCATGGTGCGATACCGCCAGCACGGCGGGGATGGAATCCACGGCAAAGAGCAGGTCTGTGATTTCAACGACGATCAGCGCAAGCAGGAGATGCGTGCCGCGCAGTCGGCCCTCGTCACGCACAAAAAAACGACTACTGCTTCCGCCGATAGATAAGGGAAGGTGTCGGGCAAGAAATGCAATCCAGCGCGGTTGCGATTTCTGCTGTGTGTCTGTTCGTTGACGCATTAGGCGCAGCGCGGCCAGCAGCAGAAGAATACCGAAGGCATAGGGTATCCACGAAAAAATCTGCACCAGCGCCAGCCCTGCGGCAATCATGCCAGCCCGTAGAACGATGGCTCCCAGCACGCCCCAGAAGAGTGCGCGCCGCTGTTGCTGCTGGTTTAGATTGAAAGCTCGAAAGAGAAGCAGGAAGACAAACATATTGTCGATGCTGAGCGATTCCTCAATGCCATAACCAGCCAGATATTCTGCGGCAGATTGCGGACGCAAGGCGTGCCCGATCAATAGCGCGAAGAGCAGCGCGGCGATGATCCAGACTGCGGTCATCCAGAATGCAGATCGCCGCGAAGCAGGCGCATCCGATTGACGCGCGCGCGCAACGCCAGCGTCCAGCGCCAGCAGCGCAAGCAGCAGCAGATGGAAGACGATCCACAGCCATAGGGGAGCGGAGCCAAGCATGTGCCGATGCTATCGCAGCCAACGCTGCTTGCGAAGCCCCGTGGAAAATGTTTTTTGCGAGAGATGAAGACTTGTCAGCGTTGATTGAGAAGATGGATGGTCGTGGCCACGGTTTGGCCGGAGATGGTCAGGCTGCGCGCACTGATTTTATCCATCGTGTCCTCCGCCGTGTGGTGGTAGCCGTCGGGATGCGTCGCGTCATGCGGCCCGTAGTCGATGTCGATAATGTCCGCTGTAGGAACGCCGCGTTGCACAAATGGAAGTTGATCGTCCTCCACCTGATCCTGACGCTCAAAGAAGTACGAAGCGTAGCCATCCTGCTGCGCCGCTTTGTAGATCAAATCCTCCAGCCACTGCGTGGAGTTCATCTCGCGGGATATATCCAATTGCTTGTCGCCGATCATGTCGGTCAGCAGGAATGCTCGAATGCGCTTGAGCGTTCCGTCGCGCTCCCATTGGGCTGCCAGATGCCGACTGCCGTAGAGCGAGTCAGAATCTGTCCATTGCGATTTGATGGACTCTTCTCCATCAAAGAAGACCAGCCAGACGCTATATCCGTCGAGCGTTTTTCCTCGCAATCCATTGGCGAGTTCCACCAGCAGGCCCACGGTTGCGCCGCCGTCGTTGGCTCCTACAAAAGAAGTATTGCGCAGCCAGTAGTTTGTCTCATAGTGCGAAGCGACGACAATCACGCCGTCTTTTTTCCCGGGAAACTTTACGATGAAGTTGTGCATCGTCAGCGGCCCGATGGGCGTGCTGGAGGTAAATGTGTCCTCCTCCAGATTGTCCTTGGCGAAGTGTTGCTTGAGAAATTTTTCTGCGCAGAGATGGCCGGGACTCCCAATCCAGCGCGGGCCGCAGGCAACGAATTTGTCGGCGTACTCATAGGCCAGATTTCCGTTGAAGCGCGACGGGGCTGGAGCCGCGTGCGTGACCGATGCGGGCTTGTTCGCTGCAAGAAGCGGGGATGATAACAGCGCGAGGAGGCAGAGTACCCTCCCCCACGCGGCACGAAGATAAACAAACCTAAAATTAAAAATGGAGCGCGGCATTAGGTCTCCTGTTGCGCTTTCTTTTTGCGGCGTTCTGGATGCACCATGTGGGCCACGCCGATGCTGATGAAGTAGAGAACCAGCATGGGAGCCGCAAATACGCACATGGTCAGAATATCCGGTGTTGGCGTGATGATGGCCGCAACAATAAAAATAATCAAAATGGCGTAGCGGATATTTTTCAGCAGAAACTTGGAATTCACAATTCCAAAGAGCGCCAGAAAAAAAACAAGAATGGGAAGCTCGAAGATCAGTCCCAAGCCGAGAATGACGGTAAAGAATAGACCTTCGTACTCCTCAATCGTGACCAGAGGTTTGAACTGCGCGCCAAAACCGATCAGAAATTCCAGCGCGCCGGGAAATACATAGCGGTAGCCAAAGAAGGCTCCGCCCAGAAAGAGGCCAACTGTGGCGAACATGAAGGGAACCACATAACGGCGCTCCCGTTGATACAGCCCTGGCGCGATAAAGAGCCACAGTTGATACAGGACGAACGGCGAGGCAAGAATGATTCCGCCAAACAAGGCAATCTTCAAGTAAAAGTTGAACGGATCGACAGGATTCAGATATCCCAGTTGCGTGTCCATGTGATGCGCGGCCAAAGCCTGCGTGATGGGAGCGATCATGAAACTGGCAATGCGTTCATGGAATCCATACGCAACAAAGAATGCGACAACAACATAAACAACGGAGTGGATGAGGCGCTTGCGCAACTCTTCCAGATGCTCCAGCAGGCTCATGCCGGGCAGTTCCACTCGGTCGCTTACTGCCGAGCGGGCGCGATCCAGAAAGTTAGCCACGGGTGGATTCCACCTCGGCGGGAGAATTGGATGTGGAGGAATTTGCGGTCAGCGCTTCGGGAATGCCTGGGAATGTCTGGCGTGGTTCTGCGCCAGCAGCAGGCACAACGGTCAGTGGCGCGGGCACTGGCGGCTCGGTCGGGTCTGCCAAGGTCGCAGCGACCACGGGCGTGGCCATCAATTCTTCCGATGGTGACGATTCAGATGGCGATGGCTCAGATGGTGACAATTCGGGCGGCGACAATTCGGGCAGCGGCTGAATCACCGACTCCGCAGGAGACAATTTCGGATAGTCGGATCTCTCTGCCTGGCGCAGTTCTTCCTCAATTTGGAACTTGAATTCATTGCTGGCGCGGCGGAACTCGCCCACGAGCCGACCCAATTGCTTGGCTATTTCGGGCAATTTCTTTGGCCCAAAGATGATGAGGGCCAACACGAAGATGAAGATGCTGTCCGATAGGCTCATCGTTCTCCATCATACGCAGCCGCGAATCTCCAAACAAACCGACGTGCTGCGGGGGATTTTGTATTCCTTCCGCTTAGGGGAAGGAACGTTCCAACGCGAAGCACAAAAAACATCGCAACCGAGGACGGGCGTATTACAATCAGGTTAAGAGAAGGTTGTCCTCGGCGCGCATTAGGGCTGCCGGAGACATCGGAACGTTGCAACAACCCCGTGGTTTGGGCGTATGCAAGCAAGTCCCTTTGCCCAGATACGCAGTGAAGCCACTGCAACAGAACTTGAATTGCTTTCAACATCCCCGTTTTGCGCAGGCATTGTCTGTGGCGGAACTGAAGGCGGAGTACATGATTACTGTATTGGATGACGTGGCTCCTGCGCGTGCGCAGGTTAGTTGCTCTCTCGACGACTATCTGGCAATGCCGGATGACAGCATGGATGGCCGCATCGCGGAGGCGCGTGCGCGGCTGGGCAAACAGGCCATTATTTTAGGCCACCACTATCAGCGTGATGAGATCGTTCGCTTTGCCGACCACACGGGCGACAGCTATAAGCTCTCCAAGCTCGCCGCGCAGGCTGAGGGTCGCTATATTGTTTTTTGCGGCGTGCATTTTATGGCAGAGAGTGCAGACATTTTGGCGCAGCCGCATCAGCAGGTGGTGCTGCCAGATCTGAATGCAGGCTGCTCGATGGCCGACATGGCGGACATCTCCCAAGTGGAGGCGTGTTGGGACAGGTTGACGGCTGCGGGCTTGACGCAAGCAGATGCGGGCGGGCTGGTGCCGCTGACGTATATGAATTCCACAGCCGCCATCAAAGCCTTTTGCGGTGCGCGCGGCGGGCTGGTCTGCACCTCCTCCAACGCGGCGGCAGCCTTCCGCTGGGCCTTTGCGCGCGGGCAGCGCATTCTATTTTTGCCGGATCAACATCTGGGCCGCAACACGGCGCACGTCATGGGTATCCCGCCGCAAGAGATGGTGGTCTGGGATCCCTACCAGATCAACGGCGGTCTGGCCCCGGAGCGGCTGCGCGCGGCGCGTGTCATTTTGTGGAAGGGGCACTGCTCCGTGCATCAACGCTTTCTGCCGGAGCATGTGGATCGCGTGCGCGCCAAGTATCCTGGCATCCAAGTTATTGCTCATCCAGAGTGCCGTTTGGAAGTCTGCCAGAAGGCCGACGGCATCGGCTCCACGGAGCGGCTGATTCAGTTTATCGAGCAGGCTCCCACGGGAACCATGTTCGCCGTGGGCACGGAGATTCATCTGGTCAACCGACTGAGCAAGCGCTTTGCGCCGCTGGGCAAGCGCGTCATCACGCTGGACGATGCAGGCTGTCTCTGCACCACCATGTTTCGCATCACGCCGCAGCATCTTGCCTGGGCGCTGGAGAATCTGGTGGGGGGCAACGTGGTCAACCGCATCCGCGTCCATGAGGATGTGAAGCTCTGGGCGCGTGTCGCGCTGGATCGTATGCTGGAGATTCAGGGCTAATTCCAGCGGGGGAAATTCGAGGGGAACGAATGAGAACATTTTCACTGGACGAGGCGCAGACATTGATTCCCGTGCTGGAATCGTTGCTTAAGCGCGCTCTACAGGCCAAAGACTCCGCCGAGACGGTCGAGCAGGAGATGCAGCAGTTGAGCCAGCGTATTTTTCTCAATGGCGGAATGCTGGTTGCAGTCGCGCAGGTGGCGCGTCGTCGCGCCGAGCGCGATGTTGCCGTGCAGCAGGTCAAAGACACGTTGCAGGAGATTGATGCCATCGGCGTGCAGATTAAGGACATCGAAAAAGGCTTGCTGGATTTCCCCTGCCGCATCGGCGAGGAGACTGTGCTGTTGTGCTGGCAGATGGGCGAGACAGAGATCACCCACTGGCATACACTCGATGCG
>DAHXNK010000094.1 GCA_027365415.1 Acidobacteriaceae bacterium
TGCGGAGCGTGTTCTAGGTTCTGGGCTTGATGCTGCTGGTTGCCACGGTCATTGCTGCGCCGACGACCTCGGCGTCCACGCCAGCGGCGCGCGCCCTGGCCCTGCTCCCCGGAGGCTTCCGCATCGCTCTCGGTTCCCTCTGCCGGAACGGCCTCCTGCGTGGGTGGACGAACCGCATTGCGATTCTCGTCGTGTGGGGCATTTCGGTTGCTGTTACGGGTTTCCCGATTGTCATTCCGGGTGTCGTTGTGCGCACTTTCCTGCGGAGCGTGGCTCTGCGGCAGCGCAATGATCTCGTCGCCGTCCTCTGTTTCTTCAATGAAATCTGTTACATACAGGAAGGCGTCGCGTTCCAGGCCCACGTCCACAAAGGCGGACTGCATTCCGGGAAGGACGCGCGTGACGCGACCCTTATATATGGAGCCTGCGAGGGTGTATTCGTTTTCGCGTTCGTAGTAGATTTCCGCGAGTTGATCGTCCTCGACAAGTGCCAGACGGGTTTCGTGCGGGGTGCTGGAAATATAGATTTCTTTTGTCATTCTGCCTCATAATCAACCAGATGCCGGGGCGTTTGCCCAGGGTGTCCGGGGTGATGGCGAGACAGATTCCATTCGCTGCGTGGTTGCGTTCAGCAACGGCAAGCAGTTAAGACGGTGGCGGGAGTATGAAGATGCGATGCAGCGGACGCCACAGGCCAGATGTTTGCCGGAAGCTGTGAAACCGACGCTCCCCCGTGGCCATGCGGGGTCACGGAAAACAAACCATTCTGCCTGCGATGCCAGAGGATCGAGCACGAGGAAATTGTGACCGCGACTGCCTCGAAGGGAGGTGGGGCCGTTACCCTTTCCTGTACATACATCTCCGCATATCCTGCCCGGTCAACATGGAAGCTGTCTGACCAGGAAAAAACTACCGCATCCGAATCCGACACCCAATGGCGCGCGCAGTCGGACGCAAATCTCGAAAACTCTCTACCGACTGCGCGCTTCTGGGCGGCCAGCCAGCCGAACTCAATTCACAAAGCGGCTCATGCGAATGTTCATTACGATGCCGAGCGCCAGAAACGTAAACAGCACCGATGAACCGCCATAACTCATCAGGGGCAGGGGGATGCCGGTAACCGGCATCAAACCAATGACCATGCCCACATTGACCGCGATCTGAAAGATCAATACAGCCACCACCCCCATGACAATCAACGTGCCGGGAAGGTCAGCGGCGGTTTGAGCGTTTTGAATCAAACGCATCAATATCAGAAAGTATAGCAGCAGCACCAGCGCCGCACCAACGAATCCATGTTCTTCGCCAAAAGCGGCAAAGATAAAATCCGTATATGGGATAGGCAAAAAGTCGCCCTGGGTTTGGGTGCCCTTGGTCGCGCCCTTGCCCCAGATGCCTCCAGAGCCAACGGCAATGAGCGACTGGCGAATCTGGTAGCCGCTGCCGCGAGGGTCGGTATCTGGCTGCAAAAAACTTGTAAGTCTTTGTTTTTGATACGGTTTTAGAACTTTGTACCAAGCGGGAACAATAGCCAGTCCGCCCGCCAGCACCAGAATGGCAGCTTTCTTAAAGCTGATGCCGCCCAGAAACAGGCCGCAGAGCAGAATCGGAGCATAGGTGAGCGCCGTACCCAGATCGGGCTGCTTGAGAACCAGCAGCATGGGCAGGCCCACCATCGCCATTGCTTTGAAGATGTCTCCCCAGCTCAGGTTCCGGCCTGCCAGATGGGAAAAGTAGCGGGCGACGGCGACAATCAGTACCAGCTTGACCCATTCCGAGGGCTGAAAGTGGATGCTGCCCAGGCGAATCCAGCGCCGCGCGCCCAGAACGCGCTGGCCCACCAGCAACACTGCAAGCAGCGCGACGATGCAAAATCCATAGGCCCAGTGCGCGATGTCCAGCAGCAGGTGATAGTTGACGAGCGAGAGCGCAAACATGCAGACCAGCCCGCCCAGCAGCCACATCACCTGTTTCTGGTCGAAGTGGATAAATTTGGTGTGCAGCGTGGCGCTGTAAATCTCCAGCACGCTGACCACGGAGAGCAGCAGCACGAAGCCGAGCAGAACCCAGTCAAAGTCGCGGAAGGAGATCAATCGGCGCATACAGTCTTCTTTTTACCTCATCCCGCTGCCGGATGCGGCGGCCTTGCGTCGAAATTTGGATTGGAGCATGGAGGTGGAATGGGTTGCTGGAGCCGTTGTGGGCAGAGGAAAGCGCGCTCCGCGCAGGACGGTTCCGGGGCCGTAGGGAATTTCATGCGCGCCGGGATACAAAGATGGACTGCCTGCGGCAGCATTCCACAGGCCAGCCATCTCAATGGGTTGTTGGGTTGCCGTGGGGGTTGTGGCGGCATGGGTTGACTTGGGCGCAGCGACGGACGCGGCATGTTTTTCCGTTGGGAGATGCAGATTGTTGGCCATGCGCCGTTGCTTGTCTACATATGCTTCGATCACCTGCGCGGCCAGACGCGCGCTCAGATATCCTTCCGCGCCATTCTCCCAGAGAATCACCACGGCAATCTCTGGATTCCTGCGCGGCGAGACGCCGACAAACCAGGCATTGTCGCGGAGCTTTACGCCTCCGCCCCCGATATTTTTCTTGTATTCATTGCTGACGGTTTGCGCCGTGCCCGTCTTGCCAGCAAAGTCAATACCATCCAGATGCGCCATGCCTGCCGTGCCCGCGTAGGTGGTCACTTGCGCCATTGCGTCGGTGACAATCTCCCAGTTGGCAGGGTCGATGGGCACGATCTTGTCGCCGGAGCCGGGGAATTGCTCCTGGAAATATTCGCGGTACGCCGGGGGAATTTCATCGGGGAAGACGACATGCGGGCGCTTGAGCACGCCGCCCGACGCAATGCCTGCAATGGCGCGCACCAGTTGGATGGGCGTGACCGCCGTGGCTCCCTGCCCGATGCCGACGGAGATGGTTTCTCCGGCAAACCATTTTTGGTGGTAGTTGCGCATCTTCCATTCTTCTGACGGCATAATGCCAGCGGCCTCGTTCGGCAGATCAATGCCGGTCTTTTCTCCCAGGCCGAATTTATGCGCCCATTCGGCGATTTTTTCAATGCCGAGCTTCTCGGCCAGCGTATAAAAGTACACGTCGCAGGATTGATAGATGCCTTTGCTGATATCGGTGATGCCGTGGCCCTGGTGTCGAGCCGAGATCCAGCATTTGAAATAACGGCCATAGAAGATTGCGCCGCCGTGGCAATCCACCGTCAATGCCTGCGCGATGCCTTCTTGCAAACCGGCAATGGCCTCGATGATCTTGAACGTCGATCCCGGCGCAAGCTGCGCCTGAATGGCCTTGTTCAGCAGCGGATGCTCCGGGTCTGTAATCAGCTTGTTCCACTCGTCGCGATGGATGCGAATGGCAAAGTCGTTGGGGTCAAAGGTGGGATGGCTGACCATTGCCAGTACCTCGCCGGTGCGTGGGTCGATGGCCACAATCGCGCCACTGCGCGGGCCGAGCGCTTTCTCCGCAGCCTCTTGTACATCCAAGTCGATGGTCAGTTTGAGTGGCGTTCCGGGAACGGTGGGTTCTGTGCCCAGCACGCCCAGCTCGCGTCCGTGGCTGTCAACAATCACGTCGCGGGAGCCATCCTGACCACGCAGAATGGGATCGTATGCCTCCTCAATGCCGGAGCGCCCCACCACGTCGCCCGGCTGGTAGAAGGCATAGCGCGGATCGTCGAGCATCTCTTCGGAGACCTCGCCAACATAGCCAATCAGATGCGCCGCAAATCCGTTACTGGGGTAGAGGCGGCGCTGCTCGTCGATGGTCTCCAACTCTGGCAACTCATTGCCATGTGCGGCAATAAAGGCCAGTTCGTCGGGAGTGATGTCTTCTTTGAGCGGGATGGGCTGATACTTCGGTTGATGGCGAAAATGGAACAGTGTGCTTTGCAACTGCTCGACATCGAGATGGAGGCCACGGGCGATTAAGGGGAGATCGGCATCGAGATCGCGGGCCTGCTCCGGCACCAGAAAGCAAGTGACGGAGGGATAGTTATCGACGATCAGGCGGCCATCGCGGTCAAAGATTTTCCCGCGCGCGCCTAGGATGGGCACCTTGCGGACACGGTTGGCCTGCGCCAGAGCGCGATAATTCCGCGCTCCCAGCACCTGCAAGCGCCACAGTCCAGAGAGCAATATGACCAGAACCAGCGCGACCAGATATTGCATCGCGGTGAGCTTGATGGCCGGGATTTTTTCGTCCGAATGATGGGAAGCTGCCATGACGACCGCGCTTGTTTTCAGAATACTCTGCTTTGTGCCGCGTTATTCCCGCTTGCGCAGGCGATCCAACATGGCGAAGAGAATCACGCCGACCAGCGCATTGACGACGGCACGAATCATCTCATGCAGGCCGTGCCATTCCATTGGCATATCGAGCAGCCGCCGCACGATGAACAGATGCAGCAGGCTGTCGAGTAGCGTAAAGAAAAACATCATCAGTAGGCGCGTGCCGGGATTGTCCACGTCGATGCGCATGCCGACCGAGGCCGCCAGATAGCCAACGATGGCCTTGAGAATGCCATTGATGCCAATCGGCAGATGGGTCAGTGCATCCTGCGTAAGGCCAATGCCGGTGCCCAGCAACATTCCGCTAATGGGATTGCGACGCGAGACAGCGAAATAGACAGTAACGACCAGCGGCAGGTCGAGTACCGCGAAGCGAGGGAAACGCAGCGGCAGATATGCCTGCAAAAAAATGGCAGCCAGCGGAATTAGAAAAAAAACAGCCGGATGGAAGTGGTGCTGATCCATCTCTTCGCGCGCCTTGTTGTTGAGCAGGGCCATATTAGGGCTGGGTCTCCCCGTGGGCTGGCGCGGGCTGCGCCGCTTTCTTTGGTGGAAAGCTTCTCTTGCTCGGAGGCGTTTGACCCGACGGCTGCGCGCTTGGCGCTGGCGCAATCTGTTCCGTAAACGTCTGCTTCGGATAGGTAGCCCCGGGTCGCAAATCCGTTGCAGGAGGCGTGGCACCTGGCGTGAAGCGATCCGGGTGTAGAGATGGAGTAGGTTGTACGGGTGGCGGCGGAGCGTTGGGGTTTTGGGCTGGAAGGATCTTTCCATTGGGGCCAATTGTGGGCTGCGCCGTGCCGGTATCCGCTCCGGGCAGGCGTTGGGCCAGCACCCCAGCAGCTTTCTGCTCGCTGGTTACGATGTCGGACTCTTCCGTCGCAGGCAGGGAGCTACCGATTTGCGTGATGACCAGCACCTCCTCCAGGCGCGAGAGTTTAGCGGCGGGCTGTACTAAAATGGCGACATAGGGCGCGCGTTCCGGGTCATTCACCACGCGATCTACCGTCCCCACAGGCAGGCCACGCGGATAAAGTTGATCTCCGCCGCTGGTGATGACGGCTTCTCCGGATTGGACGCGCTCGTCGGATGGAATGTTGATGATCTCCGTCTGGCCGGTCGCGTCGCCGCGCAGGATGCCGCGCAGGCGGGTCTTCTCCAGAATGATGCCCAGACCGCTGGTTTGGTCGTTGATTTCAAGCACCTGCGCGGTGTGCGAGAAGACATCGCGAATCTTCCCGACAACGCCATCCGGTGTGATGACGGGCATATCCGCATGAATGCCGTCTGCCGAGCCTTTGTCAATGTAGAGAACGCGGGATTGATTGGTGCCGCTGGTTCCGATCACCTGCGCGGCCACGGTCTGGTAGATGTATTGCTGTTTGAATCCAAGCAGCGCTTGCAGTCGCTGATTCTGGAGTACATCCTCGACCAGAGATGCCTGTTCTAGGCGCAGTCGGTCAACCTCTGCCTGCAAACTCTGATTGTGTTGGCGAACATGGCGCAGGTCGATGTAGTTATTCCAAGCTCCGCGAATGCCGTGACCTGTGAAGAGGAAGAGTTCTTCAAAAGGGGTCAGGATGCCAACGGCCCAATAGCGGATCAGGCGAACCTGCGTACCATCCCGGCCCGCAGCGGTAGCGGGACGACGAACCTGCACGGCAAGGCCGATGACCTGGATGAGAAGGATAACCATCAGCATCAGGACATTGCGGTATCGGCTGTAGAACGATTCCATGCGGGCTTCTGCCTGTGTGGCGGGATAAAAGTGCAACCCGGCGCGGGGCAGGCCGGGTCGCAGGTTCTAGTCGATCTTGATCTTTCGTAGCAGACCGAAGTCGGAAAGCATTCTACCTGTGCCCAGCACCACGGAAGCCAGCGGATCGTCC
>DAHXNK010000095.1 GCA_027365415.1 Acidobacteriaceae bacterium
GATAACGGCATAGAGCGCAACATTCAGGAGCAGGCCGGAGAGAACAGCCGATACCGGTGTCGGGCCTTCGGCATGGGCATCGGGGAGCCAGTTATGGAGTGGGGCCAAGCCGACCTTTGTTCCATATCCGACCAGAAAAAAAACGAAGGCCAAGCCTAGCACTCTGGGTTCGAGCTGTCCCTTCACCGCATTCAGGTGCGTCCATAATAAAGCCGTCATGCCTTCGCGACCCAGAACATGCTCTGCTGCAAAGTACAGCAGGATGGTGCCAAACAGCGCCTGGGCAATGCCGACGCCACAAAGGATGAAATACTTCCACGCTGCTTCCAGGCTGGCGCGTGTGCGATAGAGAGAAACCAGCAGTACGGTCGATAGCGTGGCGGCTTCCATTGCTACCCAGAGCAGGCCCATATTGTTGGTCAACAGAGCCAGAAACATGGCCGCCATAAAGAGCTGGTACATGCTGTGGTAGAGGCGCAGCCGTTGTGGATTCAGGCGACCCCGTTGCTCTTCAATTCGCATGTAAGGCCGAGAGAAGAGCGCGGTGGTGAATCCCACGAAGGCTGTGAGCGCGACCAGGAAGACGTTGAAGGAATCGACGAAAAACTGCTCATGCAATGCCAGCAGCGATCCGTGGCGGAGGACACGCAGCACGAGAAAGAAGACGGCGACCAGCGTGGCGAAGCTCATGCCGGCATTCAGCTCGGCGGCATAACGTCGCGCCCCAAACAGCGCGAGCAGAAACGCTCCCAGCAGCGGCAATCCTAGAACGATTAGTAGATCCACGTCAGTCCTCTTTCAATGCTTCCATGTTGCTGAGATCGAGACTGTCGAACTGCTCCCGAATCTGGAAGAAAAATATGCCAAGGATAAAAAATCCAACCAAAAGATCGAGCGCGATTCCCAACTCGATCACCATCGGCATACCGTAAGTGGCACTGGTCGCGGCAAAGAACAGGCCATTCTCCATCGCTAGAAATCCAATTACCTGCGTGACCGCTTTGCGCCGCGTAATCATCATCAGAAAGGCGAGGAAGATAACGGCGAGCGCGATGCCGATGGTATTGCGCGTGATGGTCGTGGCCATTCTGCTGATGGGTTGCGCCAGTCCGAAAGCGAAGATAACCAGTCCTAGCCCGACGAGCATGGTTGTGGGGATATTGACGAGAGTTTCACTGTCCCATTGCGCGCCTAGGCGATGGATCAGTCGATGGAGAATCCACGGCAGCGCAATTACTTTCAGCAGAAGAGTGAGTGCGGCGGAGTAGTAAAGTTCTCTCAGTCCGGCGCTATGTGCAACGAGAAGTGTGGACATAAAAAGTACCGCGCCCTGCCATGCGAAGAGCGTAATTAAGCGTTGCGTGCGCCGCCGCGAGAGCATCGCAAAGGAGATCAACAGCAGACTCGCGGCCAATAGCTTCAACAATGCGGCAATCAGATGGGACGGATGCATTTTGTTTAAGCTCCCAGTAAAAGATGGACGAGTAGGCCCAGCACGGCGAGCAGAAAGGCCATGGCCAGATATTCTGGAGCGCGAAAAATGCGCAGTTTGGCTGACAGCGATTCAATCAGCGCCAACGCTGCCCCAGCCACGGTGAGTTTTGCCAGCAATACCGCAACGGCAAGCCCCAGCGCCAGCGCACCATCTGCGCCATGCGTCGCGATTCCCCACGGTAGAAAGAGCGCGAAGCCAATGCAGGCGTAGTTGAAAAGTTTTAAGTCGGAAGCCCATTCCACCAGCGCAAGATGGCGAGCGGAATATTCCAGCGCCATTGCTTCATGGATCATAGTCAGTTCCAAGTGGGTTGCAGGGTTGTCGATGGGAATGCGCGCATTTTCCGCGAGCAAAACCATCAAAAACGCAACGGCTGCGAAGAGCAGACTGGGATCCATGAGGAATGGATGCGCGGTTGAAGCCTCGACAACGTTGGGTAAAGCCGTGCTTCCAGAGAGTAGAAACGCATTGAACAGTACCATCAGCAGGGCAGGTTCTGCGAGAAAGCCAATCATCATGTCGCGGCGCGCGCCCATGGAGCCGAACGCTGTGCCGATGTCCATCGCGGCTAGGGACAGGAAGACACGGGCCGTGGCAAAGAGACCGATGAGCGCAATCGCGTCGGCCACGCGCGCGAAAGGGAGGTCGGTCGCAATGGATGGAATGATGGCCGCCGCCAGTACCATCGTCCCAAACAAAATATAGGGGGTCATGCGAAACAGGGCGGAAGCATTGGTGGCGAGCGCAACATCTTTCTGGAACAGCTTGCGCAACATGCGGTACGGCTGTGTTAGCGGTGGTGCCGCGCGACTCTGAAGCCATGCGCGACATTGCGCGATCCATCCGGAAAACAGTGGCGCGATGGCGATGGCGAGCAACACCTCACCGAACTGACGAACCATTGTGAGCGCGGTCATAGGACGAACCCCAGTAACACAATCAGCGTGAGAAAGCTGTAGAGCAGGTAAGTGGAGAGTCGCCCGCCTTGCAGTAGCCCGATCCAATCCGCCAATCGCTGTACCCCGCGCGCAATCGGCAGGTATAGTGTCTTCCACATGCGATCCTCGATATGGATTCGATAATGCGGAGCAACGTCGGTTGGGAAGGGAAGCTCGCGCTCCATGTCAAAGAAGGGGTCAAATATGTGACGGATGGGCTGACCAAACCCTTCCGCAGTATCTTGCATTCGAGAAGTTTGCCACGGATAGCCACAGTCCCACGGAACGGTGCGCCGCATTCGTCCGTGGGCCAGAATGCGTACCCCCACGAAGGTAATGCCCACGACTCCGATAATCCCAGCGAGCAGGATGAGTCCACTGTAGGAAGCCTGCCTGGATGTGATTGGAGCAATCAGCCAGAAGGGAGAAGTAAGGTTCACGGCTTGGCCTAGGAGCGTTTCGGTGACAGCTCCCGCCGCTCGAAGCGCAAGCTGGGGCAGGACTCCAATGGCAACACATCCGAGCGCGAGCCACGCCAGCCCTATACGTTCCAGCCAATCGGCGTCGTGAGCATGAACAAGAGAGGGTTCCCGATGCTGGCCGAGAAAAATCACGCCATAAAATTTCACCATCACATAGGCGGCCAAGGCAGCCGTCAGAGCCAATACGGCTGCGCCAAGCGGAATCAGCATGTTGAGGAAGGCGTGAGGAATTTGTGGGGTGAAGAGAAACGATTGCAGCAGCAGCCACTCAGAAACGAAGCCGTTGAGCGGGGGCAAGCCGGCAATTGCCAGCGTGCCAATCAGCGCCAAGGCAGCAACCCACGGCATGCGCCGGATCAAGCCGCCGAGTTTACCCAAACTCCGCTGATTGGTTGCATGCAGCACCGAGCCGGTAGCGAGAAAAAGCAGACTCTTGAAAAGAGAATGGTTCAGTGAGTGAATCAACGCAGCCGCCAGAGCCAGTGCGGCGAATAAAGGCAAGTGGCACGCCTCAAACAGAATCGCAAGACCGATGCCGGTAAAGATCAGACCGATATTTTCAATTGATGAATAGGCCAGCAAGCGTTTCATATCGGTTTGTACCGCAGCGAAGATCGCTCCGAAAAGCGCCGAGAACAACCCGACACCGAGTACCAGCACGCCCCACCACCAATACCGGATATGCAGCAGGTCGAACGTGATTCGCAGCATTCCATAGACTGCGGTTTTGAGCATCAAACCGCTCATCAGGGCCGACACCGGAGACGGTGCGGCAGGATGCGCCTCCGGCAGCCAAACGTGTAGCGGAACCAAGCCAGCCTTGGCGCCGAATCCAATCAGCGCAAGCAGAAAGGCTGCGCTGGCCCAAAACGATGTCAGCGAGGCGCCACGCATTGCATCGAAAGTAAATAGCCACCGTCCGCCCTGGAGCACGCCAAAGCAGAGCAGGATACAGAGCGCTCCAATATGCGCCATGAGGAGATAGAGGAATCCAGCGCGGCGGATTTCAGGAATTCGGTGTTGCGCCGTCACCAGAAAATACGAACTGAGCGCCATCGTTTCCCAGGCCACCATAAAGAAATACGCATCGTCGGCTAGGATGACGAGAGCCATGCTGGCGAGGAATACGTGATATTGCAGGCAAAGCAACCCCGGTGCCGTGCCTTCTCCTGAACGGAAATACCCGGCAGCAAAGGTGGAAATTCCAGCTCCTGCCATGCCGAGTAGCAACAGAAAAAATCCAGACAATGTATCGAGCCTTGCATGAAAAGGCAGATTGGGAAGTCCAAGCGGTAGGAGGAAAATCTGCGGCGCATGTCCAGAGAGAAGAGCAATTGCTCCCAGAACCGCGATGCCGAGAGCAATCAGTGCTCCAACTGGAAAGAGTATGCGCGCAATCCAGCCCATACGATGAGGTCGAACCAGCCCGACGATACCGAGGATCACCCAGCCGCAGATAAGCATCAACAAAAAAGAGAGGTCATGCTTTGCGAATGCGACCATGTATCGAGATGTCTCTCCAGCAAGGCTCACGAAACCCTCCTTGTTACAAGAATTCGCTGTAGACATCTCTCGATATATATAAATATATGCATATTAAATATGTGCAAACCGTTTTGCGTTTTCATTCAAGCTGCTAGAGCTGGCTGAGCATGTTGCGAACGCCAACGAGGTGTTTATTGAAAATTTTCTTGGCTATATCCAACAAGCGAAAAATTTCAGGGTCACGAGCGGAATATAGAACGTTTAGTCCTTCTTTTCGTGCTGTTACCAGATTGCGGTTGCGTAGAATGGCAAGCTGTTGCGACAAGCTGCTTTGTTCAACGTCAAGCCGGGCGCCGAGAACATTGACCCCCACCTCACCCTTCCGCAACTCATCTAGGATGCGGATACGCAGGGGGTGAGAGAGCGCCTTAAAGAATTCCGCCTTAAATTGGCTCAACTCGGACATATCTATATAGTAATAAGCAAATGTATGGATGTAAAGGGGCTGCCCACAATAGATACGAGGGAATCTCTGAATAAGTGACATTTTGGAGGGGCGTGCTGCATCTTGGGTATAAAAATCGAGACTTGGGGCGCGTGGCATTGGATCAGCTTATGTGCTGGAGGTTTCCCCCACTCAAGCCAAAAGAAGGCTTGAATGGAGGCACTCGGCATCTATTTCCTGTGGCATTTCCCCGGCAGAAGCGATGTGCGATACTCCAATAGACATATGTATACACGCGTCTTATTGAAACTTTCTGGAGAAGCGCTGGCCGCCGGGCAGGGATTTGGTGTTAACGTGGCGCGGGTGCATGAAATCGCCGGGGAAATTGCCGATGTGCGGGCGATGGGCGTGGACATCGCCATCGTTGTCGGCGGTGGAAACTTTTTTCGCGGCGTGGCCGAGCAGGCGCAGGCGATGGAGCGCGTCTCTGCCGACCACATGGGCATGTTGGCCACAGTCATCAATGCGCTGGCTATTCAGGACGCGCTGGAAAAGCGCGATGTGCATTGTCGTGTGATGAGCGCCATCGCTATGCATCAGGTGGCCGAGCCATATATTCGCCGCCGGGCAATTCGGCATCTGGAAAAGGGCCGCGTGGTGATCTTTGCGGCGGGGACAGGCAATCCATTCTTCTCCACTGACACTGCCGCTGCGCTGCGCGCAATGGAGATCAAGGCCGACGTTCTGCTGAAGGCGACCAAAGTGGATGGCGTCTACAACGCCGATCCTGTACTCGACAAAACGGCGGTAAAGTTTGACAAGATCACCTACATGGAAATCCTGCAACGGAATCTGCGCGTGATGGATATGACTGCGGTCAGCCTGTGCAAAGACAACAGCCTTCCCATGATTATCTTCAGCATGAATGAGCCGGGAAATATTGGCCGCGTCATCGCGGGCGAAAAAGTTGGCTCCTTGGTCACGGCATAATCGGAGCGAC
>DAHXNK010000096.1 GCA_027365415.1 Acidobacteriaceae bacterium
GAGAATGCGGACTAGAAATATGAGGTTGAGATTTTTCTCCCCATTCAAGCCTTCTTTTGGCTTGAGTGGGGAAGCTGCGGCTACTAACGACAGAGACGAGCGCGAGAATGCGCGATACGAACGTTGACGTGAACATGGCAGAAGACCTTTCAAAATCGAATGTGTACGCCCTGCAAAATCACTGGAGTGGGCGGGCCGTGCAATTCCCAGGTCTAAAAATCGAGCCCCTTCGACAAGTTCAGGGCGGACTCTGGGGCACACCCATACCCCAACGCACAGTTTCCCGATCTACCCCAAAGGGGCAAAGAAAACGGGACAAGGATAGTGTGATGCGTCCCACATGGGAGCGTGATACATCTCACTTATAGCACGATTTTTCTGGAATTTCCCATAAAAATCTCGTCATTTTGTGGGCAAATCCACGGCGAAAGAATGCCGTGGCGAAGCGAAGAGGAAAGCTGGAAAATTTTACAGTTGAACGTGCGCGCCCATCGTGATGTTCCAGCCAAAGGGTCCTGCGTTGGAGGAAGTATCCGCTACGTGGGGCAACACTGCGCCATTGGCATCGATCCTGTCGATCCTGCCTATCCTAATTCTTTGCACTCACGGCGCTCACGGACGTTTTTTCTCTGTGGATTTGCTGCTTGCCTGGGTTCGATGCGTTTTTCCGCCACGCGATCGCGCCTCAGAAGCTGCGTGGCTATGGCTGCTCAGCAGACCTTCCAGTTCGGCTTTGAATTCGTTCACGTCTTTGAAGTCCCGATGCACGGAGGCAAAGCGAATGTAGGCTACCGTGTCCAGCGACTTTAGCTCGCTCATAATGTGCTCGCCGATTTCGCCAGAGGTGCGTTCGCGCTCCGCAGAGTCCACGACAAAACGCTCCACTTCATTGACGATGGATTCCAGCCGCGCCGCTGGTACGGGGCGTTTTTCGCAGGCGCGCAGCAGACCGCTCAAAATCTTTTGTCGCTCGAATTTTTCGCGGCGGCCATCTTTCTTGACAACCATGTAGGGAATTTCATCCAAACGCTCATAGGTGGTGAAGCGTTTCTCGCAACGCTCACACTCGCGCCGCCGACGGATAGAGTCAGCTTCTTTGCTCTCGCGCGAATCTACAACCCGGTCTTGCGTAAAACCACAATAGGGACACTTCATCGTTTCTGAATCGATTCTAGCAACCCGGAGACAAAATGCGCCAAAGCAACGCTTAGCCCAGCCGCCTACTCCAAATGTACACGGCGCAAACGCAAGGCATTGCTGATGACGGAGACGGAACTTAATGTCATCGCCGCGCTGGCGATCATGGGACTAAGCAGCAGGCCAAAAAATGGATATAAAACTCCTGCCGCAATGGGCACGCCAATTGAATTGTAGAGGAAGGCGAACCAGAGATTTTGCCGGATGTTGCGCATCGTGGCCCGACTCAAGTTGCGGGCGCGCGCGATGCCGCGCAGGTCGCCGTGTAGCAATACGATGCCAGCGCTCTCCATGGCCACGTCCGTGCCGCTGCCCATCGCGATGCCCACCTCGGCCTGCGCCAGCGCGGGCGCATCATTTACGCCGTCCCCAGCCATCGCAACTTTCCCTTGCCTTTGCAGTCGGCGGATCGTCTCTGCTTTTTGCTGCGGCAACACGCCTGCCTCCACTTGGTCGATACCCAACTGTCGCGCAACCGCTTCAGCAGTGATGCGCGTGTCGCCGGTCAGCATCACGATGCGAAGACCTTCGTTGTGCAATTGCCGAATCACCTCGCGTGCCGATTCCTTGATTGGATCGGTGACGGCCAGCAGTGCGGCGAGATGGCCGTCAATCGCGGCAAAGAGCACCGTCGCGCCCTCGCGTTGCATAGCCTCTGCGCGTGCGCTGGCATCGCCGAGCGCCACGCCGGATTCCTGCATCTGCGCAGCATTGCCCACGGCGACAACAGCGCCTGCCACTTTTGCCGTTGCTCCCTTGCCCGTGATGGATTGAAACTCTGTCGCAGTCGTCAATGTCAAATTTTTCTCTCGCGCCGCGCGCAGAATCGCCGCCGCCAGCGGATGCTCACTGGCTTGTTCCAGACTGGCTACTTGCCGCAGCACTGCGTCTTCTACAAAACTCGGCAGGGTTTCAATTTTGGTGAGCTGGGGCTTGCCTTCGGTGAGCGTGCCGGTTTTATCTACGATCAGAATTGTTACCTGCGATAGTGTTTCCAGCGCTTCCGCATTGCGTACCAAAACTCCGGCTTGCGCGCCGCGTCCGGTACCCACCATGATGGACATCGGCGTGGCCAGCCCCAGCGCGCACGGACAGGCGATGATGAGCACGGCGACACCATTGACCAGCGCGTGCGCCAAGCGCGGCTCCGGCCCCCACAGCGCCCAGACAAAAAATGTCAGCACGGCGGTGAGCACCACGGCGGGCACGAACCATCCAGCAACCTTGTCCGCCAGCCGCTGGATGGGCGCACGCGTGCGTTGCGCCTCGCTTACCATGCGCACAATCTGGCCCAGCAGCGTCTCGCTGCCAATGCGCTCGGCGCGCATCAGAAAGCTGCCTGTAGCGTTGACGGTTCCTCCAGTCACGCGACTGCCCGCAGTTTTTTCCACGGGCAACGGTTCGCCCGTCACCATCGATTCATCCACGTTGCTCGCGCCGTCCAGCACCGCGCCATCCACGGGAACTTTTTCTCCTGGACGCACGCGCAGCGTGTCACCTACAGCCACCTGATCGAGCGGGAGGTCTTCCTCGCGACCATCGGCGCGCACCACGCGAGCGGTCTTGGGAGCTAATCCCAGCAGAGATTTCAACGCGCTCGACGTTCGACTGCGCGCCTTCAGCTCCAGCACCTGTCCCAGCAGCACCAGCGTGGTGATGACGGCTGCTGGTTCAAAGTACAAGTTCACAGCCCCGTGAGCATCGCGCAGCGAGGGTGGAATATCTCGCGTAAACAGCAGCGCCGCGTAGCTGTAGAGATAACTGACTCCAACGCCCAAGCCAATCAGCGTGAACATGTTGCCACGCCGGGCTTTGACGGAGTTCCAGGCCCGTTCCATAAAGGGCCAGCCGCACCACAGCACTACGGGAGTAGCCAGAGCAAATTCCACCCACGCAAACATTACGCGACCCAGCCATCTCTGCATGGGATGGCCCGGAAAAAATTCGTCGGCCATCATCGCCAGCAGGGGAAGCGTGAACGCAGCGCCCACCCAGAAGCGCCGACGCATGTCGTCGAGTTCAGGGTTCTGCTCTTCCAGCGTGATTGCGCGCGGCTCCAGTGCCATGCCGCAGATCGGGCACGCGCCGGGTTGCGGTTCTAGGACTTCGGGATCCATCGGGCAGATGTATTCGGTGGTTCCCGGCGGGGCTTTGATTTTGCTAACGGGTTGCGGGGCTTTTGCTGGAGCGGGCATCAGCATAACCAGAGGCGCGGTTCCCGCAGGGGTAGACTTGTGCAGATAGGGTTCCGGGTCTGCGGAGAATTTTGTCGCGCAGGATTTTCCGCAGAAGAAGTAGCTCTTACCGTTGTGTTCGAGCACGGCTGCTGCGCGCGCTGGAGCCACCTTCATGCCACAGACCGGATCAATTTCCGTCGGCATATAGATAACAGGGTTGGCGCTGAACTTCTCCAGACAGGATGGGTTGCAAAAAAAATATCTCTTGCCGTCATGCTCGATGGTGGCCGCAGCATTCTCCGGCGCAATCTTCATTCCGCACACGGGGTCTTTCACCGTGGTTGTCTGGTGTGCTTCTGCCATCGCTACGCTCCTCCTGTTTTAGAAAAATACATTTCCGCAGGTTACATATCTTCGTAGAAACAGGGATGCAGAAAGGAACAAGAACGTTACGCCACACCTACGGTTTGCCGGATTTATTTGCTGGGCTGTGTACTCTGATCCGGCGGCGCGTTATTGTTCTTGTTGCCTCCATCCCTGAAAACGCCAAAGACCTTCCCAAAGAATCCTTTTTTCTTTTTCTTCTCCGTATTGTCGGGCTGCGCGTTCGTACCTGCTTGTCCTTCATTGGCAGCAGGCGGAGTTGTCGATGTGGTCGCAGGCGCGGCATTGCCAGAACTGTTCGGCGCAGAGGGAGCAGCGCTTCCACCCAGACCGAAAATTTTCTGAAAAAGGTTGCGCTGGTCGCCATTGGGATGATCGCAGGTGTTAGTCGGCTGCGTGCCATCCAGAAAGGCCACAGTATAGTCATCCGGGCAAGCCGCATCGGAAAGCAGATTGGTCACATTGTCGAGCGAAACCACGGTGATGCCCGGTGGCGGATCGAAATACTGCGTATCGGAGTATTGCGGCAGCGCAGTGGCCAGCTTCATAAACTCTGCCCAGATGGGCGCGGCCACCTGCGCTCCCTCCAATTTGATGTCGGAGTAATCGTCATTGCCAACCCAGACCACGCAGAGCAGATTGCTGGTGAATCCCGCGAACCATGCGTCGTGCGACGTGCCTGTTTTTCCTGCTGCCGGAGCTGTGAATCCCAATCCGCGCACGCCTGCCGCCGTGCCGTGGTTGATGACATCCTGCATCAGGCTCAGCGTCAGGTAGGCAACACGCGGATCGAGCATCGGCGCGGATTGCGCCGTGAAATCGTCGATCACATCGCCATTGGCGCTGCGAACGCTGGCGATCATCCACGGTTGCAGATGAATGCCGCTGTTGGCAAAAATTGTGTACGCTCCGGCGATATCGAGAGGCGTGGCATCATATGCTCCAATGGCCATCGCGGGCGTTGGTTCGACGGAGGTGATTCCGGCCTGCCGCGCCAGCGCCGCGACGTTGTCCAGCCCAACCATCTGCGCCAGCGCGACCGTCGCCACGTTTTGCGACATCATCAGCGCAAAGCGCGCTGTGACCATGCCGAATTGCTCATTTTTATAATTGTGCGGAGCGTACAGCATGTTGTCGTTATCGAAGCTGAAGGTTTGATCCGCATCATTCAGCATGGTGATCGCGGTAAACACGCCTTGCTGTCCCGGCAAGGGCACGCCGGTCAGACTGCTGTTGAAGGCCGCCGCATAGACAAAGGGCTTGAAGACCGAACCCGTGGGCCGCTTGGCAATAGCGTGGTTCAACTGGCTAGCACCATAGTTGCGACCACCCACCAGCGAGAGTACCTGTCCGGTGTGCGGATCCAAAGCAACCAGCGCGACCTGCGGATAGACAATGTTCGGCGCTGTGATGACCTCGCCGTGGCGTGTTTTGTGCGTATACCGTTTGCGTACCATCGCATCAACATTACGCATGCCATCTTCCACGGCCTCGGTGGCAATTTTTTGTAAATCGGGATCGAGCGAGGTGTAGATGTGCAGTCCTTCACCGTTGATATCGCGGTCACCATAGCGCCGTGTCAGATGATCGCGCACCAGATCGACAAAGTAGGGAGCTTCGCGCTCATCCACACTGAAGGGGGCCAGGGCGAGTGGGGCGGCCTTGGCCTGCCGTGACTGCTGGGCGGTGATGGAATGCGTCTCCACCATGGCGTCGAGGACCATATTGCGTCGCACGATGGCGCGCTGGGGATGACGGTATGGTGACAAGCGGCTGGGGCCTTGGATCATGCCAGCCAGCAG
>DAHXNK010000097.1 GCA_027365415.1 Acidobacteriaceae bacterium
GAGAGTTGCCGATGCAGATCGAAGACGCGCTGAAGTTTTTCTGGTGGCAATAATCGCGCAATCTCCTGATCTGAAGCCACAAGCTCGCGGAAGTTTAATTCTTCCTTCCATGCGCGCATGGCGTGTTGCTGTACCAGGCGATAGGCATCCTCGCGCTGCATTCCGGCCTCGGCCAGGTCGAGCAGCAATTGGCCGGAAAAAATTAGCCCGCCAGTAGATTCCAGATTGCGGAGCATCCGCTGAGGATTGACCAGAAGTTTTTCAATCAGCGTGGCTGTTTTGTCCAGCAGATAATCGGCCAGGATCGTAGAGTCGGGCAGAATGACGCGCTCGACGGAGGAGTGGGAGATGTCGCGCTCATGCCAGAGCGCGATATTTTCCAGCGCCGGTTGCACGTTGCCGCGAAGGATGCGCGCCAGCCCGCTGATCTGCTCGCAGGTGATGGGATTGCGCTTGTGCGGCATGGCGGAGGAGCCTTTTTGTTTTTCCGAGAAAAACTCTTCTGCCTCGCGTACCTCGGTGCGTTGCAAGTGGCGAATTTCGACGGCAATTTTGTCGAGGGTCGATGCCAGAATCGCCAGCGTGGAAATGTACGCGGCATGGCGGTCGCGCTGGATGACTTGCGTGGCGATGGGCGCGGGCGTTAGTCCCAAACGCTTGCAGATGGCGGCTTCGTGCTCCGGCTTCAAGTGGCCGAAGGTGCCCACAGCACCGGAGAGTTTGCCGATGCGCATGTCTTCTGCTGCTGCGTCGAAGCGTTTTAGGTTGCGGCGCATCTCCGCGTACCAGTTCAGCAGTTTGAGGCCAAAGGTGGTCGGCTCGGCATGAACGCCATGCGTGCGTCCGATGGTGGGCGTGTGCTGAAGCTCGATGGCGCGATGGCGCAGCACGTCGAGCAGTCGTGTGATGCCCACGCGTAGAAGAGCCGAGGCATCTTTGAGCTGTAGTGCCTGCGCGGTATCGACAACATCGTTGGAGGTCAGGCCGTAGTGCAGCCAGCGCGACTCTGGGCCAATCTTTTCCGCGACCGCAGTGGTAAAGGCGATCACGTCATGGCGCACTTCGGCCTCAATCTGCTGGATGCGGGCTACTTCAAACCCGCCGCGTTCGCGGATGGCGCACGCGGCCTCTGCGGGAACAATGCCAAACTCCGCCAGCGCTTCCGAGGCTGCGGTTTCCACCGCCAGCCACATACGATATTTATTTTCTTCGTTCCAGATGCGGCCCATCGCGGGTCGGGTATAACGGTCGATCACAAAGACTCCTCAGCAAAAGGTATCAAACGAATGGATTGCGCGGGCGCGTAGCTGCGATGATTGGGATCGGGCTAACGCTTGTGTACAACGCCGAACAACTCCGCCATTTCTTTATATAGAAATCCACTTCCAGGCTTGTAGGGTTGCACCCATTTTCCGTCGAGGACAAACTGCGGAATTGCGCGCTTGCCCACTTGAGCCAGAACAGTGTCCGCAGCTCCCGGCGTGGTTTCAATATCGATTGCCGTGTACGGAATTTTATGTTGATCCAGAAAGCGCTTTGCCTCGCGGCAGTCGGGGCACCAGTCGGCCATGTAAACAATGAGTTCCATCTCTCTATGGTAACTGCGGGACTTCATCCTTGGCGCTATTCGCCATGCCCAATATCCTTCAACACGTCTTCCTGTTCCTGAAGAACGACATATTCCTTGCGAATGACCTCTCGAAAGCGTTCTGGAATCTCATCCCAAACATGCAGGTCAACGAGAAAGGGAAGATTGCTTTCGTCCAAGGCGTCTTTCAATTCAGAGACAGCGGGTCGTTGTCCGGCAGAGGGGAAGGCCACGAGATCAAGATCAGAATTCCGACGCGAAGTGTGCTGGACACGCGAGCCGTAAGCCCAAACGGCGATGCCTGGAATATATTGGCGCAAGAGATCAACCAGTGTTTTGTGCTGCTCGCTCGTTATGTCCATCGCGGCATTCATTCTCAAGCCTGTCATTTCCAGCTTTGGCCGCTCATCGTTTGATATAAATCAATGGCATCGCTGATGAAGCTCGCCATGATTGCCAGACACTCCCCAACTTTTTCTCCGCTGTAATCATGTGCCGTGCTGACGCGAGCATCGGCGTATTGGAGCCACTGCTCCACAGAACCAGAAAGTAGATTATTTTGTCCTGCCAGCTTGAGGATAGGCTTGGGGCTGTTCGGTGTATCCGCCAAACCTGTCTCTTCGCTCAGGTAGCGCTTCAGTGTCTTCCAGAGTGTGTCATAGCAGGTCTCAAAGCGCTGAATCACCGATTCGGCAATCCCTTCGCGGTCAATATCGGTCAGTTCGGAACGATCTTTTGCGCGCTGGAGATTCTCAAACTGAAGCTCAAGATGCTTGAGCGACTTTTGTAGCTTGTCATAGTCGATCATCGCTTCGATGCCTCCGATTCCACTGTGTCGCCATACCCAGGCTCTTTCCATCTGGCGTTCCGGCCTCGCAGGGAACAACCGATGGAGCCAGCACAGGCTAAGGATTCTTTTTCAGGAGCGCAGTTTCCTTTGAGAGCTGGCAAACACGCACCAAAGAGTTCTGGTACGGGCAGGGCAGGCGGGTGGACATCGTGGTGGACAGAACCACCCAGCGGACGTGGTACGGGGTCAGATATTGCAGACGTTGCGCATCCGACCACTGGCTCCAAGTGTCTTCCATGCTGGCATCGGCAAGCCACTCTGGAGCAATTTGCGGATAGATGGCTGCAATGCCGCCGTCTTTGCTCCAATCGGGAAGCGCGCTGCGCTCTGACATGGCGCGGAAGCCCACGGTGCTTTCGTCGGGCAGGGTTTGGTATCTCGGATCGAGCGCGAAGAGCGCATTGTCGGGAGTATTGTGGCGAATCCAAAGGAACGCCCGCTCCCAGGGATTTTGCGGCGCAGCCCACGGCCATTCCACATGGGCCAGGGCTGGATAGGTGCGAAGCTGCACCGCCAGCATGGTTGCGCTAATGGCCCCGAAGCAGAGAACCCATGCCAGTATCCGGCGTTGCAAAATGTAACTCCCCAGCATACTGCCCAGCGAGAGAAAAAATATCAAATAAATGAGATGAAACACCCGCAGGGGTTGCAGGCTGGCCAGCATCAACGTCCCGGAGACATGCACAAAAAGAATGGAAAACAACAGGGCGCACACGCCAACGTAGATGGAAGTAGCGCAGACGCTACAGAACTTGCCATGCAGGTTGAAGCGATCTCGCGCGCAGAATATCCAGGCAGCCACCAGTGGAGGAAATAGGCCAAATATCTCGTACCATTCCCAGCGACTCAGGAAAAAATATGACCGACTGAGCGCCGCAGCGCGATACCCATCAGAGGTATGTTGCAGCATCGGCGCGTGCATTGCGAGAAATGTTCCGGCAAACACGGCCAGCGTCAGGCCACCGAGCAGCTTCCAGTGTTCATCGCGGAGCAGCCACAGAACCACGACATACGCAACGGCGTATGCGCCCATCAGTGGATGTAGCAAAACGGCCAGCAGAAGGCTGAGCGTGGTGTACAGCGGCTTTCGCCCCAGCGCAAAGATGAGAGCAAATAAGGCGACCGGCGTGGAAAAGGAGCGCGCCGTAAGATAGGGATCCATGAAAAAGAGCGAGGAGCCAGCTACGGGCAAGGTCATCGTTGCGGCCAGAAGCGTGGTCGCGCCCCAGCGCGCCTCGGAACGAGCGAACAACTGACAGGACAATTGCCAGCACGCCAGCAGCGTCAACCACAGGGAAAGTAAATAGGTGGCAAACAGGGTTGGCAGCAGCGGGGCATGAGTCAGGCGCATCGTCCAGCCTAAGCCAAGGGAGAACAAGGAGTGATGCAAATGTGGAAGGATGTACTCGGCATGTTGTTGAAAGAGGCCGGGAGAGATAATTTTTTCCACGCCAGCGACATAAATGGCCGCATCGTCCACAAAGGGGTGATATCCCAGAATCAGAAGCGCGCCGACGGTCAACCCCAGCAGGCGGACGGAGGGCCGCCCAAAAAATCTTGTCAAAGGGGAAACACGCGCCACTGCGAAAGGGGCGCTGCTGTTTGTGCAGACCGATGGATCCAGCACTGTAGACGTGGAAGTTATCACGGGGAGTAGCAACCATCCTTTGGAGATAAGGCCCTGTCTTGGACGAGCGCATGCGTCATCCGGTAGCAGGCAGCCTGACCGTATGCCCCGTGTGTAGACAGTCCCGACACAGAAAGCTTCTGGCTCTACAAGAGTACACCTTTGACGTACTCTCGTGGAAGGAAGAAATGGGTCGCTGGAGCTTTGGATGAGGCTCCCGGAGAATACAGAAAACCTTGCTGTTTGCCCTGTTGAACTCGTGGTCGGCTGTGTTCCGCCCGATGGTGCCTCGCCTAGGGTTTTGACAGGTTCACAGTAAAGTACGCCGGATTGGGTTTTCTAGTGATCCGTTTTACATCCGAAAGGTGAGCGCTGTTGGGTGCAAACCCCAGCAGCACGGGGCGATATCCAGCATCGCGCAGATCGCGCAAGAACCAATTGTTATTGGGCGAAACGATTAAGGATTCGCCCACATTGCCGACCTCAAGCGATGCAACCTCTTCTATGGGCATGGGGAAGACCCGATTGCCTCCAGCCCAAAGGTTCTGCTCCCCGCCGTCGTTGCTCTGATACTTATGTATCGCCCGGAAATCGATGGGAAACACAACCCTGCTTGCGATATCTGGCGACGTGTAGTATTCAAAAGGCAGCACAAGTGCAATGTCTGGAACCAGAATTTTCTCAGACCCGGAGAGGACAGGGAGGTGGTTGAGCAGCGAGGCGAAGGCATGTTGCTGCTGCAATCCACATACACTCAGAACAGACTCTCTTGCGCCGATCCAAGTTAAAAATAATGCGAGGAGCAGGATGGCTGGTTTTGCCTTGCCTGCGAATAGCCGATAGGCAGAGGCCGCGATCAGGATGGCGAAGGCATAGCAGACCGGAATCGCGCACCGGGGAGAGATCAAGCCGGACATGGCAGTTGCAATTCCGTAGCCCAAGACGGGATATAGCCCCAGCGTAACAATGGCCGCCATTTCATACGGGGGAAAACTTTTTTCCCCTGTGCTCGGTTGGACTTCTCGATTTTGATCCCACGGCATGCGCCATCCTCGTTCACGTAGGATTTTTGTCGCTGGGACTGCGGCCAACAGTATCAGCGCAGGAACCAGGACGTAATCGAGCATCTCAAAATAAGCGCCGGGGATATTGTGGATGTCCGCCCTGTTCCAGGCATGGGGTAGAAATCGGGTCATGGCAGCGTGGATCAGCGGCAGATAGGCAAGGATGGAGGCTGATCCGGCGAGGAGAGCCAGCCATACGCGCCAGCAGAAGCGTTTTTCCTGGAAGGTTCGCACAGCCTCGCCGATCGCGATGCAGCTCGGCCCCGGCGCCCTCCAGGCGCTCGAGGTTGTCGGGGTAGGCGAAGGTGAAGGCCCGGCCGCCGGCCACGGCGATGGGCA
>DAHXNK010000098.1 GCA_027365415.1 Acidobacteriaceae bacterium
TATCCACGCCAAAACCCTTGCTGGTGTTGTGCAGGTAGATCAATGCGCCGCGTCCCGCCTCGGCAATCATACGCAGAGAGTTGCGCAGCACCTCGCGGCAATCGCAGAGCGTGGTGCCGAAGACATCCCCGGCCAGGCAGTGCGTGTGGACACGAACGAGAATCGGCTCCTGCGCCCCTTCGGACTGCGCGACATCGGACTGCGCGACATCGCCGCGCGATATTCTTCTGGATTGTAGGTTGGTGGTACGGGCCTCGTGTGGCACTTCATAAAATGGCTCGTGGCGCGGCGCTATGTGCTTTGGGGGACTGTCGATTCGAGAGTCTACTTGGTTTTGGATTCTATCTTCCACGAAATTCTCCGCAACATGCCCAGAAGTATTTCTACGTCGCGGCTGCACAGGTGGAGGCGCAAGACGAGTCGGCGAAGTTGCTCCTCGATATTTTCCGTTGGCTGGGAAGGCGCATACTTGCTGGCGCGCAATATCTCCCGGAGCACGATCATCAAGCGTTCCAGTTCCCCGGATGTCGCCATCGGGGAGGGACTCCGCTGCGGTGCAGAATTTCCATCTCGCGCGAGTTCATAAAGACACACAGCAACAGCTTGGCCCAGATTCATGGAGTAATTTTCTTCTCGCGTCGGAATATGCAGCAGCCAGTGGCAGTGGCTGAGACTTTCCCTGGACAGGCCGAATTTTTCTGAGCCAAAAACCAGCGCGACATGGCTTTGATGTTCCCCGTCCGAGCAAAGCGCAGCATGAATGCGCGGCGCGGCCTCTTGCAGTGTCCACAAGGGATGCTGCAACTCCCGATGGCCAACGGCAGTGGTTCCCACCACCAGCGCGCAATCGGCAATCGCAGCGGCAAGGCTCGTATATTCCTCCGCATGTGCCAGCAATTCTGCGGCCCCGACGGCGGAGCGCGCTTCTCGAAACGCCACCTCATAGGGATTTACAACGCGCAGGCAGGGGAAGCCAAGGTTGCTCATCGCACGCGCCGCTGCGCCAATGTTGAGCGGGTTGCGCGGCGCGACCAGCACGACGCGCAAACGGTCAAGTTCATTCAAAATTGGCATGGTGGAAGCAGGCATCCATGAAGAGTGTACGGCGTTCGCTCCTCGTTGTATTTTGGCCGACATTTTATTCGGGCTTGTCTAGGTACCAGGGAATGTTGATGACCAGTATCCTGCGATTTCCCTTAAGCAGCAGAGCAATCTTCAGCAATCCTGCGCGCTGATTGTGGAGAAGATTTTGATACCAGCGTTGCACCACCAGCTCTGGGACAAGGATGGCGATGGTGCGCGTTGGATGTTGCGCTTCCAGGTCGAGAACATACTGCACGATGGGCGCGACAATAAAACGATACGGCGAACGCAGCACGGTCAATTTCGGGATGGGAAGATGGGCGGCGCGGAGGGGCACGGCAACCTTCTGCTCCCACTCCTGGCGCAGGGTCGGAGAGTCTTCTTCGGCTGAAACATGGACAACCTGAATCTCCTGCGAGATCGAGAGCGCGAACTGCATTCCCTTTTCCGCGATCCGGCTCCAGTGGTCGATTGGCATCACCACGATGGGCGCGATTCTCTCGCCCATCGTGAGTGGCGCATCATTTTCGGTCAGCTTGGCTACCCGGTCGTAATGGCGGCGCACGGCGTACATGAGAAGAATCATGGATGGAATTAGGAGCGCCGTGATCCACGCGCCTTCCACAAATTTTGCGACGAGAACCACTGCGGAGGTGATGCCCGTTGCCACCGCGCCAAAGCCATTGACAAACATGCGTCCTCGGCTGCCGGGGGCGGGATGTCTGCGCCAGTGCATCACCATGCCCGCTTGGGAGAGCGTGAACGCAAGGAACGCGCCAATCGCGTAAAGCGGGATCAGCCGATCTGTGATGCCCCGAAAAATAATCAGAAGAGACGCAGTCAGAAACACCAGCGCGAAGATGCCAAAGGAATACAGCAGCCGCCTTCCGCGCAGAACAAAGACATGAGGTAGATAGTTGCGCAGCGCAATGGCGCGGGTGAGGCGGGGGAAATCCGCGAACGCCGTGTTGGCAGAGAGCGAAAGAACCAGCAGGATGGAGGCAATTGTTACATCGTAAAAAATCCCTTTGCCCATCACGGCCAGCGTCAGTTGGGAAAGCACGCTTTGGTAGTGACTGCCTGTCGGATCGGTGGCTCCAATGCCATAGGCGCGGCAGAGCATCGCGATGCCAGCCAGCAACACGATCAACAGAAAGATGATGATGGTCAGCGTCCGTTTGGCGTTCTTTGTTGTCGGATCGCGGAAGGCTGTGACGCCGTTACTGACCGCTTCTACGCCCGTCATGGCGGTGCAGCCGCTGGCGAAGACCTTGAGCAGCAGCCAGAGCGTGAGCACCGCCGTGGCTGGCGGCAGCACCGGAGGCGCAATTACCGGAGCCGGATGTCCACCGCTGGCAATGGCGTGGAAGATGCCCACCCCAATGACGATCAACAACGTGCCAACAAATAAGTATGTCGGGATGAGAAACGCCACGCCTGTGTCATGAACTCCGCGCAGATTGATGACGGTCAGCAGCGCGAGAATCCCCAGACACAGGGCGAGGGTATGGGGCTGCAACGATGGCATGGCGGAGATGAGCGCGCCCACGCCTGCGGAAATGCCCACGGCGGCGGTCAGCACGTAGTCAATCATCAGCGCGGCGGCAGCCAGCAATCCTGCATTGTCCCCAAGATTTTCTGTCGCGACGGTGTACGATCCGCCGCCGTTTGGATAGGCATCAATGGTCTGCCTATAGGAAAAATACACGATCATCAGCAGCAGCAGAATCGCCGCAGTGACCGGAATGATGGTATGAACGCCCACCAGTCCCAGCGGAATCAGCAGGGTTAGAGCTGCTTCCGGCCCGTATGCCGCTGAGCTGAGCGCATCCAGCCCAAAGATGGGAATGCCTGCGGAGGGGCCAACATGTTCCGCTCGATCTTCCGAGGTTGCGAGGGGGCGGCCAAACAGGAAATTTATGATTTGCATGAGAGAGGCTTGTCCACGTTGCAGAAATCGTATCGCTCTCTCCGATATCATATAGTAGGAGCATCTGCACCCAAAGAATGGGGCGCGGCTGTTTTGTGCCCGATTGTGGCCGGAGCGGATTCATCGACTATGTATGATTTTTTCAGCTATTTATCCATCGGGTTTAGCACGCTTTTTCCGCTTATCAATCCTGTAGGTTCCGCGCTGATCTTCCTAGGCATGGTGGGGCCGGTGGAACATGCCGTCTACAAAAGATTGGCGCGAAAAATCGCACTGATAACGGTGCTGTTTTTGCTCACTGTCGATTTTGTCGGCTCCTTCATCCTCACCTTCTTCGGGGTCTCGCTTCCAGTTGTCGAGGTCGCCGGGGGCCTGGTGATTGCCTCGATGGGCTGGAAGCTGCTCAATGAGCCGGATCGCGCCGCTACGGAGCTGCCAGAGCAGCCACTGCACACCTCGGCGGCACTGGATGCGCGCGTTTTTTATCCATTTACCTTTCCCATCACGGCAGGCCCAGGAACCGTGGTGGTAATGCTGGCACTAGCCGCGCACGCCAAGCAACCTATCTTTCTGGATAATGTTTTCAGCCAGTTGGGCCTGTTCGCCGCGATTCTTGTTCTGTGCGTGATGGTTTATTTTTCCTACGCCTATGCGCCTACGCTCACCCGTAAAATTTCTCCCCAGACCACGCATGGAATTTTGCGCATCATCTCCTTTTTGCTTTTAGCCATTGGCGTGCAGATATTCTGGCGAGGCGCGAGCAAGCTTCTGCTCGGCCTGATGCACGGCCATTGACGTGCCTTTGGCTGTTTGCATGGCGCAAGCTGCTGATTTAATGGATATATGTTCGGAATGTAGGAGATCTGGAAGGGATGGGCGCAAGAAAAATCATCCAGAAATGGAGCTTCCGCTATTGATTTTAGAATAAAAACTTCGTAAAATGGAAGATGTATGGCTCCTGTGGATTTTCTCCATACTTGGGGTCATACGATGCGCCATTCGACGGATATACCCATCAACCAACATCGCAGTTGCGTGCATATTAAACAAAAGGAACAGCATACACATGGCAAAGCGTCGCGGCAATCCGAATTGGGGGAAACCGGAACCTATCGGCCCGGTTGTGCCTACGGTTACGTCCTTCGAGCAGGTGGTGAAGGAGTTCAAATTAACGCCCGATCAATACCTTCGCTCCACGCGTCTGCGGGAATGGGCGCGCCGGAACAAAAATTCAAAATATATTCCAGAAACGTTGCTGGAAGGCTGGGGATTTGAGATCGAGTCCACGCTCTAACTTCGAGGGGAATGTAGCAATGCAGACAGCGCCACTCCACTGCGGGGTGGCGTTGTTGTTTGCGGAGTGGCTGCAGCGATGAACAACAAGCGAACCGCCGCCAGCTTCAACCCAAGTACAATCAATCTGAATGAGTACGCAAACTATCTTCGTGGATGTGGCGACGGCTCTCGCTGAGGTGCGCGCCGGACGCATGATCGTGGTGGTCGATGATGAGGATCGCGAAAACGAAGGCGACCTGACCCTGGCTGCCGAATTTGTGACCCCGGAGGCCATCAACTTTATGGCCCGCTTTGGACGTGGCCTCATCTGCCTTGCTCTCACGGAAGAGCGTGCCGACCATCTGCGCCTGCGCCCCATGACAGAGGAAAATACCTCGCGCTTTGGCACTGCGTTTACAGAGAGCATCGAAGCCCGCGAAGGAGTGACGACCGGAATCTCCGCGCATGATCGAGCGCATACGATCCGCGTGGCGGTGGATTCTCGATCCACGGCTGCCGATCTTGCCCGGCCCGGACATGTCTTTCCTCTACGCGCCCGGCGTGGCGGCGTGCTGGTTCGTGCCGGACAGACTGAGGCATCTGTCGATCTGGCGCGCATGGCCGGACTGGTTCCGGCAGGCATCATCTGCGAGATCATGAAGGACGACGGCAGCATGGCCCGCGTTCCCGACTTGGTGGAGTTCTGCCAGACCCACGGCATGAAGATGCTCACCGTCGCGGAGTTGATTCGCTATCGCCTGCAACATGAGCGCTACATCCATCGCGTGGCCGAATCCATGCTGCCCACTCCCTTTGGCGAGTTTCGCATGATCGCCTATGAGAGCGAGGTCGAAGGCGGCGAAAGCCACATCGCGCTGGTGCGCGGAGACGTGGCGCAGGCGGAAGGAATGCAGGACAAGGAACCGATCCTCGTCCGCGTGCATACGCACTGCCTGGCCGGGGATGTCTTCGGCACCACTCTCTGCGATTGCCGTGAGGTGCTGCGCAACTCTCTGCGTATGATTGCCGAGGCGGGACGCGGCGCATTGATCTACCTGCACAACACCAGCAAGGGTTTTGGCGTGGATC
>DAHXNK010000099.1 GCA_027365415.1 Acidobacteriaceae bacterium
ATTACAAGAGCTTCATCACTACTACGAGCAGCCCCGCCCCTCGCCCTGGCATCGGTATTCTTTCTCATGGTGTTTGCCATTTGTTATTTCCCTTTTCATCCAGAACGAAGTTCTCACGTTCCGTACCAAAGCCTGTATTGAGTTCATGCCGTCTATACACCGACTGTCGCCAAGACAATAAGCAGGTTCCCTCTTGGCTCATCCTGAAACAAACTTCCGACTCCAGTTTTGACAGCACTTTGATTGGGTAACGATGCGTCATCGAACGGTTTGCTTTCGCTCATCTCCTCAATACTCACCTGACATCCTGATAGAATGCCTTTTCCACAGTCGTTCACCACCACGCCATTTCTGAGCGCAGCAACACCGGGTAGTTTGAAGCCTGCTCCTGCAAGCCGACTTCAGGAGGCCAACTCCCATCTTTGGTACAGCATCACGAGCTTGCGCTCGTGTTCGTGACACACGAAGACTTCCCATGTTTCGGACCTGAGCCTGAATCAGATTCACGCCACCTCTACACCGGACACCGCATGGTCAGTAAGCAGGTTTCTTCCATGCTCATCCTGGGACGTCAGTCCAGCCCCAGTTTCGATGTCATCTAAGTGGTTTTCGATGCGTAAACGGTGGTTCACTTTTGTTCGTCTCTCTGATTCGTACTTGACGGCTAAAACCGCCTTTTAACTGTATCGTTCACGACCTCTCCGTCACCAGATCAGCCGCATACAGCAGTTTGAAACCAATCCCTGTAGATCGATTCCGGTGGGTCTACCACCATCTCAGGCACAACATTGCGATTTCTCGCATTCATGGCACACGACTGACGACCACTTTGAGGTCGCGCTTCTCCGGGGGCCGGGCATGAATCTCTCCCATCTGACGTTGCCGCCAGGTGAACAAGCGCGAGAAGTACAGACCTTCGCGGCGCAACAAGAAGCTTATGTCGCCGCCATCCTGGTAGGCATTCGACTGCGGCAGGATGGAGCGTTTGAACTGAGCCTCTGCGCGGCGTGGGTCGTCTGCCAACTTTATTGGCCGTAGTAAGGTATGGTTCACAAGGAGGCCAATCCAGCAGGGAGCCCCCGGCTGGGTACAATTATTCTACAAGTTGCTGATTCTATTGGTCGGGACGGGCAGATTTGAACTGCCGACCCCTCGCACCCCAAGCGAGTGCTCTACCAGGCTGAGCCACGTCCCGACGGTCACGTTTCCAGGAAACGTGGGGCTTTGTGTAGTTTACACTGACATCCGCGTTTCGAACCATGCCTGTCCAATCCGAAAAGCGCGCGGTTGCTGCAAACGAAGGTGCAGCTACTTCCGCTGATACGCAACCTTGCCGTTCAAGACTGTCGTGTCCACCTTGGTTTGCTCGATCTGCACTGGGTCGATGTGGAATATGTCTGCCGACAGCACGACTATGTCAGCCAGCTTGCCGACCTCAATCGATCCCTTGGCGTTCTCGTCGCGCTGCGCGTAGGCAGAGCCAATCGTGTACGCGTGGACAGCCTGCTCGACGCTGATCTTCTGCGCAGGCACCCAGCCATCGGGATTTTTCCCATCCAGGGTCCGCCGCGTCACGGCTGCATAGATCCCCATCAACGGCACCATGGGCGCGACTGGCCAGTCCGAACCGAATGCAAGCACGGTCCCAGCGTCAAGCAGGGAGCGGAAGGCGTAGCTGGTCTGGATGCGCCTGGGTCCAATGCTCTTCTCTGCCCAGCGTCCATCGTCGATGGCGTGGTAGGGCTGCATGGAGGCAATCACATGCAGTTGGGCGAAGCGGGGAATGTCTGCCGGGAGCAGGTGTTGCGCGTGTTCGATGCGCAGCCGCCGGTCGCGTGGGCCGTCTGCCTGCTCGACCCGTTGGTACATGTCGAGAATGGTGTGGTTGGCGCGGTCGCCGATGGCGTGGGTGATCAACTGGAGCTGTGCGCGGTCCCCACCCAGCATGTCCGCATACATTTTGTCGGCTTGCGTCAACTCATCGCTGGCGATGCCGTAGTTTGTTAGCGCGTTGGTATACGGCTCAAAAAACCATGCCGTGCCAGCGCCCAGCCCTCCATCGGCGAAGCCCTTCAGTCCGCCTATCTGCAGCATGTCATTGCCGAATCCGCTTTCGAGGCCACGGTCCGCAAGCTGCTGCCAATCCAACAGCCGAATGCTGGCAGAGACCCGCACGCTCAGTTTGCCCTGATGCAGTAGGGACTCATACACGCGTAGCGTGGCCGGGGCTGTCACATCAGATGTGGACCCAGGCAGGTCCTGCACGCTGGTCACGCCGTTTTCCAGCGCATATTTCTCTGCAGCCAGAACTGCGGCCGTCACCTGAGCAGCCGTCAAGGGCGGAATCGCGCGCGTGATCAAAGGGATTGCCGCATCTTTGAAGATTCCTGTAGGGTCGCCCTTTGCATCCCGCAGGATGACGCCACCCGCAATGTCCTTGGTGTTCCTGTCGATCCCGGCCAGCTTCATCGCCAGAGCGTTCGCCAGCAGCAGATGCCCATCCAGGCGCCAGACTGCGACCGGATTGTCCGGCGTGACGTCGTCAATCAGGCCATGGTTTGGAAATTCAGCGGGTGTCCAGGATGTCTGGTCCCACTCGCCATTCAGAATCCATGTTCCCTTGGGTTGGGTGCGGGCGAATGCAGCAATCCGCTGGCGAAACTCAGCCGGACTTCTGGCGCTGCGAAGCTGGACCCCTGCGAGCGCCGCTCCGCCTGCAACAAAATGGACATGGGCATCGTTAAAGCCCGGAACTACGCGGCGACCATGCAGTTCTACGATCTGCGTTCCAGGGCCAGCAAACTTCAGTATGGCAGAGGAAGTTCCCACGCCAACGATGCGATGGCCCAGGATGGCGACCGCTTCTGCCTCCGGCTGCTGCGGATTTTCTGTCCATATTTTTCCGTGGACTAGAACCAGATCGGCAGCACGCTGCGCATGGAGAGGCGCAAGGCCAAAAAAACAGAGCAAAATTACAGCGAAAAGGCGCATAGGTCAATGTAACCGCTGGGGCCGGGTCCCGTGTGCTGAAAAATTACTGTGTTGGCGGCACGTATTCCTTGGGCATAGCGGAACCTTCCCCGAAGAAGAACTGGTCCATCTGCTCGACGAGGAATTCCTGCGCCTCTCGTGTCCACGGCTGCAGGCGGTATTCGTTCAGCAGCATCTTCTGCCGCTCCACCCACTCGCCCCATGCCTTTTGGGATACGCTGTGGTAAATCTTGTTGCCAAAATCGCTGTCGAAGGGCGGTTCGTCCAGCCCTTCCATTTGCGCTTTATACTTCGCGCAGAAAACCATGTGTGCCATGCTCACTCACTCCTGGATATTTCGTTTTGAATCTCCATTGTACGGCGACCGTGGCGTGCAGCTTTGCTGTTACTGCGCAGCGCGGGTCTCTTCGAGATATATCTTTGTGTAGTCGAGATAATTTTTCGCATAGTGCAGAATCATCTCGTGGTCTGCATCACTGAGCTGGCGCCGTTCTTTCCCGGGCACGCCAGCCCACAAAGTACGCGGCGGAACAATCGTGTTTTCTGGAATTACCGCGCCCGCGGCGATGATGGAGCCTTCGCCAATGCGTGCATTATTCAGGATCACCACGCCCATGCCGATCAGGCAGGCATCTTCGACGATGCATCCATGCACCGTGGCGTTATGGCCGATCGTGACCCAGTCTCCGACGATCACCGGAAAACGATGCCGCATTCCGTGCAGCACGGAGCAGTCCTGCACATTGCTATTTGCGCCAATGCGAATGGAATGCACGTCACCGCGAACGACGGCATTCATCCAGATACTGGAGTTTTCGCCCAGCGTGACGTCACCAATCACCTGCGCCGACGGGTCAATGTAACAGGATGCGGGAACTTGCGGAAGTTTTCCTTGGTAGGGGCGAATCATGATGCAAGTACCTCGTTGACGCTGGCCGCTTGGCTGGGGCCGCTGCGCTGCTTCCATTTTACGAGGGAGAGAAAGGTTTGGATGGGGTCGAAAAGAATTCCGGCCAGCGGAGGATGAGACTACCGACGCGGCAATCGCACCCTGCTGGGGGATTACGTATGGAATTATCGTCCACCGTTATAGACGGCGAAGTAGCCGCGACGGAAGTTCACACGGTAGACATGAGAGGGTTCTCCCGGTGGCATCGGTGGAACGCGGAAGCGCGGATGACGTTGAGCATTGGGCGGCAGACCACGGGCGATGTCGTTACGCGCAGCCGCAATGCCCGTGTCATATCCTTGACGGGCAATCGCGCGCAGAGGCGGCGGTGGTGGGCCGTAGTACGGCGGCGGCGCAGGAGCGCATCCAGTGAAGATCAAGCTGCCAGTAAAGAGCAACAAACGCAAAATGGCGATTGCGAACAGCTTTTTCATTCAAAGGCCTCGTCCTTACAGTCTCTCTACGCTCAGGTACCGCGAAGCATAATGAAGAAGACCCAGGACGCAGCGGAGAGTTGCGAGGGGTCGATTCTTTCCTTTGCAACCGGCGAATTCTGCAGATTTCCGGTATTCTAAATAGGTGTCCAACCGGAGCGTTGGGGGGTGTAATCTCATTTGGCAGAAGTAAAGATTCAGGAAGGCGAACCGCTTGAGAACGCATTGCGCCGCTTTAAGCGCAAAGTGCAGCAGGAAGACATCATTAAAGAGGTCAAGCGGCATTCGTATTATATGAAGCCAGGCGAGAAGATGCGCATGAAACAGGCGCTCGCACGCAAACGCAACCGTAAAAAGGCCCGCAAGGAACAGGTCGACTAACAGCGCGTCGTAGAATCGCAACACCAAGGGAGGGTCGCATTCCGCGCGACCCTCTTTTTATTGTCATTTTCGCGAAATTCACCAAAAAATCCGCTTCGACCCATCAGGTTCGTTATTCTGAGTCCTTCGCTTCGTTCACGGGTAAACTCCGCGAAGAATCCAGAAGGTGACAGCGGCATTTTATGAGGCAAACATTCTCTGGATTCTTCACTCCGGTCGCCACGGCGACCTTTGTTCAGAATGACTCGCCTCTACAGCTATCTGTATCAACTGGAGAATCGCTTTATGTCGTTGCCTGCTCCAATCCCTCATTGCGCGTCATCCAGTAATAAATTGTCGGCGTAACCACCAGCGAAAGTCCCATAGAGACGACCACGCCTCCGATGACCGCTACGGCCAGCGGCTGTAACATCTGTGAGCCAGCTCCCAGGCCGAAGGCCAGCGGCAGCATTCCCGTCACCGCAGCCATGGCTGTCATCAGGATGGGGCGCAGACGGCGGCGACCAGACTCAATGATGGCGCGTTCCGCCGAATAGCCAAGACCGCGAAATTTCTGGTCCGCGTCGAGCAGCAGAATGCCGTTTTTGGCGACGATGCCGATGACCATGATGAGGCCCAT
>DAHXNK010000009.1 GCA_027365415.1 Acidobacteriaceae bacterium
TGTGCAGCGGGGTATAGAGGTTCCGCGTCTGCAAGGATTGCGCGGCAGGGAGCAATTTCGATTTGAACATGGATGGTTATTCCGGCACCGCTTTGTCCCATGCCAGTGCGCTGTTTTGCGACTACATCTCCGATGTTGCCGGAGTACCGGATCAAGCGCGGGCTGGAGTGCTACATGGAGCGATGGATGCTTTCTATTCTTCGCTGCGGCGGGGCACGGCTTGGATGCAGTCGTCGTCGATGATGGACGCGAAGACGCGTGCCGACGTTGCCTGTCTGCTTGCCGCGCACAATCAAGCATGGGGTGCGGGAACGGAGACGCTGGCCCAACTGGAGCGGTTGGCCGACGGCGCCAGAGCCGTTGTCACTGGCCAGCAGGTCGGACTGTTTGGCGGCCCGCTGCTGACGCTGCTCAAAGCGGCGACGGCCATTCGCCGCGCCGAAGATGCCTCGCGCGCTGGATCTCCCCATGTGCCGATCTTCTGGCTAGCCAGCGAGGATCACGATCTGGCTGAGGTGGATCACGCAGTTTTCCCCGACGGAATTTCCGCTGCGAAAAAAACATTGGGCAGCGATGACGGATTGCGAACGCTGCGGCTGGCGACATCGCATGCGCGCGCCTTGCCGGTGGGGAATATTCCTTTGGGCGCGGACATGGCTCCGCTGTTGGAAGAATTGCAGTCGTTGCTGGGCAGCGGCCCGGCCTATGATTTGCTGGCTGCCTGCTATCGTCCAGAAGCGACCTATGCCGAGGCATTTGGCAGGCTGCTGCTGCGTGTTTTTGCGCGGCATGGGTTGATTGTTATGGATGCCTCTTCGCGCCCCTTCCACGCGCTGGCGCGGCCTGTCTTGCGGACGGCGATTACGCAGGCGGCCCCGTTGCGCGAGGCTCTGCTGGAACGCTCGCGGACGCTCGAAGCCGCTGGATATCATGTGCAGGTGCGGGTTGCGGAGTCCTCCAGCCTGCTCTTTCTTCTGGACGAAACGACTGGCGCGCGCGTGGCACTACATCTGCATTCGGGGGAGGACTGGAAGGCTGGGGGTCGCGCCTACAGCACAGCAGCGTTGTTGGATATTTTGGAGGCGACGCCAGAGCGCTTCAGCCCGAATGCGCTGCTGCGTCCGTTGATGCAGGATGCGTTGCTGCCCACCTCGGCCTATATTGGCGGGCCAGCGGAGATTGCCTATTTCGCGCAGTCGCAGGTGCTCTACGAACGCATTTTGGGGCGGGTGACGCCGATTCTTCCCCGGCTTTCCGCTACGCTGATCGAGCCAGAGATTGCCCACCTGCTGGAACGGTATGGGGTGGAATGGGTCGATGTGCTGGACGAGCTAAGAGCAGATACGGGGGCGGTGTCCCTAGCGCAGTGGCTGGCAGCGCGGGCCATGCCTGTGGAAGGCAAGCATCGGCTGGCGCTGACCGGCGAGGCGCTGGATCGAGAATTGACCGCTCTGACGGCGTGGATGGAGTCCGTGGATGCTGACCTGGGCCGCTCGGCGCAGACGGCAGCCTCCAAGATGCGATATCAGATGAATCGGATGCGCCGCCTAGCGGCCAACTTTGAACGGGAGCGCGCGCCCTCTCTGCGCCGCCACGCTGCCCAGTTGCGCCAGCATCTCCACCCCACAGGCCATTTGCAGGAGCGCGTGCTGGCGGCGGCGTGGTTTTTGCAGCGCGATCCAGAGGCGCTCGCGTCGCTGCTGGTGCAGAGCGCCGAGGGCGCCTGTGACAGGCATCACGCCATCCGACTGTAGCGATTCTCCTCTGCGGCTGTATTCTGTTTGCAGCGACAATTCTTGGGAGGCCCGCGATGGCACACAAAGATACGGCGATGTTTGAGGTCTTCTGTCCAGACTGCGGAGCCACAATCAAGGTGGATCCGGCGACGCGGACGGTGATTGCCCATACGCCTGCTCCCCGCAAGAAAACCTTTGAGGACTTTGATGCCGCCACTCGCGCCCTGCGGGAGCAGGAGACGCGTAAAGAATCCCTGTTCCGGCAGGCTGTTGATGCAGAGAAGAACAAAGAGGACGTGATGGCGAAGAAATTTTCTGAAGCGCTGCGTAAGGCCAAAGAGTCCCCCGATATCGGCAAGCCACTGCGGGACTTTGACTTGGACTGACCTTTTCGCATCTAGGGTACAAGCATATAATTGGGAGGGCAGCACTGCACAAGTTAACGTTTTGAGGGAGATGGGCTTCCGTCCCTGAGGGCAGGTTGTCTTGCAATAGGGATTTGTGCGGAGATTCCTTAGGGGAAGTATTGGCTCAGGGGGCAACATTTCCACACAACTGGAGAATGTACGTAGAGCGTGTATTTTCACAGTGTTTCTATAGGGATACTCGTTGATTGTTTGTTTTTTGTTTATGTATTCAGTGTGGGGTAGGAGTGTTACATGCGCCGCAGTGGATGCTGAGAAACCAAGCTCAAAGTTTTTGTTGTTATTTTCATACAGATATGCTACCCTCCGGGAACTTCGAGTTGAGTTCCAGCCGAGAGTGTGGATTTCTGAGTACGAGAGGTCTGCGTTATGTTTCAACATCGATCATTTCGGTCGTTCCACTGCGGAAGTTCGCGTAGCATTGTGCCGTTCGTTGGCTGCCTCATGTCGTCCTTTGCCTACATGCTGGGGATTGCGTTGGCGGCTTCCACCGCGTATGCACAGGCGGTGTACCAGCCGAGCAGCCCTGCTACCTACGCGGTCGGCAGCGGCCCACAGGGCGTTGCCGTGGCCGATCTGAATCGTGACGGCAAGCCGGACAGCATCGTGGCCGACAGCACGGCGAACCAGCTCAGCGTGCTGCTGAGCGGCAGCACAAGCTATACGGTGAACGCATACAGTACGGGATCCGGATCGACCCCTGTTGCGGTTGCGGTGGTGCCGGACTTTGCAAACTCTGGATTGCCTGCGGTGGCCGTGGTCGAGCAGGGAGCGGGTGTTGTTGCCATCTACACGGATTCGACGGCTGGGGCATTGACGCTGGACACAGCCTACACCGTGGGGGCCTCGCCGACAGCAATTGTCGTAGGGGACTTCAATAACGATGGCATTCCCGATCTAGCTGTGACCTATCCCGGCGGTGTGACCGTCCTGTTGGGCAGCGCCAATGGCACGTTCAATCCAGGAGCGGGTGCCAGTGTGGGCACGGGTCTGGTTGCTCTGGCTGCGGGACATTTTGATACTACGCAGAATCTCGATTTGGCCGTAGTGGATCAGGCGAATAATCAGGTGGATGTCCTGATTGGCGACGGCGCTGGTGGCTTTACTGTGGGCACAACGAACGCGGTGGGAACCAAGCCCACCTCCGTTGCCGTGGCAGACTTCAATATGGATCACAAGCAAGATATTGCCGTCGGCAACTACACGGATGGCACGGTGAGCGTGCTGCTGGGCAATGGGAACGATACCTTCCAGGCGCAGACAACTTCTCCCGCCGGCGGTACGGTGCAGGCGCTTGTCGTCGCGGATATCAACAACGATGGGATTCCTGACATTGCCGTAACCAATGCGGCGGCTGGCACGACAGGCAATACCCTTGGAGTTTTGATTGGGGTTGGCAATGGAACCTTTCAGCAGGTATTGAATCCGCCGCTCTCCGGTAGTCCGTATGGGCTGGCCGTTATGGATTTCAGTCGAGATGGCAAGCCCGGTCTGGTGGTGACGCAGAACACGGCCAGCTCCATCAGCGTTTTGTTGAACAACACCTTGCAGACGCCCATGCCGGGAGGACGGAACTTTGCGGCTCCGACGCAACCGCCGGGAACGGGCAACATGGCGGTTTCCGTGGCTACGGCGGACGTGAATGGCGATGGTATCCCCGACATCGTGGTTGCCTATTTTGAGGACTACACCGTCGGCGTGATGCTGGGTAACGGCAATGGAACCTTCCAGGCGCAGAGCGTATACAGCGTCGGCAAGCATCCCTACTCGGTTGCCGTTGCGGATTTGAATCACGATGGCTGCCCGGATATTGTCACGGCCAATGAAAACGACGGTACCATCAGCGTGCTGCTCAACACTTGCAACGGAACGGGTTCCTTTGGCGCGGCAACAACCTACAACGTAGGAAGTCTGCCCACAGGCGTGGCTATTGGTGATGTGAATGGCGATGGCATTCCCGATCTTGCCGTTGCCAACTACGGCAGCAATGACGTTTCGATCTTGATCGGCAATGGATCTGGAGGCTTTACCCCCGGCCCAACGCCCACGCTGGCTGGACAGACCGGGCCGTATAACGTGGTGATTGCAGACTTCAACGGCGATGGCAAGCGGGACGTTGCTTTTACGAACAATCTTTCGGCCAGTATGGAAGTGTACCTAGGCAATGGCGATGGATCTTTCCAGTCCCCTGGAATTTACTCCATCCCGAATGCGCCGCCATCGTCCGGTGGTGCCCCTGCAGGGACAGTTGCTTATCCTGCAGGCATTGTTGTTGGCGACTTTAACCGGGATGGGAAGCTGGACATTGCCACAGGCAATACCACGTCCAACAACATTGGCATGTTTTTGGGAAATGGCAATGGTACGTTCAATGTCAGTTTGGTGCCGACTTTGAACTTTCCGGTCTCACTCGCCGTGGGGGATATGAACGGAGATGGCATTCCTGATATCGTGAATGTCGATCCCAATTACAACGTGGTCACGGTTCTGCTGGGCAAGGGCGATGGAACCTTCGCGCCACGCGGACCGTTGCAATTCCCCACCAATACCTACACAAACAACAGCAAGACCACGGAAAACCCTGGGCAGCAGCCGTGGGGCGTGGCGCTGGCGGATTTCAACAACGATGGCAAGCTGGACATTGTGACAGCCGATACCATTGAGCAATATAACCTGACCCGGCCATATGAGCAGCCCGCTTTGGGCGCGACTCTCGGCGTTTCGGTCAGCAACACCAGCGTGCTGCTCAATGGCTCCGGCACAGATTTGAGCATGAGCATTAGTCCGAGCGGAAGCATTTCAGACACGACCCCGGTGACGTTCACGGCGTTGCTGACTCCACCTTTAAGCCCCATCACGCCGACCGGATCGGTGACATTTGAAGATACCAACGGCACGCAACTGGGCGTTGGCCCGGTACCGCTCAGTAGTGGTTCGGCTTCTCTGACATTGCAGAATCTCGGCAGTGGGCATCACATCATCAGCGCCCTGTACTCTGGAGATGTCAATTATCAGCCGAATACCAATGTGGCTGGTAACGTTCAGGTAAGCGTGGCAGGAACTGCGGTCAGCGTTTCGATTAGCCCTGACACCATGTCGTATGGTTCGGGGATTACCCTTACGGTGAATGCGATCGTGTACGGCTCCAACAACGTTCCTCCAACCGGAACGGTGCAGATTTTCTTCTACACTCCTTCGGGCACAGAGATTTACGTTTGCGATCAGTATGGAAACTGTCCTGGAAATTTCCCCATCTCGTCCTTGGGCGGAAGCAACTCCGGCGTGACCTTGACCCTCAGCGATCCCAATGGTGTACTGCAGGTGGGTACCTACGAATTCTATGCCTCGTATAGCGGCGACAGCACATACGCTCCCGGGACTTCGCCCAATGTTCAATTTACTGTGACTCCGGTTGCGCCGGTCGTGAATTTGAACTGCAACAGTGCAATAAACAACAACAACGGCACGTACACGGAGCATTGCACGGCAGTGGTTACATACAATGGAAACCCGATAACCTCCGGCACTGTGGACTTCTCTTACACCGGTGGATCGACGACGGCGGTGTTGATCCGAGACTGGGGCGGCACTTACGAGGCGAAGTATGCATTCACTGTGCCTTCAAGCGAGATCACTGATCCTGACGGAGATGGCGATGCCGACTTTAACGGAACCGTGACGGCGACCTATACAGGAAGTAGTACCTACTCCTCCGCGACATCCACGTTCTGCTTCAGTGGATGCACCAGTCCGTCGGTATACAACTATGCTCGCCACACTGCGATGGTTCCTTGGACTGGATCCCAACCCCCGACTCAGGCTCCGGTTCCAAACGGCAGCAACGCGTTCCAGGGATTTGGTGGCCCTGGTTATGGCGGCCCTGGTCAATTTGGCCGAATTCCCTATGGGAACTCGTCCTTCCAGCCTAAGCGCTTCAATCCGTTCAGAGCTAGCACACGGACGCCAGTGAGCGGCAATGTGCAACGTGGATACTTTGGCAAGCCCGGAATGCCGCCGCCCAGTCAGATCAACAACGGCGCTGCAGGAAGCGGAACGGGAACACAGTCGCCAACGCCAAGACCAACGCCTGCGCCAACGTCTACCCCTGCTCCAACGCCGAGGCCAAAGCCGGGGCCAGGCTGGTGGCGGGATCCGGGGATGTCCGGCCCCGGATGGCAGGCGCCGTAGAGCAACCCACTCCATAACGCAAAGAGGCCGCGCATGTTGCGCGGCCTCTTTGCGTTATGGAGTCAGAAGGACAATACAATTTCCAGTGGAAAATGGGCAAGCAATTCAGCTTGCAAGGTCATCCCTCAGGGGCTGAAGCCCGAAGGAATTTTGCAGAGATATCGGACGGGCTTGAAGCCCGTCCCCTTCAAGTCAAATTCAAATTGCCCCACTGCCGAACCAATGACCTACGCTCTCGCAGCCCACAGCGAAGGATCAATCTGGGCGAAGACGCTGTCCTGGGTTTCAATCTCCGCCAGCAGCGTGCTCTGAGCGTCGGAGATGGCTCCCGTGGCAAGGAATGCCTGCCATGCCTCCTGCGTGCTGCGGAAGGATTCTAGGTGATTCAGGAAGCGCTCCTCGGCGTAGTCGCGGGCGGCTTCTGTGGTGATGAGGAACTGCCAGTCGGAGGATTCCAGCAAGAGAAGCTCCCGACACATCTGCTTCAGGATGCGCTCCCCGGTGGGATTGCCGCGCCATTGCGTGGAGCTGGCGGCCTCGCGCACGGCGGATTCTGCCGGATAAATGTGCCGCCAAGTCCAGCGCGTCTCTGGGTTCAGCCAGACCTCATTGGTGCCGTTCTTGCCCCAGGAGCCTTCCTCCAGCGCCAGATATCCGGTGGCTGGATACTTATCGAGATATTCGGAGCAGGTGGTGAGAGCAATGGGAAGGTTCTTTTCCGCGATGACGCGGGCCACATGCTCCAGCCAGAGTACCCCCTCATACCACCAATGGCCGAAGAGTTCCGCATCAAAGGGAGCAGACAGGATAGGCGGAACGCGGCCTCCAAAGCTGGGTTGAAGCGCCTCCATGACCAAGTTGACGAAATGCTCGGCGTGGGCGCGCGCGCGCTCCGCAGCCTTCTCCGGGAAATACGGAGTTTTGAAGGCCATGTCGATCTTGGAGTGTGTGACCTGCCAGTAGCGATGTCCGCCGGGCCAGCGTTTTTTATGGAAATCCAGATAGTGGCTGTCGCCTGGATATCCGGCATCGCCGCTCCAGACCTGTAGGCCGGTGCGCGGGTCGCGTGGGAAGACGGCTACCGGATGCTCGTGGGCATGGGGGCCATCGGCGAAATAGGGTCGATACAGCGAGCGGTGGGAGGCTCCGGTTTCGATGGCGAGCGCGGCAGCCACGCCGACGGCACCGCCAGCGCGCAGCTCGTAGGGCGTGAACAGAACGGACTCTTCGACCAGATGGGTATCGACGAAAAAATAGTCGATGCCATTTTGCCCCAGCGCGTCCTCCACCCCAATGCGGTTGAATCCATTCCACGGCTTGGTGCTGCCCTCTGGCAGGATGGGAAAGTTCCACGGCCCCGCCGGACGGTAGGCGCACTCTGGCAGCCAGATGCCGCGTGGCTTGCGTCCAATGTGGTGTTCGTAGGTATCCACGCCGGTCTTCACCTGGGCCAGAACGGATTCATCGGTGCCCAGCAGTGGAAAGTAGCCGTGCGTAGCGGCGCAGGTGATGATTTCAATCAGGCCAGCCTGTTGCGCTTCGCGGAATCCGCGCACGATGTCTCCGTCGAGGGCTTCAAAATCGGCGAGCGCCTGCGTGAAGAATTTCTCCCAATATCGAGATGTCTCGGCAAAGTGGGGTTCGCCGTTCTGGCTGAAGTAGGCTTCGTCCTCGCGCGCGGAGACGATCTTGCGCTGGACGTATTCAGGGAAGGCTTCCCTGAATACGGGATGCGCCAGTTGCTCCAGCAAAATCGGCGAAAGATTCAGATTGGCTTTGAGGGTGATGCCGTCCCGCTTCAGATTCCGCAGGGCGCGCAGCAAGGGAAGATAGGTTTCCGCAGCGGCTTCCAGCAGCCATTCCAGGCCATGCGGCCAGGTTCCATGATTGACGACATAGGGCAGGTGGGCGTGCAACGTGAAGGACAGAAAACCAGAGACGTTGTTTCGCGTCGATTGTGTCATACAGGGCACCTGAATGCAATTTCGATTGGTAGTGCGATTTCGCTGAATGGTTCTTTATTTCTACGATGGTGGCGCGGTATGACCGACAGACTCCACCCATGCTGACTGCCGAAAAAGCGTCTACGGCCATTGTAGTCTTTCTATGCGTTTTTTCGGCAGTGTTGTACATCACACTCCGCAGTTTCGCAGAACTTTTCCTGCATCCCTGCCTGCGCGGATAATGCGATGCCACGAATTTTACGGCACCGTTGTGGGTTGTGGTGCGTTCTTGGGCGTGGATAGGTAGCCTTCCACTTCATTTTTGCCAATGCTGTCGATGACTACTTCATAGAGCAGCGGCTGTTTTCCACTGTAGAACTGCACCGGCTCGTCTAGGCTACGATCCTTCTTTTCAATTTTCTTGTCGTCGGAGAAGACCTCTAGCGTGTAGCGCGAATGCTTTGCATCTGCCTTATGCAGTTGCAGCTTGACGGTTGCGATGGCCTGCGGCGGCTGCCCCTTGAGTAATTTGAACTGGTAGTAGGTGCGGTCGCCCATGTGTTTCAGATAATCCAACTGCTGCTGGTTGGTGGCGATCAGGCCACTCTGCACACCCAAGTCGCCAACTGCGTGTTGCAATTGCTGCTCCGTGTTGGTCAGTTCCGTCTTCACGCCGCCCACATCGGTCTGCACGCCGGAGACAGCACTCGAAACCGTGCCGACCTGTTTACGCGTTTCGGCCTCCTGTCGGGCCAGTTGGGAGGTTGCAGCCTGCTGTTGATGCAGAATCTCCTGTGCCCGGTCTTCGATCTGGCGCTGCGTGATGCCCAGCTTATCGCCAAATTCCTCGCTGGTGGCGCGCAGTTGCCGATCCGTGGCAGCCAGCTCCGTAGCCTGGCGTAAGCTTTCCTGTTCGGAGGCTTGCAGTTGCGCTTCCGCTCTTGCTAGTTGGTGGGATAATGTGTAGCTCCACACCAAGCTGGCGATTGCAACCAGCAGCGCAACCGCCAGTGCCAAGAGCAATAATCCTGAAGGGAAACGTTCCTCGCTATAAATGGTATCTTCCATTGCACCTCCCCTTTCCATTAAATGGGTTAAGATGGCAGGTTGGGGGAAAAGGATTTCTGCTTTGCGATCATTTTTCGGGGGAATAGGACTCCCCATCTGCCGTCGCCCGATTTTACTCTACAACAGAAGGCGTGTGCGCGACGCTGGCATCAAAGTTACTGCTGGCTATGCCTTTGGAACCCTGCGGCCTGCTGCAACTGTATAGGCCGGGTAGCGCAGACTCCCTTTGCTGCGATATAACAAAACGTTACACGTTTTACGGAAGCAGATTGTGCGGCGCGATGTTTTTGACTGCGCAGTGTTCCTCGCATGGGGTCGGCGGAACGGAATGAACCCCGCCGCAGACAGGCAGAGCGCTTTTGATTTCGTTTGGGAGAGTGGATTCCAATGACGACGGCAGTTGTAACACGCGGACTTGAAGGAATTGTTGCAGCCAACTCCGGCATTTGCTGGATTGACGGAGAGGCTGGGGTTCTGGCTTACCGGGGCATCGACATTCACGAACTGGCGCAGCGCTCTACCTTTGAGGAGACCAGCTACCTGCTGTGGTTTGGCGTCTTGCCCACGGCCAGCCAGTTGGCGGAGTTCCGAAAGCAATTGGCCGCAGCTCGCACGCTACCGGAAGATATTCTTGGCCTGCTTGCAGCCCTGCCCCGCAATGGCACGCCGATGGAGGTTCTGCGCACCGCCGTCTCCGCGCTCAGCTTCTATGACCCGGACGAGAAAGACAACACCCACGACGCCAACGTTCGCAAGAGCTATCGGCTCACTTCGCAGATCGCGCTCATCGTTGCCACTTACGACCGCATTCGCAAAGGCAAGCCGCTGGTCGCTGCTGATCCTACGCTTTCGCACGCAGGAAATTTTCTGTGGATGCTGAATGGCGAGAAGCCTTCTGCAACTGCGGAAAAAGCCCTCGACACGGCTCTGATTCTGCACGCGGATCACGAGTTAAATGCCTCCACCTTCGCCGCGCGCGTCATCGCCGCCACGCTCTCTGATGTTCATTCGGCCATCACCGGGGCCATTGGCGCGCTTAAAGGCCCGCTGCATGGCGGAGCGAATGAGGCGGTCATGCACATCCTCTTCGCCATCGACAAGGCTGGGGCCGATCCGGTCGCGTATGTGCGCCAGATGCTGGCCGACAAGAAAAAAATCTCCGGCTTCGGGCATCGCGTCTATCACACCGAAGACCCACGCGCCACGCACCTGCGCCGCATGTCAGAGGATTTGGGCCGGGCCAGCGGCAATGCCAAGTGGTTTGAGATGTCGCGCAAGATCGAGTTGTTCGTCAAGGAAGAAAAGAAGCTCAACGCCAACGTCGATTTCTACTCCGCCTCGACGTATACGACGCTGGGCATCGACGTTGATCTCTTCACGCCCATCTTTGCCATCAGCCGCATCGCGGGCTGGGCCGCGCATGTCATCGAGCAATTGGACGACAATCGCCTCATTCGCCCCCGCGCTGAGTATATTGGCCCGCCGTATCCGGCCCCATACATGCCCATCGAGAGCCGCTAGCGCAAGGACGGGCTGTATATCTGGGGCATCCAGTCGGGTGTCCCCAGGAGTTTTGCAACTTTTTCGCCAAGGTTGCGTCTCTACTTGTAACTCAAAGAAAGTGCCGATGTGTTCTGCCCTGCGATGTTGCCTCGCTCGAAGAGTTTCTTCGTTTTGCGTATTCTTGTCGTTGCCTGCTGCGTCTCCGCAGGTTGGCTGGCTGCGCAGGAGCAGGCACAAACTTCAGCGGCTCCCGCACAGGCAACTCCGGCTGCGATTCCTGCTGCTCCCGCGCAACCCAGCGCTGCGCCTGTCGTGCCGATACCGCCGCCGACCAGCGCCGCCGCCAAGTCGTCTTCCGCGCCACAGACCGCGCCGCCATCCAAACCATCCAAGAAAGCGCTGCACGATCAGGCCGAGCAACAAATTCAACAGCAGGAGCACCAGCGCATTCTGGGGATCATTCCCAACTTCAATACTTCTTACGTCTCAAATGCAGCGCCACTCACTCCCGGCCAGAAATTCCGCCTAGCATTCAAAAGTACCATCGATCCGTTTACATTTCTTGCAGCGGGTCTCGACGCTGGCTATAGTCAGGCAACCGATCAATTTGTCGGCTACGGCCAGGGCGCGGAGGGGTATGGAAAGCGACTTGGCGCTTCCTACGCGGATACTTTTGATGGAATTCTTCTTGGCAACGCGCTCTTTCCCGTTCTGCTGCATGAAGACCCGCGCTACTTTCGCAGAGGTCACGGCAGATTTGTAAAGCGTCTTTTTTATGCCATCTCCACCACGATTATCACCCGGAACGACAATGGAACGTGGGGGCCAAACTACGCCAATGTCATGGGAAACCTAGCTGCGGGCGGTATCTCCAATATCTACTATCCCGCTTCAGATCGTGGTACGGAGCTAACCTTTGAACGTGCCGCCTCGGTGACTATCGAAGGTTCTCTTGGCGCCATCTTCGTCGAGTTCTGGCCGGACATCTCCCACAAATTATTTAAGAAATAGCGGCGGCAAAAGAAATTATTTGTGGGCCGTTGATAGAGCCTGCGGATATTCTGCCAGTAGTAATTGCGCCTCGTCGCTACCGAGAGGATTGAGCTGGACCAGCCCAGAATTGGACGAATACCATATCGAGGTCACTAGGAAATAGTACGCTTGATCTGCCTGTACGTTGACGCTGGTGAGCCAGATTAAATACTTCAATCCTTTGAATCTCGATTGCCATTGGGCGCAAAGGTGATGCTCGCCCGGCTCTGCCGAGAAAAATAGATAGGAGGCACCCCGGATGGCACCCATCCAATGGCCGTCCATGCCCAGGCGGATGGTTGGATTGCCAAATTGCTGCCCTGCCCCGTACATGCCGAACACATATATCCGTGCTTCGTCTTTCTGCCCCGGCGGAACGACGTCAGAAGTGTAACGTTCTTCTACATGGAAGTTGACGCGGTAATCGCCGCAGGCGGCCCTGACTTCCTGTAGGGCTTTGGCTTTGGTGCGCACGCTTTGCGCGGCGGCGCAAGACGCGACCAGCAGGCAGGCAGACAACACGAGCATCTTTCTCATTCTCAGGCTCCCGGACAATCGCGCAGGCCGATCCCGGCAGAGCGCAAAGAGAATCGTACACCGCTGAATGGACGTGGGCGCGATGGAAAGGTTGGCATTGGATGGAGACTCACCCCGCTAGCGAATGCCGACGACGCTCATCATGCGTCCGGTAAATCCCTGCTCGCCGCGATGCGAAAAGAACTGCGCGGGATGACAGGCCGTGCATACTCCCAGCGCATGAATCTTTGCTTGCGCCACGCCTGCATCCAGCAGTTGCCGCCGGTTAGCCTCCACCAAATCCAGATGCGTGCTTGGCCCCAGATTGCTGTGTCCGGGCGCGCGCGCGGTCAAAAACAGCAGCGGATATTTCTCCTTGATCGGATCGGAATCGTAGACCTCGCGGAAGAGCGCGTCGCTGTAGGCAAACTGCGAATCAAACCTGTTGCGCACCTCGTCGCCGATGGCATAACAGCAGCCGCCAATCCCCGGCCCAATGGCTGCTGTCAGATCGCTGGGCCTGCTGCCAAGCTCCGCCTGCATTCGGCCTACGCCGCGCTCCACCACCCGCGCCGCCGTGCCGCGCCATCCGGCATGGAAGGCCGCCACCACGCGCTGACGCGTGTCCACGACCAGGATAGGGAGACAATCGGCGGTCAGAATGCCCAGCAGCAGTCCGGGCTGGGTCGAGATCATGCCATCGCCCGCCTGCAACGCGACGCCCGCCTGCGGCTTGTCTTCGATGCGATAGACAATGCCGGAGTGTATCTGTCGCAACAGCACCAATCGCAGCAGCGCCAACTGCGCCAGCGCTGTATGTTTGGACGACGCAGGTGGTGTCTCCAGCAGTGCGCGAAGAAACATCTCCCGATTGCGGCGGACATTTTTTTGCGTGTCGCTCCCTGTGAAACCAAGATTCAGTTCGCCCTGTCCTGATCCTGACGGTGTGCGCGGCGCGTAGACCTTGGAAGCTCCGTTGGGACGAGTGCTGAAGCCATGCGCCAGCCACGGGTAGCGCTCCCAGGCTGGAACGCGCAGAACTGTGGGAATGGGCACAGAATCCTTTTTCTGCGCAGCAGAATTTCGCGCAGACGGGGATGTTTTCTGCGCAGACGGGCGCGTGCGCCGCGTGCCGTGGGTCAGGCCGACGGCCCCCAATAGCGCATCAATACCGCGAAGAGCTTCATCAAGAGAGCCAGAAAAAACAGGAGAAGAGGATTTTTTTGTACGAGGACTCACGCTATTGATTTTAGCCAGAATGCAAAAGGCCCGCTCGGAGCGGGCCTTGCGTCGAGGCATTGAGGCGGGATAGCAGGAAGAATTCAGATCGAAGGAAGCGAGACAGCCGAGGAAACGAAAGCTACGGGGCTGAAGCGCTCGAAATTGCGAGGAACACCATTCAGTGAGGTCTGCAAAGTAGATGCCTCTGTATGCCTATGGATAAGCAAGCGCAATGCCAAACCTTGTAGGCATGGGAGAAAAGAGTGTAAAAAACACTTAAAATGCGAGTTCTTTTCGGCTTTGCATGTATTTATGTGTTTACTTTCAATTACTTGTTGGAAGTTTCCCCTTTGGGGGGTCTCTTTGCAGCCCTCGCCAAGATAGAGCAGATTTCAATCTCAGCGGATGGAAGAAGGAAAATTAAAAGACGCTTAAATTCCCAATAGTGGAAACGTTATTCCATTAATGCGAAATTTTCTTCTCTTCGGGGTGGACATCATCCTGCATTTCCTTTTCTTCCTCCATCTGCTTCATCTTGTTCAGGAGCGCTTTGTAGCTGACGCCCAGTCTGCGTGCGGCCTCCTTGCGGTTCCAGTGGGTCTCCTGCAGCATCTGCTGGATGGCCTGTCGCTCGGCCTGCCACGCCGCCTGGCGGCCAATCTCCAGCAAGGATGGCGCTGTTTGGGCGTGTTTTCGGCTCGGGACGCTCGTGTCGTCCTCTGCGTCGGAGGGGGAAGCATCCAGCAAGGAAGCCTTGTCTGGCAGTTCTCCGGTTGCCGCGTTCCGGCGCATGGAACTGCGCGCCGAAAGCTCACGCAAAATCTGGGTCTCTCCGCCGACGATGACAAAGCGCTTGCAGAGATTTTCCAACTCTCGCACATTGCCCGGCCAGCCATAGGTGAGCATCTGGCGCTCGACCTCCGCGCTGAAGAAGCGCGCGGGCCTGCGGTACTCGACAGCATATTTTTCCAGAAAGTGATGAGTCAGCAAGGGAATCTCATCGCGGCGTTCGCGCAGCGGAGGAACATGCACCGTCACCACGTTGATGCGGTAATAGAGGTCTTCGCGGAAGAGGCCTTCGGCCACGCGCTGCTCTAGCAGCTTGTTGGTGGCGCAGAGCACGCGCACATCCACGGAGAGATCGTGCTTGGCTCCCAGGCGCGAGAACTGCCCGTCCTGCAAGACATGCAGCAGCTTGGCCTGCAACAGCGGATGCATCTCGCCGATCTCGTCCAGGAACAGGGTGCCATGATCGGCCAGTTCAAATTTTCCTGGCTTGGGGCGTGTCGCTCCGGTAAAAGCTCCCACGTCGTAGCCGAACAGCTCGCTTTCCAGAAGATCATTTGGAATCGCGGCGCAATTAACTTTGATGAAGGGTTTCTGCACGCGGCGCGAGGCCTCGTACACCATGCGCGCGACAATCTCTTTGCCCACTCCGCTCTCGCCGCGAATCAAGACGGTGGCATCGGTCGCGGCAACCTTCGCAACGATGTCGCGAATCTCCGCCATGCGTGGATTGGAGCCAATCAATTGCGGAGAAGACGAGTGCAGAGAAGAAGCGCGTGGGGTGGAAGTGCTTTTGCTCTCGGCAGCTTGCGGCGGCACCGCTAACGGTGGAGGTGGCTCTGGCACAACGGTCGCGGCAATGTTGGGTGGTGACACCTTCTGCTGGCGTGCCAGTTTTTCCAGCACGACGCGTATCCGTTCGGTGATCTCGGCTTCGTCCAGCGGCAAGGTCAGAACATCTTCCGCGCCCAGGCGCGAAGCGGCAAAGGATATTTCTGCGGTCGGCTTGCCGATCCCCACGATCACGGGCAGATGGGGATGCTGCGCGCGCACCCGCTCCAGCCATACTGCGTTGTTATGGAGTTCCAGAACCAACAGGGAAGGGGATGCCTCGCGCAGGCGATCCAGCAGGTCTTCAATATTTTGAGGAGAGGCTAGGGCAACCGAGGCCTCTTGCTGCATCAGCGCCTGCACAAGAGGTGCAAAGGGAGCGGTATCGCGCAGCGCGAGTAAAACCTGGAGGTTCAAGCGAGACATAGGAATGATACTTTGATTCTAGTCCAAGGAGGGGCTGCTGCGAGCAAATGGAACTTCCTGCTATGCCATAGGGTTCAGAGTTGCCGCAGAATGGGGCGGAACGCGCAGCGCAGATCGCGACTTCGCATTTACGTTTGGGGGATTCTTCGCACGCGCAGCCGCTCCACGCGGCGGCTGGAGGAGGCCAGCACTTCCAGCCGCAGGCCGTCTGCCTCCACCACTTCGCCAACCAGAGGAATGCGCCCTGCGATCTCCGTTACCAGTCCGCCCAGCGTGGTCGATTCGTATTCCTCTGGCAAGGCAATCTCCTCTTCTTCGCCGAAGAGCGCATTCAGATGCGCCAACTCAAAGCTGCCGGACACAAGGACTGATCCATCCGACTCGCGCTGTGGCGTTTCGTCGGAACTTGGCGTCTCGTGCTCGTCCGTAATGGCTCCAACGATCTCTTCCAGCAAGTCCTCGATGGTCACCAGTCCGGCCACGCCGCCATATTCGTCGATCACGATCATCATGTGCTGCTTGGCCTGCTGCATCTCGCGCAGCAACGCCTGCACGCGCTTGGTCTCTGGCGTAAAGGCTGCCGGACGCACAATCTCCCGCACTGCGCGATGCACCGCGTCCGCATCGGAGATATGCAGCAGGTCATGCACAAACGCGATGCCAAGAATGTTATCGACGGTGGTCTGATATACGGGAACGCGGGAATAGGCATGGAGGCGCAGCGCTTCGGTGAACTCGGCCAGCGTCATGGTCGCTGGCACGGTGAACATCGCCGGACGCGGCGTCATCACCTCGCGCACCACTTTATCGCCAAACTCCACGGCAGAGCGAATCAGCGCGCGGTCGCTCTCCTCCAGAATGCCCTCTTCTTTGCCCGCTTCAATCAACGCTTCGACGGCCTCTGCCGGACGATCTTCGATCTCGGCATCCCCTTGCTCTGCCAGCGCGGCAATGGAGAGCAGAAAGCCCAGCATCACCGTCACCGGCAATACCAGATAAAAAAGAAAGCGCAGCAGCCATGCAAGTCGCGCAATCCACAACCCGCGCGTGCGCGTAAAAAACAACTGCGGCAGAAAACGATTGAACAGCAAAATCACCAGCACAATGGCAAAGATCGCCTGTGCGATCTCGCCTCCGCTGGGCGGAAGGTCGATGAAGAGGCGGCGCTCGAAGAGCAATTTGCCAAAGAGCAGCGACAGAGCGGCAATCGAAAGATAGGTCAGCAGGCTGGCTGAGAGCGCCGCTCGCTCCCGATTCATACCCAGATGCGGCTCCACGCGCTGCTCCCAGGCGTCGATGTTTTCTTGAAATTCGCGGGAGAGGAACTTGCCCATCTCGAAGTACAGCCGATCGATATAGGAATTCAAGGTCAACACGAGCAGCAGCACGGCAATTGCAATTGCCAAAGAGAAGGTCATGCGCGGCCTCGCAAACGCGCGGATTTTGCTGGCTTCGCAGCCTTTCCTGCTTTCGCGCTGGATGCGCTGGCCGTGCTGTTCTGCGCCCGCGCAATTAGTGCCGTAGGCAGGCGAAAGCGCCGTCGCAGATGCTCTTCGCGCATGGCCATCTCTCCGCCGTCGATCTCATGGTCATATCCAGCCAGATGCAGCAGGCCGTGCAGGATCAAAATACGAATTTCCGTTTCCAGCGAGTGTTGTAAGCTGCGCGCCTGTCGCGCTGCGGTGTCGAGCGAGATGGCCAGATCGCCAGCCGACGGTTGCGAAATTTTTATATTGGGAAGAGCGGCAACGGGAAAGGACAGCACATCGGTTGGCTTGTCGTGGCCGCGAAACTCGCGATTCAAACGCCGCAATACGCGGTCGGTCGTCAACAGAACGGAGACTTGCCCAGAGATGCCCATAGCCAGACGCGCGCGCCGCAAAAACCCTCGCAACGAGGACAGGGATGACGCGGGCAGGGACGACAGGGACAGGCGCGATGGGGGAATCGGCTTGGGAGAACCGCCCGCAGTGGCGCGTGTGCTGGATTGCGTACCTGGAGGGTCGAGAATAATCATCGGATGCTGGATGCTAAAAATCGGGTGCCGGAAATGAGTGTTGCGTCGCCCGCAACCAAGCAGCGACGCACAACAAAGCCCATCCCAGCATCGTACCGCAATTGCGTATCCCTGGGATTATTGCGGCTGCGTGCTGGCCTTGGCGATTCGCGCTGGTGGATGGGTTCGCTCCGGCGGAAGCGTCCCCGGAAGCGTCCCCGGAAGCGTTCCTGGAATCTCCAGTGGCAGTTCGCGCTGCGCGCGCTGGAAGCTGTCATAGGCGCAGACCACGCGCTGTACCAGCAGATGACGCACCACGTCTTCATTTTCAAAATGACAGAAGCGAACGCCTTCGACGCCTTTGAGCACCTCCAGCGCCTCCAGCAAACCGGACTTGCGCGGATTGGGCAGGTCGATCTGCGTGATATCCCCGGTAATGACGGCCTTGGAGTTGTTGCCCATGCGCGTCAAAAACATCTTCATCTGCTCGCTGGTGGTGTTCTGCGCCTCATCCATGATGATGAATGCATCGTTCAGCGTACGTCCGCGCATAAAGGCCAGCGGCGCAACCTCAATCACATTGCTCTCCAACATTTTGTCCACGCGATTCGGCTCCAGCAGATCGTAGAGCGCGTCGTAGAGCGGGCGCAGATAGGGATCGACCTTCTCCTGAAGCGTGCCGGGCAGAAATCCCAGGCGCTCGCCCGCCTCCACCGCTGGACGCACCAGTACCAGGCGACTGACTTTTTTTGCCGCAAGCGCGGCTACGGCCATCGCCACGGCCAGATAGGTTTTGCCCGTGCCCGCCGGGCCGATGCCGAAGACCATGTCTGAGTGCTCAATGGCCTCCAGATACTGCCGCTGGTTGATTGAGCGTGGCTGCACCATGCGGCGAACCCCGTTGGAGCGCTGCTTGCCGCTCTCCACCAGACTGCGCAGCGTGATGGCCGGATCAGCGACGACGAGCTTCAGCATTCCATTTAATTCGCCATTTTGCAGGGTCACGCCGACTTTTCGCAGCGCCTCATAATCGGCAAAGATGCGCTCCACGCGAACCACGTTCTCCGGCTCGCCTTCGATATACAAGGCATCGGATCGCAGATCAATGCGGACGTTCAGAGAGTCTTCCAACAGGCGAAGATTTTCGTCGCGTGTGCCAAAGACTGGCTCAAGATTGGGCGTGATTTCGATGGATTTTTTCATCAAGGCGTGAAATTCCCTTTCTCATCCCTGGGCTGGAATGGGTTGCGTTGGGAGGCGGTCGCGCCAGAGGCCGCCGCGCCGACAGGTCGGCTAGCAAAGCGCGCAGAGACAAACCAAGATCGAAATCGTGCAATGGACGGGAACGCCGCAGAAGAGCGCCGTTGCGCCGATGAGGATTGTACGGCGGGAACCAGCAGGCCTTCGTAGCTGGGCAAGAAGACTCGGATGGGCACAGAGTAGCGCCTTATGGAGCGCGCGTCAATCGATAAATATCTGCGAGTGCAAATTCTTTTCCCAGAAGGCAATGGGCCAATAAAAAGACTGCATCCGAAAACAGGGCGGCAGCGTCTATTATATATTGTCGTTGAAACGAGTATATTATCGTTGTAACGTATTTTGTCGTAACTGTAAATAGCGGACGTACCCAACCCTTCCAAAGGAGAATAATTATGCCCACACTTTTGCATGTCGATTCCAGCCCCCGCGCCGATTCTGTCAGCCGCGATCTGACGCAACGTTATGTTGCGGCGTGGAAGAAACAAAACCCCAGCGGTACCGTAATTGAGCGCAATGTGGCGCTTGAGCCTATTCCATTCGTCACAGAGTCGTGGATTCATGCTGTTTATACCGATCCTGCTGCGCGTACCCCAGAGCAGAGGAAGCTGCTCGAGGTCTCCGACACGCTGGTGGATGAATTTCTTGCAGCGGACATCCTTGTCCTAGGCGTGCCGATGTGGAATTTCGGCGTTCCTGCTCCCTTTAAGGCGTGGATTGATCAGGTGACTCGCGTTGGTCGCACCTTTCAGTACACCGAGAGTGGCTCCAAGGGGCTGGCGAAGGCCAAGCGCGCCATCGTGATGACCGCTCGCGGCGGATGGTATACGCAAGACTCGCCCTACAGCGCTTTCGATCAGCAGGAGCCGTACATCCGCACGATTCTTGCATTTCTTGGCATTCCGAATGTGGATGTGATCCACGCGGAGAAGCAAAATATGGGGGCGGAGAATGCAGCGGCTGCGTGCAAAGCGGCGCAAGAGAGTGTCGCCGTGCTGACCACTGCTGCGGCATGACCTAGGGAGGCGTTTATCGCAAGCGTATTTTGGAGGCGTCGAAGCTGGGCTGCGGATATTCCATCTTCAGGCTGCGGAGCGCCTCCACCATGACTTCGGAGATCACCACGTTGCGGTACCACTTGTGGTCGGAGGGAACGATGAACCACGGCGCATGTTTGCGGCTGGTGCGAGAGAGAACGTCTTCATATGCCTTTTGATAATCGGGCCAGAAGCGGCGCTCGGCAAAATCCGCCTCGCTCATTTTCCAGTGCTTGTCGGGAGTAGAGAGTCGCTCTTTCAGGCGGTGTGTCTGTTCTTTGTGGCTGATGTGCAGGAAGAATTTTAGAATGACGACGCCATTGCGAACCAGCATGTCCTCAAAGCGGACGATCTCCTCCATGCGGGTCATCGCCTCTTTATCGGAGATGAGCTTGTGGACGCGCGTCACCAGAACATCCTCATAGTGCGAGCGGTTGAAGATGCCAATTTTTCCACGCGGAGGAACGGCATTGTGCGCGCGCCAGAGAAAATCGTGTCGCGCTTCCAGCGGCGTAGGCACTTTGAACGGAGTAACGTCACAGCCTTGTGGATTTACCCCGGTGAAGATGTGCCGGATGGTGCCATCTTTGCCCGCCGTATCCATGCCTTGAAGCACGACCAGCACGGCATGTTTGGACTCTGCCGCCAACAACTCTTGGAATTGATCCAAGCGGACGCGATGCTTTTCTAGATCGACGTTGGCTTCCTGCTGCGACTTATATTTCCCCGTTTCGTTGGAGGAGATATGGGAAAGTCGCACGTTGACATGCGGTTTGACGCGATGAGGAGTTTTCATCTTCATGCCAAGGTTGGATGCGCGAACGCTACTTTACGTCGGGTGTCGTGCTCTTGGCGGCGGCAGCGTCGGTCTTCGGCGCGTCCTCCGCGTTGATCCCCTTCAGGCCGTCCTTGAATCCGCGAATGCCTTCGCCCAATCCCTTGCCCAACTCCGGCAATTTGCGCGGGCCGAACAACAGAAGCGCCACAACGAGCACCAGTAACAAATGCGTGGGTGTAAATAATTCGCCCATGACTTTCCTCCGCAGGCGGCAGCACCTAGAGCCAATACCTGCCTGACATATTATTGTCGCATATTGCGGACGCATCCCCGACGCGCATTCGGGAAGGGATGCTGGGATTCCAGACTTCTCTATATCCCAAGACTCAAAATCAAGAGTTGGAGCACCCGTATTTCTGGGACATAGCGGCGCATTTTTCTACCAGCGGAGCAGCACCATCTCCGAGCAGAAGCCCGGCCCCATCGCGGCCAGAACGCTGTAGCTTCCGGCGGGGGGATGAATGTTCTGCATAAAGTCCTCCAGCACCAGCAGCACCGAGGCAGACGACATGTTGCCCGTGCGGCGCAGGCACTCCCACGAAGGAGCAAAGTTCTCCCGCTTCAGTCCAAGAGCCTCCGCATTGGCTTCAAGAATCTTTGGGCCGCCCGTGTGCATGATCCAGGTGCCAATGTCTTTGCGACGAAGATTGTGGTCGGCCAGAAACGCATCTACATCCTGCGGAAAATGCTTGTGGATGGTCTCTGGCACGTCGGCGGAGAGAACAATCTGAAAGCCTTCCTCGGAGATATCCCAGCCCATCAAATGCTCGGAGTTGGGGTAAAAGCTGGAGCGATGACCGAGAATCTCCGGGCCGATAGCCTCTACGTTGTCGCCTGCAACAACGACGGCGGCAGAGCCATCGGCAAAAAGGCCGGAGGCGATCATGTTGGCAACGGACAGGTCCATACGCTGCCAGGTCAAGGAGCACAGCTCTACGGAGAGAAGCACTGCGATACGATCCGGATAGGCCTGGACGTAATCGGCGGCCTGCGAAATGCCCGCAGCGCCCGCTACGCAGCCCAAGCCAAAGATCGGTGTGCGCCGCATGTCGAGCGGCAGCCCCATTCTGTTGGTCAGTTTGGCGTCTAGGGATGGCGCGGAGATGCCTGTGACGGAGACAGTAATCATCGCGCCGATGTCAGAAGTTTTGCGCCCGGCGCGTTCGAGCGCGGCGCTGACGGCGCGGTCGCCAAGCTCCAATGCAGCACGAATCCAGCGGTCATTGGCATCGCCCCAGGCGTGGATAGTCGCATACTCTTCGAGGGGATAGGCTAGGTGGCGGCCCTCGACGGCGACGCGCTGGTGCAGTCGCTCCAGAACCTCTGGCTTGTCGAGTTGGTCTTTCCAGTGCCCGCAGAGCGCTTGAAAGATTTCCTGCTGACTGTAGTACCACTGCGGCAGAGCACTGGCTACGCTGGCGATTTTCATAGTCCTGGACGGCCCTTGGAAATCTTTTGGTGGATTCGGAAAACATACAACAGATGCGGCAATACGGTACAGGCGACATTATAGGCCGCTGGAATTTTTCGGAAGAATTGCCGCAATCAGGATGGTAGATGTTTGCAATTAGCACAAGGTTGGATCGGAAGAGAAAATTTCCACGCTGGGTGAGCCGAGCCGGGCCTCCAAGGGAATAACCTATGGAGCCATCCCCCTGGGGCACCCGATAGCAAGACTTTGCTGAAAATCTCTTTACCCAGCTTTTTCCAGCAGCAGAACGGAGAGATCGCGCTTCTGCACCATCTCCGCTGTCACCTCGACATCCTTTGCCTTTTTGGAGCCGGGCAGGTGGTACATCATGTCGAGCATCAGTTCTTCGATAATCATGCGCAGGCCGCGCGCGCCCACTTTGCGCGCTAATGCCTCGCGAGCGATGCCCTTTACGGCACCTTCGGTAAAGTGCAGGCGAACATTTTCATACTCAAACAACCGCTGATACTGCTTCAAAATCGCATTGCGTGGCTTGGTGAGAATTTCGACCAGCGCGGACTCATCCAGTTCGTCCAGCACGCCGACGACGGGCAGGCGTCCGACAAACTCCGGGATTAGGCCGTATTTGATGAGGTCTTGCGGTTCGCACTGGCGCAGCAACTCAATATCCCGCTGTGCGGGAAGGTTGGCCTCAGGTTGGCCTTCGCGCTCTGCAATCGCCTTGAACCCCAGCGCTTTTTTGCCAACACGGCGACCAACCACGCGCTCCAGACCGACAAACGCGCCACCACAAATGAAGAGAATGTTGGTGGTATCGACCGGGGTGAACTCCTGGTGCGGATGCTTGCGCCCACCCTGCGGCGGAACGTTGGCGACCGTGCCTTCCAGAATCTTCAGGAGTGCCTGCTGCACGCCTTCGCCAGAGACATCGCGGGTGATGGAGGGATTTTCGTCCTTGCGGCCAATCTTGTCGATCTCGTCGATGTAGATAATGCCGGTCTGTGCGCGGGCCACATCGCCGTCGGCGGCCTGAAGCAGTTTCAGGATAATGTTTTCAACGTCTTCGCCGACATATCCGGCCTCGGTTAGCGTGGTGGCATCGACAATGGCAAAGGGAACGTCGAGCATTTTGGCCAGCGTGTGAGCCAGCAGGGTCTTGCCGCTTCCGGTGGGGCCAACCAGCAGAATGTTGGACTTGGCTAGCTCGACATCATTGCCGCGCACACGGTTCATCTGGATGCGCTTGTAGTGGTTGTAGACGGCCACGGCGAGCTTTTTCTTGGTCATGTCCTGGCCGATGACGTACTCGTCCAGAAAGGTCTTGACCTCCAGCGGCTTGGGTAGCCGCGCCGGGGCCGCGCTGGTGCGCGTCTCGCCGCCTCCGCGATCATCTTCAAGAATCGAGTTACAGACAGCAACGCATTCGTCGCAGATGTAAGCCCTGGGATAGTCGCTGGGCGAGGAGATCAGCTTGGCGACCGCATCCTGAGACTTATGGCAGAACGAACAGCGAAGCGCTTCTTCCGAACCAGTACGCGTTTTCATGATGGCTCCCTCCTCTTGCTTCCGGCAGCCGACTATGTGCGGGGACGATCAATGATTTCATCAATGATGCCATATTCCTTGGCTTGTTGCGAGTTCATAATGAAATCCCTCTCCACATCTCGTTCAATTCGCTCCAACGACTGGCCTGTATGCTGAGACATCAGCTTGTTGGTAATCTCGCGAATTCGCAGGATTTCCCTTGCGTGTATATCAATATCGGTCGCTTGGCCAGAAAGTCCACCCATCGAGGGCTGGTGGATCAAAATTCTTGAATTGGGCAGGGCAAAACGCTTGCCTTTTGTGCCCGCCATCAGCAGAAATGCGCCCATGCTGGCCGCCTGGCCGATGCAATAGGTCACAACATCGTTCTTGATGAACTGCATGGTGTCGTAGATGGCCATCCCGGCGGTAATCGAGCCGCCCGGCGAATTGATGTAAAGCTGGAGATCTTTTTCCGGGTCTTCGCCGGAGAGAAAGAGCATCTGCGCGATGATAAGGTTGGCAACCTGGTCATCAATTGGCGTGCCCAGAAAAATGATATTGTCGCGCAGCAAACGGGAGTAAATATCGTAGGCGCGTTCGCCCCGGCTCGTCTGCTCAACCACCATCGGAACTAATGCCATGCTGCTCCCTAATCTTGCACTGTAAAGGGGATCAACCCCGCCGTAACCCTTGCCGATGAGCCACCATGCGACTCAGCCGACACAAATTTCAAATCTTACGCGGTCACGCGCTCATAGAGCAGATTGACCGTCTTATCCCGACGCATTTGTTCTCGAATTCTAGTCACCCCGCCATCCTCCGTCAAACGCTTGCGCAGGGATTCCAGAGGTTCTCGCATCTGATAAGAGAGTAGCTGCAACTGTGTCTCCACTTCCTCGTCGGTCAGCGCCACATGCTCGAGTTCTGCCACGCGATCCAGAATCAACAGCCCTTTGATCTCATTCAGAGCGGCATCGCGCTGCGCTACGCGCAGGTGCCCAAAGTCCAGCTTGCGCATCTGCTCGGTCGTCATGCCCTGCGCGGCCAGCGCGCGCAGGCCGCGATCCAGTCGCGCATCCACCTGCTGCTGCACCAGCGATTCTGGAACGGGAAACGGAAAACGTTCCGCCAACGCCGCGACCAGCTTCTCCTTGGCTAGGGCCTCCAGATGGCGGCGTTTTTCATTTGCCAGGCGCTCCCGTAATTGTTCCTGGAACTCTGCGATGGTAGTAAATTCGCCCAACTGGCTGGCAAAGGAATCGTTCAACTCCGGCAGATTTTTCTTCTGGATGGTCTTCACTTCCACGTCGTAGGAGACAGTTTTGCCCGCCAGACGCGGTTCGCTGAACTCCTGCGGGTAGGCCGCTTCAAACTGCATCTGCTGGCCGACTTTGGCTCCGCGCAGCGCTAGCGTAAAGGCTTCCACGGTGTTCGAGCTGCCGACTTCCACCGTGGCATCTTCGCCCTCAATGGGCATGGGGGTCTCTGCGCCCTGCACGTTACCCTTGAAGCGGATCACGGCAAAGTCGCCATCCGCCAGCGGGCGATCTTCGGCGACCGTTTCCATCGTGGCATGGCTGTCGCGGATGCGCGCCATCTCCGACTGAAATTCATCTTCGGCCAGCGCCACGTCGGGCCGCTCGACCTTGACCTCCGCATAGCCGGTTATGTCCAGCGCGGGCATCACTTCAAACGCAGCTTGAAAGCGCAGCGGCTCGCCTTCCACCAGATGCAGGCTCGTCACCTGCGGCTGCGAGACGGGCTGCAAGCCCTGCTCGTCGAGCGCCTTGCGAAGATGCGCGGGCAGCAATACCTCCAGCACATCCTGACGCAAGCTGTCGGCAAATTTGCGGCGAATCACTGGCTCTGGAACTTTGCCAGCGCGAAAGCCGGGGATGCGCGCCATCTTGCGATATTTTTTGAGCACCGTGGCATACTCGTGGCTGACCTCTTCGGCGGAGACTTCGATCTGTACCTGCCGCGTGCATTCCGGGTTCAGCGCGGGAGCAGCATGGGCGTGGTCATGTCCGTCGTGGTCATGGTGAGCGTGGCCAGCATGATCGTGGGCGTGGTCGTGATTATGGTTGTGAATAGCACCTTCCAGCGTGGAGGGTGTCTCTGCGGGATTCTGCGGGGTATCAACAATGTCAGTGGTGTCTGCGGAACTCAAAAGATTCGCCTTCCAGATCAGCTTGTTGCGCCAGCGGCAGCCAAAACGAACACCCTTCAAGGTGTACGCGCAGGAGCCAGATCGCGCAGATATTCCTATCCTCAATGGTAGGAGTTTCTGTAGAGTCGGTCAAACGACACGGCGGGGTGAATGTGGCTCCGGCCGACACAACCTTACCCGCTACTGCGGCGGAGCGGGTTGTGAGGCTTGCGAGGGCTGAAAGAGTTCCAGCCGCACCTTCCAGACAACATTCCTTCCCGGCTCTACGGTGACCATGCCCGTGTCTTCGCCCTCCCATTCCTTGCCAAAGGGATCGCCGTAGTTGAACTGCGGCTCAATCGCCACAAAAGATTTATCCGGTGGCGAGTAGACCTGAAAGGCGCGGATCAGCGGTGTCATCGCCGTAATGCGCAGACCGTAGTCGGCTCCCGTATCCATCAGGTCGCAGACCGTTTCGCCGTCCGAGGTGCGTTGTAACTGCACAAAAGTATCATCCACCAGAACGTCGGGCAGCGGCGCGCCTTGCTCCGCATTGAAGTCGTAGGGCGTGTCATGCACGGACAGCAATTTTCCGGTGGGAAAGACATCGTCGTAGTTGTTGACCTCCGCGCGCGCCTCGGAGGGAAGATGCAGCCGCGCATTGGCGCGATTGCCGCTGGGAAGCTGGAAGTATGGATGCCAGCCCACGCCAATCGGCTCCGGCTCCTTGCCGGTGTTGGTTGCCTCCAGCGTTACATCGAGGGCATCAGCCTCCAGCGCAACATCGACGGTAACGTCATTGTCAGAAAACCAATGGTCGTTGGCTTTCAGATGATAGGTTGCCGTTGCCACGGCGCTGTCCAGCATGGCCTTTCTGTCAATGTCGTTGGCCTTGGCGTTGAGAATCTGTCCATGTATGGCGTGGAGTGGCGCGCCAGGATTTTTCCCGTGCCAGTTCGCTAGCAGTTGGATGGTGCGGCCTCGCCATGTTGCCGAAAGATATTTCTTGTCCGCAGAAAGCGGCCCCAAAATGCGATTGGCAAAGGGGAACAATATCGCGCCGCCCAGCGTAAAGCTCTTGTTGCCGGATTCGTCGCCTGGGCCGCCGCTGAGAATTTTTGCCGCCTCATCCAGCGAGGGAGAGGTTAGCAGCGGCACCTCGCCCTTGCCGGGCAGGTAGGCCGTGATCTGGAATACATTCATGCCGCGACCCGGCAGCAGCGTCACACTTAAAAATTCTGGATGCGTGCCGTCCCCGGTGCGATTGCGACGCAAAACAATGACCTTCTGCCCGCCAATCTCCGGCTTGTTCATGGTCGCCGTCGTCTGCGGAGCGTTAGGGGCGAGTTGCTCTGGATTTTTTTTGCATCCACTCATTGGCACAATACTGGCTCCCATCATTAGTAAAATCCATTTCTTGCGTAGGATCGTCTTCATCTTTGCAGCCCTCGTCTGTCGGATTTCCACCAAATCGCGTCCGAATTTCCAGCCTGCTATTTCCATTCTGCTGCGGACAGAATTCTTTTTTTGATCGCGAAGAACTGCTCCCCGGTGGCTCTGCCCACGACATGGCTACCATAGCATTGATTGCCATAAAATTTCACGAAAAATACATGCGTGGGAAACCTTTTTCTCGCAAACGCTACAATTTCAGCGTGACGAAACAAGACTCCCACGCAGCGCAAACCTTACGAGAATGGCACGAGCACATGCTCGCCTGCGAGCGTTGCCCCCGGCTGCGCACATACTGCCAACAGATCGGCCAAGCCAAGCGCCGCGCCTACATGGACTGGGAGTATTGGGCGCGGCCTGTGCCCTCCTTCGGCGATCCAGAGGCTCGCGTGCTGATCGTGGGGCTGGCACCGGGCGCGCATGGTTCCAACCGCACTGGACGGCCCTTTACAGGCGACGGATCAGGAGATTTTCTCTATCCGGTTCTGCATGATGCTGGCTTTGCCTCGCAGCCCAAAGCCATCTCCCGCGACGACGGAATGCGCCTGCGCGACCTGTGGATTACCGCCGTGGTTCGCTGCGCTCCGCCGGACAACAAGCCGCTGCCGGAGGAGTTGCGCAACTGCGCTTCGCATCTGGACGAGGAGATCGCTCTGCTAAAAAATTTGCGCGTGGTGGTCTGTCTGGGCAAGATTGCCTTCGACGGATACACCGAACATCTGCGTCGTGCCGGGCAGATTGCCAGCAGGCGCGGCCTGGTCTTCGCGCATGGCGCGGAGTTCGCCGTACCAGAAGAAAAGCATTTGATTGCGAGCTACCATCCATCGCTGCAAAATACCAACACAGGACGGCTGACGCGAGCGATGTTTCTGAAGATTTTTGAGCGCGCGCGGGAGGTGGCGGGATAAATCGTAACGAAAACGCGCTGCATCCTAGGTTTCAAAATTGCAGGCACTCCGTGGGAGGATGTTTTAGGAAGCGGTTACTGTGCAAGCGCCGTTTGCACCTGCTCCAGCGTTCGCACCCGGCCCATGCGTGGGAAGATATTCTGCACGGCAAAATCATGGGCCTCTGCCTTGAGGCTCGACATAATGTCTTCGATGAAGATCAACTCGTAGCCTCGATCAAAGGCAGCCCGCGCAGTGGATTCGACTCCGAAGTTTGTGGCGACTCCCCCCATGAGGATTGTGCGGATTCTTCGCCGACGAAGCTGCTGGTCAAGCTCTGTACCGTAAAAGGCACCCCACTGCCGCTTCGTAATCAGCAGATCATCGGGCTGATAGCCACTCTCAGGAACGACTTGCGAGGCGATGGGTGGTGGTGGCGGCGCATTCGGATCCCGCGTGGGGGCATCGACCGGAAGATGCAGAATATCCGTCACATCCACCCGAACATAGACCACGGTTCCACCTTTTGCGCGGAGCGAGGCCGCGAGTTGAGCGGCACGAGCGACAACATCTCCTGCGGGGTACGGGGCGAGTGTCAATCCCACGATTCCATATTGCAGGTCGATGAGAACCAGGGCTGTCGATTTTGGATCAAAGGAAAGAAGGGTCATTGTCGTGTGCTCCATGCGCGAGTTTCTATGTGTCTCCTTCCCCATGATGTGACGGTGTCCGCAGCGATGTCAAAGCTGAAGCGACGGATTTCACAACAGAACAGCGGCGAGCGCGAGCTACGCATAGGATGACTTCCTTTTCAGAAGAACACATTCAATTCAGGCAGGCAGCGCGGCGGTCAAAGCATCGTGAAGTTGCTGCTGCACCGCTGCGGACAGCTTGGCTCCATTTTGCGTCAGATAGAAAACGTCGATAGCGACCTCGCCTTCCGTATCCACCAGCGCCACGCCGATGTTGCATTGCTGCTGCGCGATGACATATGTGATGGCGCGCAGCAGGCCGGGCTTATCCTGCGCGACGACCTCCAAAATCGTGCTGTGCGTGGAGGAGGCATCGTCAAATTCCAAGCGCGTCGCAACGCGGGTCTTGGCGTGTTTTGCCTTGGCAGTATGGGCGCGCGCGGCCAGCAGCCGCTCGACCGGAACCTTGCCGCTAACCACGTCGATCACGCTCTGCGTAAAGCGGCGATCCTCGCCGGGATTCAGCTCCAGCGTGCGATAGCGATCCAGAAAGCGGAAGCTGTCGATGACCACATCGCTGACGTTGGAAAAAGCGTCCGCCTTGATGATGTCCATGCCCCAGGCCATCAGCACGCCTGCCAGATCGGCAAACAGGAAAGCGCGGTCGCGAGTGACCACCGTACACTCCCACCCGCCATTGGCGCGATGCACGGCAACCTCCGCCGGAACTTCCGCCAAACGCGCAGCCATCTGCCAGTGATCTAAAACCTCCTTGGGCGGGCGCGTGCGTAGATACCGCTGCGGCAGGCCATCCAAATAATGCTGGATGGATGCCCGCTCCTTGGGAGCCAGCTTGCCCAGACGCTTCATGGTCTCCGAATCAGCCACCCAGTGGATGCGATCATCGTCCACGCTGCGATCCAGATAATTGGCCGTGGCGATGTAGAGTCGCCAGATATTTTCCGCCTTCCACGGCGTCAGCGCATCGGGATGTACGGACTGGATATCGGCATAAGTCAGCAGGCAAAGCAGGCGCAGGTCGTTGGGCGAACCGACAACGGTGGCGAAGGCGCGAACCGTCTCGGCATCGAAGATATCGCGCCGCATGGCCTGGGACATCTCCAGATGGCCGCGAATCAGCTTTAACACCGTCTCCTGCTCGGCAGGCTCCAGTTGCAGGCGCTCCATGACGGCGGTGGCCACCACGGCGCTTTGCTGACTGTGCTCCGTATTGCTGCGCGCCTTGCCCGTGTCATGGAGCAACGCTGCCAGATAGAGAAGAGCCGGGTCGTCGAGTTCCAGAAGAATCTCGCCAAAGCGCGTGCTCCACTCGCTGTTGGGCGCAGAGGACTCCTGTTTGGACTCCTGCGATTCCCCTAATGCGTGCAGGTTGGCGATGACCAGAAAAGTATGCTCATCGACGGTGTAGCGATGGTAGCCATCGCGCACCACCAAGGCGTCAACGGCATGAAACTCCGGCAGGATCAGCTCCAGAATGCCGAGAGCGTGCATGGCATGGAGAGACAGCGCAGCTCCGGGAGCGACCAGAATAGCGCGCAGCAGCTCCCACAACTCCCGGCCCTCCGGCAAGTGCTGGGCCAGCGTTGGCAGACATTCGGCCAGACGCCCTTCGGCCTCGCGACTCAATTGCAGCTTGTGCCGCGCAATCAATTCAAAGACCTGCAACACGCGATAGGGGTCGGTGTACTCTTCTGGAGATTGGAGCACGATGCGCCCATGCACCACAGGGCAACCCTCCAGCGTGCTGCGACTGCGCCAGCGGCGAAGCTGGCCCAGAAGGGTCTTGCGTCCGGCGGGAACTTCGTCCAGCATCTGCCGCGTTGTCCAGTCAATGGCGCGCGCGTGGCGAAAGTATTGGCGCATCCACAGCGCCGGGGCAACAGCCTCGCGGTGGCCTGGATTCTCATTTAGATTTACATTTAGGCCTAGGCCAATCTCGGCGGCTTCATCCTGCGCCTGCCAGTAGAGCGCATTGTCGTCGCGCTGGCTGCGGTAGTGCAAAAAACAACGCGTCGTTAGCAAAAAACGATATGCAACCGCAGCGTCCCTGCGACGCTCCGCGAGCAACTCGTTCTCATACGCCGTTTCCCTGGCTAGGGTCTTCGCGGGCAGCAATCGCGCCAGCCAGTCGCAGGTGTGATAGTCGCGCAGGCCGCCGGGGCCATCCTTCAAATTGGGTTCCAAGTGGAAGAGCGTATCTTGAAATTGCGCGTGCCGCTTGCTGACCAATGCAGCAATATGCTCCAACAAGGGCTGGCGACGGCGTGCCAGCAGTGTGGGCAGACCTTCCTGATCCAGATTGCGAAAGAGAGCCGCATCTCCGGCAATAAAACGTCGATCCATCAGCGAGAGCGTAAACTCCGGATTCGCCGCCGTCAGGCGCGCGCACTCTTCGAGTGTTCGCGTGGTGGCGCTGACGCGCAGCCCGATATCCCACAATGCCTGACAAAATTGTCGAATGGCGACCTTGTGAACACTCTCAACCGATTCATCATCGCAAAGAAAGAGCAGATCAATGTCAGAGAAAGGGAAGAGTTGGCGGCGTCCATAGCCGCCGATGGCCGCCAGCGCGAGTCCCTGCGGCAAGGCTGGATCGGCAGAAAAATTCTCCTGCCAGAGCCGCAACCCCAGATCGTCCACGCCATCGGCGCGGTGGCGTACTAGCGCAGCGCCGTCCTGCGTCTGGTCAAACTCCCGGCGGAGCGTCTCCACGGAACGTTGATATTCGTCGCGCAGACCGCTGCTGGAGAATTGGAGGGGCATCGCTGTTCAACTCCCTGCCCTGGTGCGTTTTTACAAGGCGGTCTCGCCGCGCTCGTCGTTGCGAATCCGAATGGCCTCGTCAATCTTTGACAGAAAAATCTTGCCGTCGCCGATCTTCCCCGTCCGCGCCGCCTTCACAATGGCCTGGACGGTGCGTTCCACCATCGCGTCGGCAACGACCAGTTCCATTTTGATTTTAGGTAGCACATCAACCGAATACTCCCGGCCACGATAAAACTCCGTATGTCCCTTCTGTCGCCCGTGTCCGCGGGCCTCCAGAATCGTCAGTCCCTCGACGCCGACCTCGGCCAGCGCCTCTTTGACCGCGTCCAGCTTGGATGGCTGCAATATCGCTTCAATCTTGTGCATACTCTGCTTCTCCGTTTTCGTGACGGTTATGCTGCTTTGCTTGTCCGAAGAATGCGCCGGGGCTGCCCCTCGGTTCCTAGCACACGCCCTGCTTTCAAGACGCGGCAATCTCCCAATCGTAACCCTCTTCTCCGTGCTGCGAAAGATCCAGCCCTTCGCGTTCGTCGTCGGTTGAAACGCGCAATCCAACCACCAGATCGACGAACTTCAACAGAAGGAGCGTTCCCACAATCGAGACTGCCCAGGCAATCGCCACGCCGACGCATTGATTGAGCAATTGGTGCGAATTGCCCTCCAGCAGGCCCGAAGGCAGCGTCTGCCCATGAGCATCTTTGAAGATGGGATTGATGGCGCTGGAGGCGAAGACCCCCGTCAACAGCGCTCCGATGGTGCCACCCGCGCCATGCACGCCAAAGGCATCGAGAGAGTCGTCATAGCTGAACCAGGTTTTCACCTTGACCACCATGAAGAAACAGAACAGGCCTGCGATGGCTCCAATGACCAGTGCGGACATGGGGCTAACAAACCCGGCGGCGGGCGTAATAGCGACCAAACCCGCCACGGCGCCGGAGATCGCGCCGAGCGCGCTGGGCTTTCCATTGTGGAGCCACTCGGCCAGACTCCAGCCGCAGGCTGCGGCTGCGGCGCCAAACTGCGTGGCGACAAAGGCGCTGGTGGCCAGCGTTCCCGCAGACAGCGCGCTGCCTGCGTTAAAACCAAACCAGCCCACCCACAACATGCACGCGCCAATAAAGCTGAGTACGACGCTATGCGGCGGCATATGCTCCTTGGGATAGCCGACGCGTTTGCCCAGATACAACGCGCAGACCAGCGCCGAGACGCCAGAGGTGACATGCACCACCGTGCCGCCAGCAAAGTCGAGGGTCGGGAAACGCCCGCCAAGCGAGGCATTCAGAAATCCGCCTTTGCCCCAGACCATGTGCGCCATCGGCGTATAAACGACGATGGACCAGAGCGTCGTAAACAGAGCCATTGCGCTGAACTTCATGCGCTCGGCAAAGGCCCCGGAGATCAACGCTGGCGTGATAATGGCGAACATGAGCTGATAAATCATGTAGGTCTGCAGGGGAAGCGTTGGGGCGTAATCCGGGTCGGGCGCAAGGCCCACGCCGTGTAGAAAGGCCTGATGGATGCCGCCGATGAAGCTGTTCCCGGCGCTGAAGCACAGACTGTAGGTGAGCAGTCCCCACACGATCGTAACGATGCCCATCAGCGCGAAGCTGTGCATCATGGTGCTCAGCACATTTTTGCGGCGCACCAGGCCGCCGTAGAAGAGCGCCAGTCCGGGGCCGGTCATCATTAAGACCAGCGCCGCGCTAACCAGCATCCATCCGTTATCTGCCGACATCTGCGCGCTGGCAACCTGCTGGTCGAGCTTGGCGAGATGATCCTGCAGCGCCTGTATCGTAGCCTGCGTTGCGGCGGAGGAGGCAATATCCGGGGCCACCAGCGCGGCAAGCTGTGAGGCCGGATGCGCCAAATTTCTGACAGACGCGCCAGCGGGAGTCAGTACTCCCGACACCCACAGACAAACTCCCAAGGGAATAAAGATGCGCACGCACACACGATTCATAGGACAGTCCTGAACCCGTTCCTTCCTTTAGATATCCTGATGTTTACTGTAATTCAAATCCTACCGCCATTTCTGCTAAGATCAGAAATCAGCCTGAGCGGGAGTAGCTCAATGGTAGAGTAGCGGCTTCCCAAGCCGTTGGTTGCGGGTTCGATCCCCGTCTCCCGCTCCATTGAAAATTTGTATTTTGCGACTGGTTCGTTCGCAAGGCATATCGTGATTTTTGAGGTGTGAGTGAAACAGATTTCTTTCCGGTTCCCGCTGTCTCTCTTGGGCCTTTCTCTGCTTCTGGTAGTGATGGTCACTCCCGTTATGCTGCTGGCGCAGTCAGATCAGCAGATGCCCGCGCCCATCAAGACCTCCTCAATGCAAACTGCCGTCCCTGCGACGGCAAATCAGGCCATGCCGCAATATCTGCCGATCCACGCAAGCCAGATTCCCACCTCCGCAGGCTCCACATACATTCCCGTCGATAGCTGGATCTATCCCGCGCTGATGCGACTCTATTCGATGAATTATCTGGACACGGCGGTTCTCGGTATGCGTCCCTGGACGCGGCTGAGTGTGCTGCGCATGTTGTACGCCACGCAGGAGCGCGTTCACATGGACAACAATCCTGAGGCGTTGCAGATTTACAACGCAGTCCTTAAAGAGATTTCTCCCGACTTGCAGACCGCAGGCGGATGGATGCCGCACGCCGTGCTGGAATCCACCTACGAGCGCATGATGGGCATCGGCGGCACGCCGCTCAACGACAGCTATCATTTGGGTCTGACCATCATCAACGATTATGGTCGCCCCTATGAACAGGGCTTCAACGACTACACGGGATTCAGCACCCGCGCCGGGGTCGGGCGGTTCACCTTGTATGTGCGTGGGGAGTATCAGCACGCGCCCAGCGCGGCTGGATACTCTGCCGCCTTGGCGCAAACCCTAGCCAACATTGACGGCGTGCCCGATGTGCCGCAAAGCACCATCCCTGCAGGCCCCATCGCCACGCAAAATTATTTTCGGTTGATTGAAGCCAACCTCTCCTATCAGTTGCTCAACCACGAATTTTCCATCGGCAAAAGCGATGTCTGGGACGGCCCCGCGCTGGGCGGCGCCTTCGATTGGAGCAACAACGCGCAGAACATCTACTCCTTTCGCATCAATCGCGTCGAGCCGCTGCATATTCCGCTGCTGTCGTATTTCATCGGCCCCGTGCGGTATGAATTTCTGGTGGGCAGTCTGAAAGGTCACACCTATCCGAACTCTCCGTGGGTTCACATGGAAAAATTTGAATTCCAGCCTTCGGGGAACTTCGAGTTTGGCTTCTCCCGAACCGATATTTGGGGCGGCGAAGGGCATGAACCGGTCACGCTGGGCACATTCTGGAACAGCTTCTGGAGCTTCCAGAATGTCTCCGTGGCGCAAAAGTACTCCACCAATGATCCCGGAGCGCGCTTCAGTACGTTTGACTACACCTATCGGCTGCCCTTCTTGCGCAAATGGCTGACCCAGTACACCGATTCGGAGGTGCATGACGACGTGACTCCGATCAGTGCACCACACCGCGCCGCCATTCTCACGGGGTTGTATCTCTCCCACTTCCCCGGCACTCCCAAATTAGATATGCGCGTCGAGGCGGTCTACAGCGACCCTCCCGTCTCCCCTAGCCAGGGTGGACAATTTATGTACTACGAGACCATCCAGCGACAGGGTTACACCAACGAAGGCAATATCTTTGGCGACTGGATTGGCCGCGAGTCCAAAGGCGGCCAAGCCTGGTTGACCTATCATCTTTCGGCTCAGGATATGGTGCAGCTTGCCTATCGCAACGCCAAGGCTGCCAAGGACTTTATCCCCGGCGGAACCACGCAGAACGATTTCATCGTGAAAGCGGTCAAACAAATTCGCCCTCAGGTGGAATTCGACGGATGGTTGCAGTACGAGCGCTGGAAGGCTCCGATCTACAAACCCGGCGGCCAAAACGACGTGACCACAACAGTGCAGATTACTTGGTATCCAAAGGTTCAACAGATTCAACGCAGCCTGCGGAAGTGGTAAGTCCTCCTCCGGCAACGGGGTAGGGTGGGGTTAGGCGCGAGTGGAAGTAGGGGATGGTCTGCTGTAATCCCTGCTGTAAAGAAATCTTCGGCTCCCAGCCAAGAAGCTGCCGAGCCTTGGTAATGTTGGGCCGGCGCTGCGGCGGATCATCCTCTGGCAATGGCTCGAAGGTAATCTTGCTGGATGCCTGACAGCTTGTCACCACCTGCTGCGCGCACGCAAGAATCGTATATTCATCTGGGTTGCCTAGGTTGACGGGCAAAGCCTCCTGCGAGTGGGCAAGACGCAAAATTCCTTCGACCAGATCGGAGACGTAACAAAAACTCCGGGTCTGCAAGCCATCTCCGTAGACGGTCAGGTCTCGGCCCGCAAGCGCCTGCATGATGAAATTGGAAATGACGCGCCCATCCTCCGGCTGCATGCGGGAACCATAGGTGTTGAAGATGCGCGCCAGCCGAGTATCCATGCGGTGATAGCGGTGGTAGGCCATGACTAGGGCTTCGCTGAAGCGCTTGGATTCATCGTAGACGGAGCGTGGCCCGACCGGGTTCACATTGCCCCAATAGCTCTCCGGCTGGGGATGCACCTGCGGGGTGCCATAGCACTCGGATGTGGAAGCTTGCAGGAAGGTCGCGCCATAGCGACGCGCCAGCTCCAGCATTCGATGTGTACCCTCAGAACCGACACGCAGGGTCTCCGGCCCCCGGCGCATGTACTGCACCGGACTGGCAGGGCAGGCAAAGTTGAAAATAAAATCAACCGCGCCAGGGTCGTATGGCTGGCAGATGTCCTGCTCGACGAAATCAAAGCGTGACTCGTGCCGCAGATGCGAAAGATTGCGAAGATCTCCGGTGGATACATTGTCGATACCGAGGACGTGATAGCCCTCCGCTACCAAACGATCCGCCAGATGCGAGCCTAAAAAACCCGCAGCCCCGGTAAGGAGTGCGCGCCGCGCTGTCTTTCCGGTGGAATTTTCTTCCAAAGACGGTGAATGCTGCGCCTTTGACCCTGGCAACGGGATCGGCGCATGCACATGAACCCCGGCATGTCTGCCGATGCCAATGTAGTCCAACCCCTGCGCTGCCAACTCCGAAGGTTGGCAAACATTGCGGCCATCCAGTACCAGCGGGCGGGCCAGCGTGTCGCGCATTCGCACCCAATCCAGCGCGCCGAACTGCGGCCAATCGGTCAGAATCACCAGAGCATCCGCGCCTGCGGCAGCGGCATACTCGCTGGTGGCATACTGGAGACGTTCGCTGGCAGGAAGTGCCTGCTGCGCCTGTGGCATGGCCACCGGATCAAAAGCCGACACGATGCAATCGGCATCAAGAAACATTCGTGTCAGCGCCAGCGCGGGTGATTCGCGCACATCATCGGTGCCGCTTTTGAAGGCCAAGCCTAAGACCGCCAGTCGCTTTCCCTCCAAGCCTCCCAAGGCCGCGCGCACTTTTCCAAAAAAGTGTTTTCGTTGCTGGATGTTTGCCTTTTCCACTTCTGCCAGCATTCCGAAATCGACCCCAACGGAGGCCGCGACCGAGTGAAAGGCTGCGATGTCCTTGGAGAAACACGAGCCACCATATCCGATGCCGGGCTGGAGAAAGTGTGGCCCAATCCTCCGATCCATGCCTAGGCCAAGCACCACTTCCATCACATCCGACTCTGCGGCTTCGCAAACGTTGGCCACCTGGTTGATGAAAGCAATCTTCATGGCAAGAAAGGCATTGGAGGCATGTTTAATCAATTCCGCGCTTTTGGCTGAAGTCCGCAGCATGGGCGGCGGATTCAGAGATGTGCATTGGCCAGAGATTGCATCCGCCTGGGCGTAGTAGGCTCCAGTGGTTAACGGCGCGTATATTCGCTGGAGCACCTCTGCCGCGCGCGCGCTTTCCGCGCCAATGATGATGCGATCGGGATGCAGAAAATCCTTGACCGCTGTACCCTCGCGCAGAAATTCCGGGTTGGAGGCCACATCGAATTGCGCCGCCGCCATGCCCTTGGTTCCCAGGAGATGGCGAATCCACTCGTTGGTATAGATGGGAACAGTGCTTTTTTCGACGATCACGGTATAGCGGCGGATGGATCGCGCGATTTCGCGGGCAACGGATTCCACATAAGAAAGATCGGTTTGCCCATTGCCACTTTGTGGGGTGCCGACCGCGATAAAAATCGCCTCCGCATCCTGTATTGCCCCGGCAAGATCGGAGGTAAACGTCAGGGAGCGGTGGAGATGCCGCCGCAACATTTCCGGCAAAAACTGCTCATGGATCGTTGGAATTCCCTGGAGATGCGCGTGCATCTTCTGCTGGTCTTTGTCCACACAGACGACAGTGTGCCCTATCTCTGCAAAGCACACGGCGGCGACCAGGCCCACATGTCCCGAACCCACTACGACGATCCTAGTCACAAGATCACTCATAACATTGTGCATATTGCCGGGAAGGTTTCCCCTTTGGGTAATTTCCTTGTAAATTGCGCGTTGGGCAACTCCCCCCGCATCATATCAATTTTCTGTTGGTCGGCATCTGAACGGAGCGCCTGTTACCCATGCGGATATGGAACTTGCTTTCTGCATTGACGGAAGAAGGATGCTACCCCTATGCTCAGGGTACACAGTGTTTCAGAATGCTCGGAGCGGGAAGACCCGCGAATTCACCTCTCGTCGTATTGGAATGATCTGAAGGAGCAGTCCCTGCACGCATGAATTCGCCCGAACAGAATGTTCCAGAGCGCCCGGCGTTCACCCCGCGTACGTTTCAAACAGGCGGGGGATGGGCAGCCAATGAAGAGGGCAACGCGCTGTCAGAGAATCTGCTGACCTTGCGCAAGCGCAAATGGATTGTTATCGCAGCCGTTTTTATTGGTGGGGTCTTCGGAGTTGTCAAGGCCGTGACCACGCCCAAGGTCTATACCGCAGGCGGCACCATCCAGGTGCGGCAAGGCGCGGCCAATGAATATCGCGTTTCCGGGCAAACCGGCATGGGGCAGGAAGACCTGGGCGTGCGCTTGGAGACAGAGATTTCCATTCTGCAAAGCGGCACGTTGTTGCTGAAAGTTGCCGAGGGATTGAAGATCGAAGACAATCCCATCTTTCTCGGCCCCAAACCGATTACGAGCCATCCCGATCCAAGTGATCGTGCCGTGCAGGATAGAATGATTGGCTTTTTGGCGAGCGGACTTTCGGTGCATCGCATTCCAAAGACAGAAATCATCGACATTGAATTCACCAGTCTGTCGCCCAAACTTTCTGCCGAGGTCGTCAACCTGCTGATTCAGGACTATGTCGAGCGCAGCTTTCAAACTCGCTATGACTCCACGCAGCGGGTCTCGCACTGGCTGCAGGGCCAGTTGGATGATTTGCGGCAAAACGTCGAAGCTTCCCAGGAAAAGTTGGTGGAACTCCGAAAAGATCTTGGAGTTCTGAGTTTCAGCGACCAGACCCATGACTTGGAAGCAACCACTCTGGACACTCTGACGAAAGCTGCCACGGACGCCAAAATTAACAGCATTCTTGCCGAGGCCCGCTATCGGATGGTGACTACCACCGATCCCAACCTGATTGATGGTAGTCCGAATGTGATGGGGACTTCTAATGCCAGTCTTTTGGCAACGCTGCGCAATCAGGAGACGGGCCTAGAAACTCAGTACGCCCAGCTTCGTTCGCAGTTTGGCCAAAACTACCCCGCAGTGCGGCAGTTGCAGGCGGAAATGCAGCAGACCCAAAAGGCTATTGCTTTGGAGGAGAAGCGCGTTGTCGCGCAGGCAAAGACGGAGTACAAAACAGCGCTCAAGAACCAGAAGATGACCCAATCCCTGCTGGATAACGAGATTTCCGGCGCTTACAAGCTGCGCGACGACATGGTGCAGTATGTACTCCTGCAACACGAGGTTGAATCAAGCCGCACGCTCTACGAGGGACTGCTGAATCGACTGCGTGAGGCGGGCATTGAGGCCGGGCTGGCCAGCAGCGAAATTGATGTGATCGACATTGCCCGCATCCCGATTCTGCCCGGCGGGATGCGACGCATCTCCCGCGTGCTGGTTGGCCTGCTCTTTGGACTCTTCGGCGGCGTCGCGCTGGCTTTCTTTACCGATAGCCTGGATACCAGCCTGCGTACCGTTCATGATATTGAGACCATCTCCGAGTTGCCCTCGCTTGCCGTGATTCCGCGGGCGCGCAAGTTGCTGCCGCGAACCATTGCGGAGGACACCCGCTCTGCAGCGATGAAAAATGTGGACGTTCTTGGCCAGCCCAACTCACAATTCGCCGAGGCATTCCGTTCGCTGCGCACCGCGTTGATGCTTTCTGGCGTGGGTCAGCCTCCCCAAGTCATTCTCGTCACCAGCTCCACCCCGGCAGAGGGCAAGAGTACCGTCGCCACCAATCTGGCCAGCGTGCTCGCCTTTCGGGACGCAAAGGTTTTGCTGATTGACGCCGATTTGCGCCGTCCTACGGTACATAATCGGTTTGGCATCAGTGGAAAGGTTGGCCTGTCCACAGTGCTCAGCGGAAGCACCCCGTTTGAAGATGCGCTGCAGTCGATCCCAGAGATTCCCAATCTCTCCATGCTCTCCAGCGGCCCGGTGCCGCCATTTCCCACCGAGTTGATTGTCTCGAAAGAGATGAGTGACCTGTTGCTGTACTGCCGGGGACGTTTCACGCATGTTGTGGTAGACTCTCCGCCCATCCTGACCATCACGGATGGTATTGTGCTGGCGCCACAATGCGATGCCGTGCTGCTGGTGGTGCGCTATGGACGAGCCAGTAAGCATTCCGTGCGTCGCGCCCGCGATCTGATGCAGCGCGCAGCTATTCGCATGGGTGGAACCGTCATCAATGCGGTGGACACTTCGTCGCAACGCTATTACGGTTACTATGGCTACCAGCGCTACTCTTACTTCAATGAGCGCGGGCCGGGCGAACCAGCCAAGCGGCGGAAATGGCCCTTCTTCTGGCGCAAGGAGGATGTGGAATGATCTCGAAAAAATACTCCCATCGTTTGCGCCGATGTCTCCTGGGGTGGGCGATCGGGAGTCTATCCTTGCCGTTGTGCGGACTGGCGCAATTTACGGGACCTGCCCCAACCAAGGCGGATAGTCCAACGCCGTTGCCTCCCTCGCTGGCGCAACCCCTGAATCCGCCATCGCTCTCGGCCTCGGTTCTGCGATTGCACAAAGGAGACTCGATTGAGGTTACGATCTTCGGGGTCAAAGATTACGACAGCAAGGTTCGCATTGATGCCAATGGAGAGACTTATTTGCCGCTGATCGGGGCCGTCCATTTGGATGGACTCGATTTGCAGCAAGGGCAACGTCGGATTGCCGATATGCTGGATGCTGCCGGAATGATTCGCGATCCCGATGTCAGCATCACGATTTTGGATTCTACACACGATGTCATTACGGTTACGGGCGAGGTTAATCTCCCCAAGCCTATACCTGCCTATGGAGAGATGCGCCTGCTGGATGTTATTGCCGCCGCTGGCGGCCTGACCAAGAGCGCCAGCCACACCATTTCCATCTTGCGCCCCAGCGTTGCGGATCCTTTGTTGGTGCAGCTTGGCCCCAACCTTACAAGTGCCAAAGCCCAAAACATCCTTGTCTATCCCGGAGATCAGATTCTCGTTCCGCGCACAGATGTGGTGTATGTTGTCGGCGCGGTCAAGGCGCAGAGCGCATATCCCCTTGCCACAGGCACTCCGCTGACGTTGATGCAGGCGGTCACACTGGCGGGTGGCGTTAATTACGAAGCATCGCAGAGCAAAACCCGCATCATTCGAACCATTGGGGCCAAGCGCGAAGAGATTCCCGTTAACCTGCATAAGGTGATGTACGGAAAAATTCCAGATCCCGTGTTGCAGAACGACGACATTGTTTTTGTTCCGACCAAC